>NZ_JCAHZS010000009.1:0-132841 GCF_059415145.1 Sulfurospirillum sp. E15m
GATTTGCCGTTGTGGCCGATGAAGTAAGAAAATTGGCTGAGCGTACCCAAAAAAGTTTGGTGGAGATTGATGCCACCATTAATGTGGTGGTTCAATCCATTATGGATGCCAACACAGATATTGCTGCCAATGCGGCAGATGTGCATGCGCTTTCAACCCTATCCAATGAGTTGCAAGAAGGAATGAATAATGTGGCGAATATTATTCATAAAACGATTGATGAGAGTCACTATAATGTAGATAACTTTATTGAGACTTCCGATAAAATTAAACTCATTGTGGAAGAGATAGAAAAGATTAATGCCATCTCTAAAGAGAATGTAGGCAGTATCGATAATGTCTCTCAAGCCAGTGAACATTTACATGTTATGACAGAAAATCTCAACAACGAGCTAGGTAAGTTTAAGTCATAATTGTTTTTTTAAAATGCTCAAACAACGTTGCTATGTTTGGGCATTTTAAGTTTTTCTGAGTAAAATCTCTTTCAAAAACAAGAGAGTGAGCATGCTAGATAAAACCCTTCTTAAAGGACTTTATGTCCTCACCGATGCTAGTTTAACCCCCGAAGAAACTATTTTAGAGCAAGTAGAACGTGTATTAAAATCAGGCGTTAAAGTCATTCAGTATCGCGATAAATATGCCAGCGATGAAGAAGCCGAAAAACAATGCATACGTCTTCAAGCTTTATGCGATGTGTATGAAGCGCTTTTTATTATTGACGATAGGCTAGACGTGGCGTTTAAGATGAATGCCGATGGATTACATATCGGTGAGGATGATGTGAGTTACGAAGAGGCGCGCGCTGTGCTTGGCGCAGATAAAATCATTGGAGTTTCTTGTTATGGCGATATAGAACGTGCAAAAAAATATGCGTCTTTAGGCGCTGATTATGTTGCTTTTGGCGCATTTTTCCCTTCACCTACCAAGCCCCATGCGGCAACGATTCCTTATGCGATGCTTGCCGATGCCAAAAAACAATTGGATACACCCATTTGTGCCATTGGTGGGATCACTCAAGAGAACATCCATCTCTTAGCTGCGCATGATATTGCAATGTATTCGGTGATTAGCGCTGTTTATAAAGACGATGCGATAGAAGAGAATATCGAACGTTTTCAGGCAGTTTTGTATCCTGAGGGCTTAGAGTAAAATATTTTCCGTATCAAGATGGGCGATGGGTTCTCTCTCTTTTTTGGGAGAGTTCCATTGTGGTTCAATAATATGGCGGCTACCTTCAAAAGAGCCTTTTTGTTCGATGACTAAGAGGTGGCTTTTGATATCTCCTTTAAAGATTCCTCCGTTGCAAATCGTCAGAAGATCACACGTGGCTTTGCCTTCAAAAAAACCTTTAATAACAATCTCTTTAGCGACAATTTCACCTTTACATTGACCACTGATATCAACGGTAACGGATGTGTCAGAATAAAGTTGTCCTTCTATTTGAGCTTGTATCACGATAGGCTGTTGGGATGTAATCTTACCCTGTAAGGAAGTATTGGGAGCAATTAAGGTTATTTCATTCATAAAAAAACTTTACATGTAAAAGTAGGATACAGGCTAAAAAGCCTGTATCGTTAAAAATTATGCGTTTGCAAATTTACGTTTATGCGCAATACCAAGTTTAACCAAATAGATGGTAATGGCAACCGCAGTTGCTAAACCACTATTGACGGCTACATCATGGCTGAGTCCAAAAGGAAACTCTTTGGCTGTTAAAATATAACCCACCAAACTTGCCGTAATGAACGTACCTGGAACAGCTGCAATCCAGAAATTTCTTCCGTGTTTGACTAAATATGCTGTTGCTGTCCAAAGAGAGAATGCTGCTAACATTTGGTTGGAAAATGTAAAGTATTTCCAGATAGAAGCAAAATCAATTTGTGTGATAAAAAAGGCAATCACAAAAATAGGAAGAGAAATAGTCAAACGATTGGTAAGTTTAATTTGAGGAATCTTAAAACGATCTGAAATCGCTAAACGAATTGCACGAAATGCTGTATCACCAGAGGTAATTGGTGCAACAATAACGCCTAAAATCGCTAATAATCCACCAAAAATGCCAAGATAACCAATGGTGACTTCATTAACCACTAAACCTGGTCCACCTTTTGCAAGAACACCGCTTAATCCTTGAACGCCATCAGGGAAATATGCCATACCCACTGCCGCCCAAATCATCGCAATCACTGCTTCTGAAATCATTGCACCGTAAAATACTTTACGACCAAGATTTTCATTTTTAAGCGTACGTGCCATCAATGGAGATTGTGTTGCATGGAAACCACTGAGTGCTCCACAACTAATGGTAAAGAAAAGTGCTGGCCAAATCGGTGTGCCTTTTGGATGCGTAATATTAGCAATATCTGTGATTTCAGGAATTGCTAAACCATGAAAAATCATAGCGCCACCCACGCCAAATGCCATAAACATTAAAACAGCACCAAAGAATGGATAAATTCTACCGATGATTTTATCAATAGGATAAATGGTTGAGATGAAATAGTAAATGAAGATAATTGCAATCCAGAATGTTTTGTTGGCAAAAATTGTGCCTGTAAAAACACCTTCGCCACCAGGATTGAATGTCAAGTTAGCAAGCAGTGCCGCTGGGCCTACGATAAAAACAACACCAACGAACAAAAGAAGCATAATACTGACAATTAGCATTGCGTAACGACTGGTCTCACCCAAATAATCACCTGCAAGTTCAGCGATACTTTTACCTTTATCGCGAACAGACATCATACCTGACATATAATCATGTACGCCACCTGCAAAAATGGCACCAAATACAATCCACAAGAATGCGGCTGGTCCATAAAGCGCACCCATGATTGGTCCAAATACAGGTCCAAGTCCTGCAATGTTTAGAAACTGGATAAGATAAACTTTCCATGTGTTCATAGGAACAAAATCAACGCCATCTGCTTGTGCAACTGCAGGAGTGGGTCGATTAGGGTCCATTCCAAATGTCTTCTCGACAAATTTACCATACGTGAAATACCCAATAACGAGTATAACGATGGAACAAAGAAAAGTAATCACAATGATCCTCCTATTGTGAAATGTATAGCGTTAGAAGATAGCGTATCTTCACCGTTTGATGTACCTATGACAAGACACCTTGTCTCATATAAGCTGCATTATACGATGGCGGTATCACATATCAATAACATGAGTATTTATCAAAGTGAGATATGATTGAGATATGTATGAAATGAATTTGAACACTTTTTAAAGGTATCATTACGATTGAATCGCTATAATAAAATAAAAAGATTGCGGATAAAATATGTTATACACGCTCAAAGAGAGACATATCCTATTTGTTGAAGATAACGAAGAATTTGCGCAAAATTTTATGACGCTTTTAGGACTTTTTGTTAATAAAATCTTTCATTGTAAGACCATTACAGCGGCTCTTGACGCCCTCCAAACTCAAAAAATTGATATTATAATTTGTGATATTAAGTTGCATCATGAAAATGGTCTAAGCTTCATTGAATCAGTGCGTCAAACCAATACCACGATACCGATTATTGTCTTAAGTGGCAACAAAAGTGAAGAGTTTTTACTGCGGGCTATCCCGCTTAATCTCACCGCATATCTGCTTAAACCCGTGAAATACCAAGAGCTCATCGATACACTCAATCGTTGCACTACGACGTTAAATATGTCAGATCATATTTTGCTCAAAAACGGTTATGCCTTTGATAAACATAATCGTATCTTATTTACCAATGAAGGGTATAAAATTGATTTGAATAAAAAAGAGACGGCGTTAGTCGAGCTGTTGATTGAGAACCAAAACAGAGTCGTGAGTAAAGCGATGATGCATGAAACACTCTGGGATTTCGATGAAGTCAGCGACCAAGCCCTCTTAAATTTCATCATGCGCTTTCGTAAAAAAGTGGGTAAAAATTTTATTCAAACCGTTGCGGAAGCGGGGTATCGTTTAGGCGTTTAGCAAAATTGTGACACATACACCTTCTTCTGTGTTACGAAATGAGATTTTCTTATTGTATTTTTGTAAAATTGTTTTACACATAGAAAGCCCAACCCCTTTTGAGAGATTTTCTTCATAGATTTTCCCTTTGGCATTGTCACAAAATGTAATCATTGCCGAATCAATTGTTACAACAATTTTACGTTTTTGCACATTTTTTTCTCCAAAAGCATGCATGGCATTGTTAATAATATTGAGCCAAACCTGCATGTATTCATTTTTTATGCCAAAAAGTTCCACATTCATGTCCCCTTGGAGTTCGATGTGCACATTGTCCGCTAAGATATTTGTTTCTATGATAGACAGCGTTTGCCTTATAGACTCAGAAGCATTAAAATATTGGCGAATCGTCGATGGTTTGTAAAATTCAAGAAAATCTTGCATGGTTTGAGACATAAAATCAAGTGTGTTTTCAACACTTTTAAGTTTTTGTTGCCACATCTCTTTATCAATCTCTTGGTGATGTTCTAAAAAAGCCATGAGCATTAAATTGATACTACTAAGATTTGAGAGTGGTTCTCTCCACTGATGCGAGATGTTGCCGATCAGACTTCCTAGTTCTGCTTGCTTGGCTTGTTGTAAGATGATTTTTTGGTTTTCAAGGTTTAGTTTAACCGCTTCTTCCACCTTACGTTGCAAAAGATAGTTCCATAAAAGAACAATCCAGATAAGAGTGATACCGCCGCCTATAATGCCGTAAATGATTTTGGAATTAATTTTTTTTTGAACAGTAATAGGAGCATATTTATTGATAATAGCTTCTTTCTCAGCCGAAGTAATTGCGGCAATCCCTTGATTGATTATTTCACGCAGAAGCATATTATTTTGTGTAATGCCAATGCGATAAACAGAGTCAAATCCATCGAGTGTTCCCGCTACTTTAAGGTTGAAAAGCCCTTGACGTTTAATGGTGTGTGCCGCGACCATCAAAGGGCGAATCGTAATGTCTATTTTTTTATTAAGAACCATCAAAAGAGCATCTTCCGCCGAAGTAACCGTAAAGATGGAGAGATTTGGAAAGCTATCGTCCAGTTGGCTTAAAAAGGGCGTTTCTTTTGTGACCACCAGTGATTCATTAAAGACAGCGTGCAAATCGTCAATACCCGCATGTTCTTCTCGTGTAATTAAGACATTTTGGTCAATAAAAATAGGTTCGCTAAAGAGTAGCCATGTGTCACGTTCTTGAGTTCGTGTGATAAAATTAACAATATCGCATTCATTTTTACGAGCCCTCTCAAAGCTCTCTTCTTTGGTGTAGGATTGGATAATTTGAAGATTGAGTCCTGTTTTTTGTGCCACAAGGCGCAATAAATCCGCCGCAATGCCTTCGTGTTTCCCTTCAAGTGTTAGAACTTCAAAAGGAGAAAAAGCTGGATTAACACAAACTCTTACTCTTGGATGATGTTTGATGTATTGAGCCGCTTCGGGACTTAATGTGGAGGAGGGTTGTTGCAAAGAAGCCGACAGTGTGCTGAACAGTACCATCCAGCATAGAAGAGTTTTCACCAAATGTATCCCTTGTGTTTATCGGTAAAAATTGTATCATAATAAGTGATTTTAGAGTATGATGCGCATAAATTTCTAATTGCATAAAGGCGGGCAAATATGGTTTTAGAAAAGTTTGATGTCTCTATTACCAATGCAAGTAAAGGTATGGCGTTGATGCTCATTTTGTGGCATCACCTTTTTTACGAAAGACCTGAGGAAGGTTTTATCGTTTATCAAACCGCACTGTTGGCAAAAGTGTGTGTAGGGATTTACGTTGTTCTAAGCGGCTATGGCTTAGCAGAATCAGTGAAGCGCAAAGGATTAAATCTGCTTTCATTTTATAAACGTCGCGTCGTGAAACTTTATATGAATTATTGGTTGATTGCGCTTTTGTTTGTTCCTTTTGGCGTTTGGTTTATGGACCGGTCTTTGGAAAGTGTGTATGGTGAGCACATGTATCGCGGTTTTTTTATTCAGATGCTAGGCATTCATATGTTTACCGATGTAGGGTATGGGTATAATGCCACGTGGTGGTTTATGAGCCTTATCATCGTTTTGTATGCTATTTTCCCTTTAATTTATACCTTAACGAATCGTTTCCATATTTGGTTTGTACTCTTTAGTGTTGTTTTGCTCTTTGTTCCCATTCCTTTGGTGAATGATTGGATTTTTCCTTTTACGATGGGGGTATATTTATCTAAAACCAATGGATTTGTTGTCATGCTACGGTGGTTGGATAAACAAGGAAAAGGACGCTTTTTAACGCTGGCTGTTTTAACGGTTTTTGTGGCATGGTATCGTCAAAATGGTTATCTGTTTGATAGTATCAGAGCCGATACTTTCTTTGCTATTTTATTGATTTTTTGGACGAGCGAATTGGTTGTTGTCTCAACATGGGCAAAAAAAGCCTTTGAGTTTGTGGGCATTCATTCGTTTAACATCTTTTTATTTCATACGTTTATCTACTATTACTATTTCCCTGATTTTATTTATAGCTTTCATTATCCAGTACTCATTTTTGCCGTGTTGCTTGGCATCTGTTTAGTCATTTCAGTTTTGATTGAAGCGTTGAAAAAGAAGATAGGCTTTGATACGTTGATTTAGCCCAAAACAGTGTTTTGGGCTTTTACATGTATAAGGTTAGTAGTTGGCTTGATTTTGAACGGTTTTTTCGCTGAGATGGTTAAACTCGGCATTTTCAATCCAAGCCTCAGGTGCTGAGATATACTCGATAAGGTTTTCAATCAAAACCATATGCTGTCGCTCTTCTTCTGCAATACGTAAAAAAGCATTTTTTTGTTCACCTTCTTCTAACATCAACGCTTTTTCGGTATAGAATTTATAGCTGCTCTCTTCTGAGCGAAAAGCACTTTTGTAGAGTTCTATTTGGTCATTGGTGAAACTAGGAAGCTGATTTTCATTTTTCATTTTTTGAAAAATATTTTGAGTGTGCTTAAAAATATCGACTTTAGCTTGTGTCGGAATAATTAAGTTTTTACTCATCTTTTCAAATATAACGTAATGCTTTACTTCTTCTTCCGCAAGCATGTTTAAGATTGACTGTAAGCCCACATCATCTGTTTTAGATGCCAGTTCTCTGTAGTACCTTTCGCCATCTCTCTCAACGTTCATCGCATATTCATAGACATTCATCGCACACCCCTTTTTTGTTTGTATGGTCCAAATCTCTACTCATTTTATAGGAAATCTATGATAAATATCTGATAAAAGCTAAGGGTTAATTTTGAATTAAGAGCAACACTGCAAAAAAGTGAAAAATTGACCCACCGAGTACAAAGAAATGCCAAATGGCATGACTTAAGTAAAGCTTTTTCCAAACATAAAACGCAATTCCTACCGTGTAAATAATGCCACCCGTGAGTAGTAAGGAAAGTGGCAATGTGTCTAGGTTGTTTATTAAAGGCTTGGCCGCAATAACAACCATCCATCCCATCAATGCGTATAGGCTAACTGCTAAGACATGAAAACGTTTAGGATAGAGCAATTTTAAGCTCATACCGACTGTCGCAATGCCCCATGCAATACCAAACAGAGTCCATCCCCATGTGCCTTTAATCCCTAAAAGAGAAATCGGTGTATAGGTTCCTGCTATAAGAATGTAAATAGCGCAGTGGTCTGCTTGTCTTAAAATGGCTTTGGCATTTGGAAGGCGTATCGCATGATAGAGCGTGGAAGCACCGTACATGACAATGAGTGCAATACCAAAAACTAAAGCACTTGCGATTTTTGTACCATCACCGCTTTGTGCGGCAAAAACAGTGAGAAGCGTTAAAGCGCTTACACTGAGTAAAAGCCCTAAGCCGTGGGTAATACTATGCCAAATCTCTTCGGTTAGAGAATAAGAATGTGAAGTTTCTATAGCGTCTCCTTTCATAAAAAATAGAGAGAAACCATGTTCATTATACTGCGATTTTGCCGATTTAATTTTAAAATATTTTTATGAAAGAAAAACGATGCGTATTGATTCATCTTCCATCTTACTGTTTAACAGTCATAATGAGGTACAAAACAGTAGTGCTCTTAGCACTCAAACAGCGACCCAAGTGCA
The DNA here is from genome assembly GCF_059415145.1 of Sulfurospirillum sp. E15m. Classification (NCBI taxonomy): domain Bacteria; kingdom Pseudomonadati; phylum Campylobacterota; class Epsilonproteobacteria; order Campylobacterales; family Sulfurospirillaceae; genus Sulfurospirillum; species Sulfurospirillum sp. E15m. The sequence continues at coordinate 8,064 of NZ_JCAHZS010000009.1, forward strand.
TACGCTCGCGAGTGTTCAAGAGAGTGAAGCACTCAATGTCATAGCGCAAGGCATTGTTAAGACAATGGATGGCAAAACAATCACTCTCTCACAGCAAAGTTCACTTGCACGTTTTGATAGTTATAAACTCGAGACATGGCAAGATATTCCTATTATGACAGACCCTTTAGTCATCAGCCTTGATGGGAAATTGGCTTCTGTGGATAAAACAGAGACCTTTTCGTTTGACCTTAACCGTGATGGAAAAAATGAAGACATTTCATTGCTTGAAAAAAACAGCGGATTTCTCGCATTGGATTTGAATGGTAATGGCAAAATTGATAATGGCAGTGAACTCTTTGGAACCAAAAGCGGTGATGGTTTTGCTGATTTAAGTGCGTATGATGAAGATGGCAATGGATGGATCGATGAAAACGATAGCGTTTTTTCAAAGTTAATGATATGGCAAAAAAATGCTGTACAAGACCAGCTCATGACGCTGAATCAAGCCAAAGTAGGGGCGCTGTTGCTTGATTCCACCGATTCAAAATTTACGTATAGAAATGGAGCAGACAACAATGGAGCTCTTCAAAAAAGCAGCGTGGTTCTTTTTGAAGATGGAAAAAGTGGTTGGATGTCGCATCTTGATTTTGCAATTACGCCACCTGCATCAAGTGAAACTCAAAAGAGCAATAATCAAACAACCACAAGCAATAATAATGCGCTTTCGCCTTTTAGTGTCTCTAAATTAAAGGCAAATAGTACATCTTCTGATAGTCACAGTTTAGTTGAAACGCTCAAAGCCAGATTGAAAATTCTTCAAAAGAGACTTTCTAAAACAACAAGTCAAAGTGAAAAAGATGCGTTAATGCTCCAGATTATGAAGCTTTCGATGCAAATTGCGGAGCTTGGAGGATAATCTAAGAGAGTTGAGGGTATCATAGTCTTTTATTTTTACATGTAAAAGGAAATGACGATGTTAGACCTTCAAACCATCATCATGTTTGTAACGGCTTCCACGCTTTTAGCACTGGCTCCTGGACCTGATATTTTATTTGTCTTAACCCAATCTATGGTCAAGGGAAGTCGCTCAGGTATTGTGATTGCTCTAGGACTTTGCAGTGGGTTAGTTTTTCATACAACAGCTGTTGCATTAGGTGTTGCCGTTATTTTTCAAACCTCTTTATTGGCATTTACCATCCTAAAATTTGTTGGCGCTGGCTATTTGCTGTATCTTGCGTTCATGGCATTTAAAGATGCGTCTAAAAGCAAACTCAGTACCGATAAAACACCTCTATCGCTTCAAGCGCTCTACAAAAGAGGTATTTTTATGAATATCACCAATCCAAAAGTTTCTATCTTCTTTCTTGCATTTCTTCCTCAATTTACCAATCCTCAAACGGGGAATGTGACAGTGCAAATTTTTGTACTAGGCGCACTGTTCATGCTATGTGCTTTTACGGTTTTTTCCCTCATCGCTCTTTTGGCGGGACGTGTAGGGCATTGGTTTTCTAAAACCAAAAATGGTGAGAAAATTCTTAACCGAATTGCCGGTACCGTTTTCGCCGCATTGGCTGTTAAATTAGCCTTCACATCACGATGAAAAAAAGTACGCTTTTTTTAGTGATGGTTGCCCTATTTGTCGGGGTGTTACTTATCGAAATCATTCTTCAAAATATTTTAGGCGCATAAAAAATATCATACGTTTATTCGCTCCATAGTGTTACGATAAATCTAAAATCATTAGTGGAGAGGTTATGAAAATAGGTCTTTTTATTCCCTGTTTTATGAATGAGTTGTATCCAGAAGCTTCCATGGCAACACTCAAAGTACTCGAAAATTTGGGATTGGATGTCGAATATCCATTGGAACAGACCTGTTGTGGTCAAGCACAAGCCAACACAGGCTGTGCTAAAGAAGCAGGGGAACTTGCAGAACGCTTCTTTAAGATTTTTAAAGATTACGATTATATTGTAGCTCCCAGTGGTAGTTGTGTCAGTATGGTACGTCACAATTACGCGCAGTTCTTAAGTGGACGAGAAGGCTTTGAGCGTATGCGCACGCATACGTACGAACTCATTGAATTCTTACACGATGTTATTAAACCAACGACGATGAACGCTACATTCCCACATAAAGTCGGTATTCACAACAGCTGTCATGCGCATAGGGAACTTGGTATGGCAAGTATGAGTGAGAAGAATGTTCCTGAATTTTCTAAAATTAAAACGTTATTGGATAAAGTAGAAGGCATTAGCTATTCTGAACTGACACGAAACGATGAGTGTTGTGGTTTTGGTGGAACATTTGCCATCACCGAAGAAGCCATGAGTGTCGCGATGGGGCGCGCACGTTTGCAAGACCATCTTGATGCGGGGAGCGAATATATCACCGGTGTGGATATGTCGTGCCTTATGCACATGCAAGGTGTCATTGACCGTGAAAAAATGCCGCTTAAAACCATCTATATCGCGCAAATCTTAGCAGGAGATGTTCAATGAGTATCAACCATCCAGAACTTGCTGAAAAATTTGCCAGCAATGTTGAGCGTATGAAATGGCATGATAAAGCTCTGTGGTTTGTTCGTGTCAAACGTGACAACCAAGCAAAAAGTCTTTTGGAGTGGGAAGAGCTTAGAAACACTGCCGATAAAATCAAAGCCCACACATTAAGCAATCTTGATGTCTATCTTGAAGAATTTGAGAAAAATGCATTGGCGCGTGGCATCAAAGTGCATTGGGCAAAAGATGCTAAAGAGCATAATAAAATTGTCCTTGATTTACTGCATTCTAACAATGTCAAAATGATTGTTAAAAGCAAATCCATGCTTACAGAAGAGTGTCATCTCAATCCTTATTTGGAAGAGCATGGCATTGAAGTCGTGGATACCGACCTTGGCGAGCGCATCGTTCAGCTTCGCAAAGAGCCTCCTTCTCACATCGTGCTTCCTGCCATTCATCTTAAAAAAGAAGATGTCGGAACCACGTTTGAAAAATTTTTACACACGCAAAAAGGCAATGCTGATCCGACCTATTTAACACGCGCCGCACGTGCGCATCTTAGAGAAAAATTTTTGGGTGCAGATGCTTCGATGACGGGTGTCAATTTTGCTATCGCTGAAACAGGCGGTGTGGTCGTGTGTACCAATGAAGGCAATGCTGATTTGGGGGCGAGTTTACCAAAACTGCATATCGCATGTATGGGAATTGAAAAGATTATTCCTCGTTTAAAAGATTTAAGTGTGTTTACACGGTTACTTGCCAGAAGTGCCACCGGTCAGCCTGTTACGACCTATACATCGCATTATCACGGTCCCGTTGAAGGTGGGCAGATGCATGTGGTCATTGTCGATAATGGCCGATCAAAAATTTTGGGACAACCGCGCTATATTAAATCACTTCAATGTATTCGCTGCGGTGCATGCCTTAATACGTGTCCAATTTATCGAAGAAGCGGCGGGTACAGTTATGGGTACACCATCCCAGGACCTATTGGTTCGACACTTGCTCCAAGCCGCGATTTGAAAAAATATTACAGCTTGCCGTTTGCGTGCTCGCTTTGTTCTTCGTGCTCGAACGTTTGTCCTGTGAAGGTCGATTTAGCGCAACAGCTGTATCTTAAACGCCAAGATGTCGTAGATGCTGGTTATTTAAGCCCCGTCAAACATAAAGCGTTGAAGATGGCAACGTGGCTGATGATGCGTCCGAAACTCATGGACTTTGCTGGATTTATGGCTCGTAAAATGGTTCCATTGATGCCAAGAGCGTTGCTCTATTCTAAGCTCAATTTATGGGGGAAAAACAGAGAGTTACCACCATTTCCTGAAAACAGTTTTAAAGAACTTTACAAAGCAAAAAAGGGTATCAAATGAGTTCACGCGAAGCCATTTTAAAAGCGATTAAAGAAGCAAAACCCAGCAGGGTTTCAGCATTGCCTGAAGTGAATATCTTGCATACAACATTTGATAGTGTCAGTTCTAAATTTGCCACAGCCCTGAGTGGCGTAGGTGGCAATGCCGAATTTATGGAGAGTTATGATGACCTTAAGGCGTATATCAAAGAGCATTACCAAGATGCGTCGGTCATTGTTTCCACTATTGCGGGATTAGATGTTAGCACAAAAATAGCAAATGAAATGGATGACCCTCATCGTTTGGAAGATGTTGATTTGGCGATTATTAAAGGCGAATTCGGTGTGGCAGAAAATGGGGCTGTATGGATAAAAGAAGCCGATGCAAGGCATCGTGCGCTTTATTTTATTGCCCAAAAATTAATGATTGTTGTGCCAAAAGGTGAAATTGTCCATACGATGCATGAAGCCTATACGCGTATTGGCTTTGATGCAAAAGATACCTTCGGACTTTTTATCAGTGGACCTTCTAAAACGGCTGATATTGAGCAATCTTTAGTGATTGGAGCCCATGGCGCTACCGAAGCGTGCGTGGTGTTTATTTAAGACACCCTCTACACCCATCGGCAATTCGTTTGCCGATGAGTGCGACTGTTAGATAGGTTTTACATGTAAAACCTAGAGCAGTTTTTCTTTTACTTTAAATGTGGGCATCTGCGAGACAATAATACCTCCAAAAATGACCATACTGGCTGTCATCTCTGTTGGACTTAAAACTTCGCCTAAAAATAAATAAGCTAAAAGTACGGTAAATACAGGAATGAGATTGACAAAAACCGAAGCACGCGCCGCTTCTATGCGACTCAAAGCCAGGTTAAACATACCATAACCCCCAAGTGTTACAACGACGCCTAAATACACGATCCAGCCAAAGACTTCAAGATTTAAATGCATCGGTACGGTGAAGTATTCCCATAGGGCTAACGGTGCGAAGAAGATACTGCCTATGAAGGCTTGAATTGCCGTTAAAAAGAGTGCAGAGAACTTTTGGCTTAAATAGCGTACGGAAATAGCATACCATGAACCACAAATCATCGCACAGAATTCTAAAAAATTTCCTAAGAGGGGATTGCTCGCATGTTCGCTGCTTTGTGCTCCAAGACTAAGCCAAATTGCACCAATAACCGCTAAAAACGAGCCGATTAAAACTTTGTTGGTGATGTGTTCTTTTAAAACAAAGCCCGCCGCAATAGCCGTCATAAGAGGCATCATCGAGGTAATCATGCCTGCTTGAGACGCGGTGGTGAGTTGCAGTGCTTTCGCTTCAAAGATAAAATAAAAACATGGCTCAAAAAGGGTTAGGAGCAAAATATATTTGACATCTTTTTTGGTGAAAGGAAGTTTTGCAAAAGAGGGGATAAAATAGATAAAACAGAGGCTTGCAATCACCATACGACCAAAAACAACACTCATAGGTCCCACAGGTCCGATAGCCGCTTTCAGTGCGATAAACGAGCTTGCCCACGTGAGCATCGCCGTTAAAAGAAATATAATGCCTATAAGGTCAATCTTTTGCTGTTTCACATTCATCCTTCATTGTGTTATACGGTTCCAGTAAAATTGTATTGATGCGCTCAAACGAGAAAGGCTTAGAATCTTCAATCATATTAGGATTACATTTTGTAATCATTGGTTCTAAAAAAAAGAGAAGCATTGTACTCTTTGTTTGCTAAAACAAGTGATAAACGCTACAATCAAGCCATGGAAATTTTTAATCTACGCAATATTATTATCATCATACTCATCATTGTAGGCATTAACTACTATAAAAGCTCAAAAGAGGTAGATGTGCAGTCACTGAGCCTTCCTTTAGATACCAAAATACTTGCCTTTGGCGACAGCCTTACCTATGGTTATGGCGCGCCCAAAGAAAAAAGTTACCCTTCTTTACTCGCTCAATACCTTCATACCACGGTCATCAATGAAGGTATATCAGGAGAATTAAGTGAGCAAGGGCTTGCGCGCTTGCCTTCCTTGCTGGAGACCTACAAGCCTGACATTTTAGTGTTGTGTCATGGTGCGAATGATATTTTACGTAAAAAAGACGTGGCAAACATCAAAGCAAACATCACTCAGATGGTCAAATTAGCGCAAAGTAAAGGGGTCTATGTCTTATTAGTCGGTGTGCCAATGTACGATATTTTAAATTTTAACGTCCCTGATTTTTACTATGATGTTGCCAAAGAAAATGATATTCTTATCGAAGATGAAAGCCTCAAAACCATTATGCAAAGCGACAATTTAAGGTCTGACCAAGTCCATCCCAACGAGGCGGGATATGCATTGATGGCAAGAAAAATCGCTCAGATTTTAAGCGATAGTTACCATCCATCAGCGAAACCGTTTTAAAATCCCTTTTAAATACTCTTCTGCTAATTTCGTAATCTCTTCTTCACTCAGTGTAATGGGTGTGGTACTTGTGGGAATGTTATTGAGCAAGGTTGCTAGTTGCGAACAGGTTTTAAAAAGCTCTTCAGGGCTCATCTGAACCATTGCTTGTACCACCTCTTTGGGAAGACTTTTAGGCTCTAATTGATAAAGCGAAGTAACAGACGCTAAGAAATGCTCGATAGTAGAATGCAACGAAAATCCTTTTTTTGTGTGCAATTATGCCACATTTGCTCTTGAACTTTCAAAAGTGGTTTTACATGTAAGAGTGTTTTGGTAAAACTCTCGTTACAATCTAACACTTTTACATGTAAAGGATTGTGCATGAGTTTATATGACCTTGAGGCCTTTTTACGCTCCATTCATCCTTTCCAACTGCTCACGAAAGCAGAAAGTGCCAAAGCCATTGACGCGATGAATATTGCGTACTATAAGAAAGATGAACTGCTTCTTTCTCCCTCTAAATCTTCTGAATTTTTGTACATTATCATTAAAGGAGAGGTTGGAGAGTTTCATGAAGACGAACTCATTAAAGTGTACAGTAAATCAAACTCTTTCGATGCAGACGCACTTATTTATAATCAATGCGAAAGTAGCTTTAAAGTTTTAGAAGAACTTATTTGTTATGAACTTAAAAAAGAGGATTTTTTAGCGCTTCTAGATAGCAATGCCGCCTTTAAATCATACTTTATTCAAGACCTTGCCAATAAAATTCAGTCCGCCAAACAAAAGGAGTACACCACCGAACTCTCAGGTTTTATGATGGCACGCGTGCAAGACAGTTATTTGCATGAGCCGACCATTGTTGAAAAAGAGTGTTCTATTATGGAGGCTCTTGCCCAAATGGAGTTTAAAAAAAGCAGTTGTATTATCGTCAGACACGGGGATGATTATGAGTACGGCATCGTGACGGACAGTGTCGTGCGAAAGCATGTCTTGTTTAACGAATACGACAAACATGCGCCCATTGGTCCCATAGCACTTCATCCTATCATCACGATTGAAGCGGATGATTATTTGTTTAATGCGCTTCTTGCTTTTACCAAACACTCGATTAAACGCATTGTCGTAACCCGTGATGGCGAGATTATCGGCATTTTAGAACAGCTTGATTTGCTGAGTTATTTTGCAAATCATACCTACTTAGTCGCGGTGCAAATCCGAAAAGCAACCAGTATTGATGAGCTCAAACAAGCCAGTTCGGATTTAATTAATATTGTTAAAAAATTACATGTAAAAGGCACGAAGGTTGATTATATCGCAAAGCTTATCTCTGAAATCAATGAAAAGATTTATGAAAAACTCTATGGCATGATCGTTCCTGAACATTTAGCACATAAAGCTTGTCTTATCGTTATGGGCAGTGAAGGGCGAAAAGAGCAGATGCTCAAAACAGACCAAGACAATGCGCTCATCATTGATGATGGCATGGACGCGGCACTGTATGCGCCTTATATGAGCCAATTTACCGATGTATTAATCGACTTTGGGTTTCCAAGGTGCGAGGGAAACATTATGGTTTCAAATCCGTATTGGTGCAAGCATTTTAGTGCGTATGAAAAAGAGATTGAGCGTTGGTTTGATACTCCGAATATGGAAGATATGATGAACCTTGCTATCTTTTTTGATGCCATCAGCGTGGCAGGTGATACCTCGATGCTCGATAAATTAAAAGTTCAAGTATTTGAGCATATCGAAGAACAAACACCTTTTTTAGCTAATTTCGCCAAATCTGCGATTGCCTTTGAAACACCTATTGGGATGTTTACCAATTTGATAGCGCAAAATAACAAAATCGATGTCAAAAAAGGAGGCATTTTCCCCATTGTTCATGGAGTGAGAGCGTTGGCGTTAGAGCATAAAATCGAAGCAACCGATACCAACACCCGCATCAAAAAGCTTGCCAAACTGGATGTGTTTGATGCTGATTTTGCAGGCGCTCTCATCGAAGCGTTGGATACATTGCTCAATCTTCGTCTCAAAGAGCGTCTAAGCAGGAGTGACCAAAAAACACTCGATAATTTTGTCAATATCGAAAATTTAAACCAGCTGGAGTTAGAACTCCTCAAAGACAGCCTAAAAATCGTCAATAAATTTAAGAAGTTTTTGACGCATCATTTCAAACTTTCTTTGGTCAGCTAAGATGTTTGCTTCATTTTTTAGAGCGCGCAACGCTAAAAAACTCAAAGATGAGCGGTACCGCTTTTTATTTGATGCGCCTTGTCCCGATGAAGTGGTCGTTTTCGATACGGAAACAACAGGGCTAAATCCTAAAAAAGATGAAATTCTCTCTATCGGAGCGGTGAAAATCAAAGGCAATAAAATCATCACATCGCAAAAATTTGAGCTTTTTGTGAAACCCACAAAACAGATTAATGAAGCGAGCATTAAAATCCATAAAATCCGCAATATTGATTTACAAAATGGCATGGAAGCCAATGCGGCAATTGAATCATTCTTGCATTTTATCGGCGCATGTCCTTTGGTCGGATACTACTTAGAATTTGACGTTGCCATGGTCAATCGCTACGTCAAACGTCTTTTAGGCATCAATTTACCCAATCCGCAGATTGAAGTTTCTGGACTTTACCACGATAAAAAGATTAAAATGATTCCTGATGGCGTGATTGATTTGCGTTTTGATGTCATTATGAAAGAGCTCGACTTGCCTATTTTTGGAAAGCATGATGCACTCAACGATGCCATAATGACTGCGATGATGTATATCAAACTACAAAATATTGAGAAGTTGTAGTCTTTTTCTTTGCTTCATACGTTTCATACACAGCTTTTCTCTCATGTGAAAGTGGCTATTTTAGCTTGATTGTTTTTTGCTATGTGCATGCTATGAAATTGATATAATATACCGTAGATAAATGTTTGATGCAACGAAACTTTTGGAGAGAGTTGTTGGTTTGAACAGGCTAATGAATATTCAAGGTTTGGTTCAAAGAACAAGCAACTTAAATCAATATATCTTGATATATAAAGGATGTTCTGATGCGCAATGAATCGGTAAGCCCTTCTTCTAGCATGGGCTTTTTTGAACGCTATCTTACGGTTTGGGTGATTTTATGTATTATTATAGGTGTTGCTATCGGTCAATTTCTTCCTATAATTCCTCAGACGCTCAGTCGATTTGAATATGCACACGTCTCTATCCCAATTGCTATTCTCATTTGGCTGATGATCTACCCAATGATGCTTAAAATCGACTTTGCGAGTATTTTAGACGCTGGAAAAAAACCTAAAGGGCTGTGCATTACGTGTACGGTCAATTGGCTGATTAAGCCTTTTACGATGTATCTGATTGCAGCGCTTTTTTTTAAAGTGCTCTTTGTTTCTTTTTTACCTGAACATCTTGCCAATGAATACTTGGCGGGTGCTATTTTACTAGGAGCGGCTCCTTGTACGGCGATGGTGTTTGTTTGGAGCCATCTGACCAAAGGCGACCCTGCTTACACGTTGATTCAAGTAGCGGTGAATGATCTTATCTTGCTGATTGCTTTTACACCTATCGTTGCGTTTTTATTGGGAGTCAGCAATGTCTTTGTGCCGTATGACACGTTGTTTTTATCAGTCGTTTTATTTGTGGTCATTCCCTTGCTGAGCGGTTATCTTTCACGTCGTTATATTATCAAGCACAAAGGGCTTAGATACTTTGAAGACGTTTTTATCAAAAAATTTAACAACACTACTATCTTAGGGCTTTTGCTGACACTCATTATTATCTTTACGTTTCAAGGCGATATTATTCTCAACAATCCTTTACATGTAATTTTAATTGCGATTCCGCTGAGTCTTCAAACTTTTTTTATCTTTTATATTGCGTATGGATGGGCGCGTGCATGGAAACTGCCGCATGCAATTGCCGCACCTGCTGGAATGATTGGGGCGAGTAATTTTTTTGAACTCTCTGTTGCCGTAGCCATTACGCTTTTTGGTTTGCAATCAGGCGCAACATTAGCAACCGTCGTGGGTGTCCTTGTGGAAGTTCCTGTCATGTTGATGCTTGTGCGTATTGCAAACAACACAAAAGCGTGGTTTGAACATTAAACATAGTAGCCATGAGAGGCAAGCGCCTCTCATGGTCATAGGCTTAGCGGACGGAGTGTACCGCTTCTATCATATTGGCTAACGCCGCTTTGGTCTCTTCCCAACCTCTGGTTTTCAAACCGCAATCAGGATTAATCCAAAGTTGCTCTTTAGGCAGTACATGTAAAAAAGCATGTATCTGTTCTTGCATCTCTTCAACACTTGGGACACGAGGCGAGTGGATGTCATACACACCAGGTCCAATTTGGGCTTTGTAGTTTGCTTTTTGGAAGACTTTGAGCAGTTTATTGCCACTGCGCGAGGTCTCGATGGTGATGACATCGGCGTCCATCTTTTCAATGGTCTCGATGATGTCATTAAAGTTGCTGTAACACATATGTGTGTGAATTTGGGTGTGGTCCCATGCGGTTCCTACCGAAGCCCTAAAGCTCTCTACGGCCCATTGTTCATAGGCTTTTACTTTTTCAGCACGCAAAGGATAGCCTTCTTTAAAGGCAGCTTCATCGACTTGGATGATTTGAATGTCATTGCGCTGCAAATCATCAACCTCTTCAGCTATCGCTTGGGCGACTTCATACGCTACTTCATTTTTAGGAATGTCATCGCGTACAAATGACCAGTTTAAAATAGTGACAGGACCTGTGAGCATCCCTTTCATCGGTTTATCGCTCAAACTTTGCGCATAGGTAATCCATTCAACCGTCATTGGCTGTTTACGTCGTACGTTGCCGTATAAAAGCGGCGGTTTAACGCAACGGCTTCCATAGCTTTGTACCCAACCATTTTTGCTAAACGCAAATCCTTCCAATTGTTCGCCAAAGTATTCCACCATATCGTTACGCTCAAACTCGCCATGTACCAAGACATCGAGTCCTATCTCTTCTTGGAACGCCACGCACTGTGCAATGAGCTTTTTGAGTGCTGTCTCATAGTCTGTTTGGGAGATGTCCCCTTTTTTATAAGCACTACGAATTGAGCGCATATCGGCTGTTTGCGGGAAAGAGCCAATCGTGGTTGTGGGAAAAAGTGGCAGTTTTAAAGCCTCTTTTTGCAACGCTTCTCTGATTTTATACGAAGAGCGAGAATAGTGCGGCACGGTTCGTTTGGAAGTAGAGGTTTTTTGCAAAGAGGAAGGATTGTGTACAAACGTTGAATGGTCAAACACCTGAGAAAGAGCGTCTAATTCACCTAGTTTTTCCAAGGCAAAGCTCAGTTTTTCTCGTATCAAAGGGTCAAGATTCTCTTCATATCCTGTACTGTAAGGAACATGCAACAGCGAACACGATGTAGAGAGAATGATCTGCTCTTTGGGGATGACATCGCTGATACGGGCTAAAAGAGAGAGTGTTTTTACCGAATGGCTTTTCCATACATTTCGCCCATCAATCACACCCGCAATCAGCATTTTATCGTTTACATGTAAAAGTGCATCAAGATTCTCTTCTCCATAAACAAAATCAAGTCCAATCGCCCAAATAGGACATTTTCCGAGTATCTCAACGGCTTCTTTGGCATGGTCAAAATAGGTCACGACTGCTATCTTGATGTTACTTGTGCTGACACCTAATTTCTCATACGCAATTTTTAAGAGGCTGAGGTATTTTGGCTCTAATGTTTTCACAAAAAGCGGTTCGTCAAATTGAACAACCAGATGCGTATCGAGCGTGCTTAGTTCACGAAGAATCGTGACATAGGCTTCCAAAACGGCATCAAACAGAACAAAGAGGTCGCTTCCATCAACGGCATTAGAGAGTGCTAAAAAAGTGAGCGGTCCAATGAGATTGATTTTAGGAATAATCCCAATCTCTTTGGCTTCAAGGTATTCGTTTTTGATTTTCGTAATATCTACATGAAAGCTCATCGAAGAGGAAAGCTCAGGAACGATGTAATGGTAATTGGTATTGAACCATTTGGTCATTTCCATTGCTTGGTGGTTTTTATCACCCCGTGCCATTGCAAAATAACGCTCCGTCGCATCCGAAATATCGTTAAAGCGCGGTGGAATAGCACCTAACATTACTGCCGTATCGAGCATTCCATCGTAATAGCTAAAATCGTTGCAAGCGATATAGTTGATATGGTTATTCTTTTGATAGAACCAATGTTTCTGTCGGAGGGATTTGGCAACACTTTGCACTTCGCTAAAAGGAAGTTTGTGTGCCCAATACGCCTCTAAAGCAAATTTGAGTTCACGTTTTTCCCCAATGCGGGGAAATCCTGTGACATACGTTGGTGTCATAATATAAAGTCCTTTTTCATTTTTTGTCATTGTTAAATTAAATACAAAGCTTTGTTTGTAGCTTTATCGTGTTAAATTGTTTTACATGTAAAAGTGAAAAAGAGGTGGATGGATGCCTGATCGGCGGAAGCTAAAATAGCGGCAATTACAGTTGCATTTGCGTCTTTTTTTGGCACGCTTTATGGCAGAATGTGCGCGCGAAGCAAACAGTCGGCTACAAACGCATCGACGTGGACGATAGGTTGAGACAGCTCCTAAAAGAGCAATAGGAAGTGGAGGCGGGTCGTCTTCAAATGCCTCATCCTCAAGCGTGTCACAGCTTAAACGGACCGTATGCGATAGACGTGTGTGATGGCGTTGAATCGTGTGTTCTATTGTGGATGCTTGAATAGAAGCGAGGGTAAAGTACCCTTTTTTGCCAAAACCCAATGGGAGTTTCACGTCACATGTCCTTTAATTTGATGGCGTCATTATAGCACAGCCAAGGCTATTTCGTGGTTGCTAAGGTTTTTACATGTAAAAACTATTTACCATTTTTTGTTACAATAATCATCCTATATTTGATAAGGAGAAACAAAATGGAAGTTGTCAAAACCGTTGTTTTATTGACCCTTTTAACACTCTTATTTGTGTGGGTTGGTGGTATAGTGGGAGGGCAACAAGGCATGGTGATTGCGTTTGTTTTAGCAGGGGCAATGAACTTTTTTAGTTATTTTTACTCTGACCAACTCGTCCTTCGCCACTACAATGCTGTGCCCGTCTCACAAGCAGAAGCTAGAGGTTTATATACGATTGTCGAGCGCTTATGCGCAAAAGCCAATCTTCCGATGCCAAAGATTTATATCATCCCTGAGTCCACGCCCAACGCATTTGCCACAGGACGCAATCCTGATAATGCCGCCGTGGCTGTGACGGAAGGATTATTGCAGTTATTAGATGATGATGAGGTTGAAGCCGTTTTAGGGCATGAATTAAGCCATGTAAGGCACTATGATATTTTAGTAGGAACCATTGCCGCAACCATCGCAGGAGCGATTGGCGTTCTTGCCAATATGATGCAATTTGGCGCGATGTTTGGAGGAGGAGATAGAGACAACAGACCCAATCCACTTTTGATGCTTGTCATGGCAATCATCTTACCACTCGCAGCGGCGGTCATTCAAATGGCGATTAGCCGTAACCGCGAATATATGGCAGATGAAGGCTCTGCACGTCTCACACGACATCCCGAATGGCTACAAAGCGCTCTTGCCAAACTTTCCAGTTACAATGCACAACGTACCATGCACGATGCAACGCCAGAGAGTGCTCATATGTTTATTATCAATCCCTTTTCGGGTAAAAATATCTCATTTGCTTCACTTTTTTCAACACATCCTTCAACAGAAGATAGAATTGCAAGGTTGGAAGAGTTAAAATTTGAGATTCGTTAAAACTATTATTGACAGGTAAAGGATTTAAAATGAAACGCTCTTTAAAAGAAATTCCTAGTACACCCCTTCAAGCAGGCGAAGGTGCGAGCATGCAAATGCTGATTGCACCTAGTGTTGAAACGAACTTTGCGATGCGTAAATTTGTCATTCAAAAAGGCGGTCATATGCCACTTCATACCAATACTGTTGAACACGAACAATATGTCTTGGCAGGTAAAGCGCGTGTGCGTTTGGGAGATGAGAGTTTTATCGCTGAAAAAGACGATGTGTTGTTTATTCCCGCTGGTGTGGCGCATGCGTATCAGGTCATTGGGGATGAGGATTACGAATTTTTATGTTTAGTACCTAATCAAGATGATACCATCGAGATGGTAAAAACGGGCAATAGTTGTGGCTGTTAGAGCGCATCTTCGCCCTATCATCGCAGGAATTTTTGTTGTTTTTTCATGTTTAGGATTGGCTCGTTTTGCGTTTGGTATGATACTTCCTAGCATGCAAGGCGAGCTTTTGATGAATGCTACGGAGGCAGGCATTGTTGGTAGTGCTAACTTCGTAGGGTATTTTATTGGGTTATTTGTAACCTCTTCGTGGTATAAAAAATACGGTGCAGCAATTCTTATCTCAAGGGCACTGTATACTCAAGCGTTTAGCATGATAGCCATGGCGCTTGTTCCGCATTATCTTCTTGCCGCACTTATTTTTGCAATAACGGGTTTCTTTGGCGCATTAGCCAATATCGCGATTATGACGTACATTGCGCAAGTCGTTCCTGTTTCCATTAAAGGTAAAGCAACGGGATTGGTGGTGGTAGGCATTGGTTTGGCAATAATTATGAGTGGGTTTGTGGTTCCAAAATTGGAAAATTTAGCGTACCCTGAATGGCGCACTGGATGGATTTTTTTTGCATTACTCATCATTATCAGCGGTTTTTTTTCGTATAGAACTATCTCATTATTTCCTATTCATACGTCTTTAACAACGCATCATGATAGCCTGAAATTAAAAGAAATTTTTACGTCATGGCCTTTTGTAAAAACAGGAATATTATTTAGTATTTTTGGTATGAGCGCCATTATGTATATGACTTTTTTTGTCTTAGCGGCTGTACGGAAATGGGGTGTCAGTACTGAGATTTCAGGAACATTTTGGTCAATTTTAGGATTTGCCAGCCTTTTTTCAGGACCACTCTTTGGAATGATAAGCGATAAAATAGGGCGTTATAAAACATTAGGTATCCTCTTTTTTTTACAAGCGTGTGCGCATGCACTGATTGCTTCATCGCTACCTGCGTCGTGGTTGTTTGTTTCCGCAGCTCTTTTTGGACTTTCGACGTGGGCTGTTCCTTCCATTATGGCAACACTCAGTTCTGAACTTTTTGGTGTAGAACACACCGCTCGTATTTTAAGTTTGGTCACACTTTTCTTTGGTATCGGGCAGATTGTAGGGCCGTTACTTTCAGGCATGATGATTGATATAACGGGTGATTTTAGTGTGAGTTTTATCACCTCTTCGGCAATGTTGCTCGTGGGTGTAGTACTCTCTTTAACAAGCCTCACAAAAGAGGCTTGTTAGAAGAGGCTTTACGCTATTGTTTGAAGTTGGTCTTTTGCTTTTTCAGGATTCATGTCATCGACAATGACTGCACAAACAGCATCACCTGTGATGTTAAGGGCTGTTCGAATCATGTCAAATACACGGTCCAATGCAAATAAAAGAGGCAATCCCTCGATGGGAATTCCAGCCGCTAATAAAACGGCAACGACAAGAAATGAAGGACCAGGAACACCTGCTTGACCAATAGCACCGAGTGTTGCTGTAAAAATAATCGCTAAGTATTCTGTGATACCTAAATGCATGCCATAAATTTGTGCAAAGAAAATCGCAACCAATCCATAATAGATAGCATTACCGCTCATATTGATGGTAGCACCTAATGGAAGGACAAACGAACACGTTGTTTTAGAAATTTTAAGGTCCACTTCACATGTTTCCATATTGACAGGTAACGTTGCCATAGAAGAAGCTGTTGTGAGTGCTACGGTTTGAGGTTTTTTCATGGCTGAGATAAATTTCATCACAGGCATTTTTGAGAAAAATTTGATGCACAGTGGATAAAAAACAAAACCAAAGAATAAAATCGTACCGACATAGACAATGAAAAGCTTCATAACAAGGACCAAAGCGTCAAAGCCAAATGTTCCAATAGAATCAGCCATTAAACCAAAAACACCTAATGGCGCGAGTTTCATTACAGCTTCAACCATCCAGATTAATGCTTGAATAATGCTCTCCAAACCAGACACTAAAGGCGTTTTTCGTGTGGTTGGAAGTTTAGAGAGAGCGATACCAAAAAAGAGACAAAAGACTAAAACTTGTAAAATATTGGCATCGTTGAGTGATTTGAAGATATTGGTTGGAACCATACCCAAGAGTGTTTCGACTGCACCAGGAAGTGTTCCTTGTGAGGCATATTCATTCGAAAACATGTGTTTAACACTGCTAAGATCAAGTCCAACACCTGGTTCAAAAACTGCGCCAGCAAAGAGCGCACTTGCAACCGCAGCAGCAGAGGTTAGAAGAAAAAAGAGGAGCGTGTAAACACCCATTTTACCTGCAGTTGGGCTATCGCCTAAGTTGGCGGCACCTGACATCATCGAAAAAGCAACCAATGGAATAACAAGCATTTTAATTAAATGAATAAAGAGATCACCCAGTGGTTTGAAGATTACGGCATTTTCACCCATAACCACACCAGCAATAGCGCCCAATACCATTGCAACGAGAATTTGTAAGCCCGTGTTTCTCATAAAAGAACTTTTGTGCACATTAACCCTTTGTAAGAAAATTAAAAAAATCTTTAGGATTTTATCTAATTAAACTGAAAAAAATATGATGTGCTTATTTGGAAGGTAATGCCAAAAGACTTTGAACATAAACGTAACCATCTTCCCATGCTCCCAAATCGCTAGCAGTGTTTATATGTCCTAGTTTACCCATATCGACCAGTTTGCTTCCCCAAGCATGAGAGAGCCTTTGAGAATAAGCAAACGACGCATAAGGGTCGTTGCTACTTGCAAGTAAGATACTAGGAAAATCAAAGCGCTCCATTGGCGTTGTGTGAAATCCTTCTGCAATGGATGGGAAAATAGGCTCTTCAGGATTAGGCGGTGCTACGATGAGAGCGCCTTTGATAGGTGTATGCTGTTGTGCCGCCCAATGCGCAACGACAAGACATGCAATACTATGAGCAACCAAAACAACAGGTTTTTCGCAACTTTGCAAGGTAGCCTCAAGCTTCGCTACCCACTCTTCTGCGATAGGATGCTCCCAATCGCATTGTTCGACACGTAGAAAAGAGGGGTTTTCTTTTTCCCATAATGTTTGCCAATGTGTTTCACCAGAGCCTTGATAGCCAGGAAGAATGAGTGCTGAAGGTTTCATACAATTCCTTTTTTTTAATTAAGAATTATACTCTAGGCTCACTTAAGAGGTCTTAGGTTATGATAGTCAAAAAGGAGAATACCATGAGATTAAACCCATGTTCTACGGCATTACTTCTTGTTGATGTTCAAGAGCGTCTTTTTTACCATATGCATGAATATGCAACACTCGAAAAGCGCTTAGGAACACTTCTTCAAGGCTTACAACTGCTTCACATTCCCATTTTTTGCAATCAACAATATACAAAAGGACTGGGGGAAACCATCCCTTCTCTTCGTAAAATATTAGGCGAGCATCACGTATATGAAAAAAAGACATTTAGTTGCTGTCGCAATGAAGCCATTATGAGTGCTTTAAAACAACAAGGTATTGAGAATGTCATTTTAGCGGGAATTGAGACGCATATTTGTGTGTTACAAACGGCACTTGATTGTTTAGATGCATCGTTTCAGACAATCGTCTGCGCTGATGCAACATCTTCTCGAAAAATTAGTGATTATGAAATTGCAAAAACACGTTTCATCCAAGAGGGTATTTGTTTAAGTAGCGTTGAATCTTTACTGTTTGAATTGATGCAAAGTGCAGAGCATCCAGCCTTTAAAGCAATCAGTACATTAGTGAAATAATTTTTTACATGTAAAGAAATCGATTAGGATTTCTTTACATAGTAAGAGAGACGATTTTCTGTAAATTTTGTGAAAAATCGATTTTCGGGAATAATGTCGGCATGTCCTAAAAAGAGTTTGCCTTCAGGTTTTAAAAGTGATGCAAAGCGTTCAATCGTTTTCAGGCGAAAATCATCGTCAAAATAGATGAGCATATTGCGCGAGAAGATGATATCAAAAGTACCTAAAGCAAGGAAGTCATGCTCAAAAATATTGACTTTCTTAAAATTCACTGATGAAAAAAAAGAGGATTTTACGCGGTAATGTCTCTCTTCTTGGGTAAAAAATTTATCTTTGAGCCTTGCTTCGAGTTTATGCAATGAACGTTCTGAAAAAAGACCCTTTTGTGCTTTATCAATCGCTTCTGAGTTGATGTCAATTCCTGTAATGCTAAATTCTCTTGGCTCTCTACGTCTTTCTTGGAGCATCATCGAAAGCGAATAGACTTCTTCACCAGAAGCACAAGGGGCACATAAAATTTTGACATTGGGGATGGCGAGCGCAAAACTGATGGCTAATTCAAGTTGCGACTCTTCACGGTAAAAATAGGTTTCATTGACTGTCACTAAATCAATCAAATCTTGACGCAATGTTTTATCGTGTTGCAGCAATTCAAAGAGTTTACGAAAACTGTATATCTCTTTGCGTTCACAAAAAAGGCGCAATTTTGTCTCGATGACACTGTTCTTAGCAAAGAGGTCCACGCCAATTTCGCGTTTAATATAGTGTAAAACATCAGTGAGTCCAAAGGTATTGAACTCTTCAGGTTGTTTGATGCTCTGCGTTGTTGCAAGAGGAGTTTCTTTTTTCTTTTTCCAAAACAACATTAGGATTCTCCAAATTTTTGAATGGCACACACAATTTCATCAAGAGGCATCGAGGTTATATGTGGATTAATTTCCACGGCACGTTTAGGCATTCCATAAACTATGGCACTTTTTTCACTTTCTGCAATGCATGTAGCACCATTTTTTTGTAATTCACTGAGTCCATAGGCTCCATCATGTCCAATACCTGTCAGTAAAACAGCTAAAACATCCATGTTTCCTAAACACTCCAGTGCGGAACAAAACAGCGTATCGATGCTAGGATTGTAAGGTGTTTGACCTTGTTCTGTCGGTTCTGCTCTTAATGTACGGTGTTCATTTTTGATTTGACAGTGTTGAGGACAGATATAAATGTGCCCTTTTTCCAAGGTCATTTTTGTATCTAACGCATGAACAGGGAGTAAAAGTTCCGTTTGAAATTGGTTAATAAAGCTAGGAATAAAGGTGCTATTCATATGCTGGGCAATCACAATAGCGCTGTTAAAAGAGGGCGTAATAGAAGATAATATTTTTTTGAGGTGACCGGGACCTCCTGTGGAGGCACCGATCAAGACAACTTTGGGCGACATAGGGCTCCGATTATTTTTTATTTTCTTCTATTAACCAATATAGATTCATTCTAACCCCTGCACCAGTTGCGCCTGCTTGGTTATATCCCCATGCTTTTTCAAGATACGCAGGTCCTGCAATATCGAGATGGAGCCATTTATCTTTGTGCTCTTCTTCAATAAAATTGTCCAAGAAAAGTCCAGCAGTAATAGCGCCACCGTAACGACTTGAGCTGATATTTGACATATCAGCGACGTTACTTTTAAGCAGTTTTTTGAGGTATTTATTAAATGGTAAGACGCCGCTTAATTCACCGCTTTTATCAGCCGCTTTACGCATAGAGTGTTTGAGTTCACTATTGTGTCCCATAATACCTGTCGTGTATTCGCCAAGGGCTACAACGCACGCGCCTGTTAATGTTGCCATATCAACCAGTAAGTCAGGTTTTAATTCTTGAGCATAGCACAGACAATCTGCAAGGACAAGACGTCCTTCCGCATCGGTATTGCGTACTTCAATTGTTTTACCATTTTTTGCAATTAAAACATCATCGGGTTTATACGCATTTCCACCAATCATATTTTCCGTTGCACCAATGATGGCATGGATTTCATAAGGCAATTCCATCTCAGCCGCACCTTTTAAAATCGACATGACAGCTGCGCCACCACTTTTATCGGCTTTCATGGTCACCATATGTTCGCTTGGTTTAAGGCTAAGTCCACCGCTATCATATGTTAAGCCTTTCCCGACATAGACAAAACGTTTTTTCGGATTAGAAGGAGTATAGCTTAAATGAATAAGGCGTGGAGGATGTACACTGGCACGATTAACTGCAAGGAACGCATTCATGCCTTGTTCTTTTAAAAATGTTTCATCCATAATTTTACATGTAACGTTAGGAATAGAGGTTAATGTTTGTGCAATATTGGCTAATGCAATCGGTGTCATATCATTTGGAATGGTATTGACTATCTCTTTTGCAAAATTGGTCGATTCTGCGATGATTTGACCCACTTTAACCGCTTTTGTGGCTGTCTCTACAGAAAGGTCTACACGTGCATAGTCTTCAAGGCAAATATAAATTGTCTCAAGTTTGGATGGCTCTTTTTTCGTTTTATAAAGATCAAACGTGTAGCTTCCTAGCGTAAATCCTTCGGCAAGCGCTTTGATATTAATACCAGGGCAATCATTAGAATAAGTACCAATCGCAACACTTCTAACGGTTGTTTTCTTCAAAGCTTCATACGCTTTGCATGCACCTAGTCGGATATCTTCACTCTCTAAAGAGTCACATCCAACATAGAGTGTTTTACTTTCAGGAATAAAAAGAGATTCTTCATTTTCCGCTTTAAACCCTAAAAGCTCTAAACTTGCTTTATCATGAACCCATACGTGATCTAAATTTTTGTTAATAACAAAAACGATTTTTGCATCAGCAGATGTGTCAAAAAGTTTTTGATTGAGTATTTCAATTTTCATATTTTTCCTTAAATGTCTTATCAGCAACTTTGTGAAAATAATAATAGATGCTTCCTCCAATGCTTAATGCTAAAGGAATAGCAAAATACCAATGGGTTTTTGCCCAATGTAAAACGATGAGGATTTCATCACCAAAAAACCATGCGGGGAAAATGGTAACCGTAGCCCAACACCATGCAGAGAAAAGATTGATGAGTGCAAATGTCTTTGCATCATAACGTGTTAAACCGATAGAAATAGGAATAATCGTACGTAAACCATACATATAGCGCTGTGCAAAAATAATAGGCCAGCCATATTTCTTAAGCAAAAGATGTGCAAGGGCAAGTTTACGGCGTTGTCCGCGAAGTTTACGGTAAACATAGCGTTTATTAAAGCGTCCAATATAAAAATAGACTTGATCCCCTGCAAATCCACCAAGTCCAGCCACAAAAATGGAAATAAATATATTCATATCTCCCGTATGCGAGAAAAGACCGGCCATAATCAGACCACTTTCTCCCTCTAGCATACTCCAGATAAAAAGAATAACGTATCCAAACTCTTTCATCCATTCAATTAGTTGGGCTTCCATAGGGTACCTACTTTATATCAAGAATGGATTTAGCTTGAACCATATCTTTATCGCCGCGACCGGATAGATTGACTATGATAACCTTGTTTTTGATCTCTTCTTTTGGAACTTTTTTAAGATAAGCAACCGCATGAGCACTTTCAAAAGCAGGGATAATGCCTTCTTTACGACTCAACCATACAAAAGCATCTAATGCCTCTTTGTCAGTAATATTGTCATAAATCGCAGCACCCAACTCTTTTAAATGAGCATGTTCTGGTCCAATGCCTGGGTAATCTAATCCGGCAGAAATAGAGTGTGCTTCTAAAATTTGTCCATCATCATCTTGAAGTAAATAGCTCATTTGTCCATGTAAAACACCCGGACTTCCTTTGGCAAGACTGCACCCATGTTTATCGGTATCAATGCCCAGACCACCAGCTTCAATGCCCACGCACGTGACCCCTTCTTCTCCTAGGAATTGACTAAAAATACCCATGGCATTACTGCCGCCGCCAATGCATGCTAAGACCATATCTGGCAGTTTTTTTTCTCTTACTAAAATTTGTGCTTTGGCTTCGTAACCAATGATGGCTTGAAAATCACGTACCATCATCGGGTAAGGGTGAGGACCTGCCACGGTTCCTATGATGTAAAAAGTGTCTCGTGCATGCGTTACCCAATAGCGAATAGCCTCATTCATGGCATCTTTTAATGTTTTACTACCACTTTTAACGCTGTGGACTTTTGCGCCCAAAAGTTTCATGCGAAATACGTTGAGTTCTTGTCTTTCAACATCTTTCTCGCCCATAAAAACTTCACATTCAAGTCCTAAAAGTGCTGCGACAGTTGCTGTTGCAACACCATGTTGTCCAGCGCCCGTTTCAGCAATCACACGTTTCTTACCCATTTTTTTAGCGATTAAGCCTTGGGCAATGGTGTTATTGATTTTATGAGCACCGGTATGGTTTAAGTCTTCACGTTTGAGATAAACTTTAGCCCCTAATTCATGTGAGATGTTTTTTGCAAAATACAACGATGATGGGCGACCTACATACTCATTTAGGTAGTGATTGACCTCTGTCCAAAAATTTTCATTAAAACGCAGTGTTTGGTACTCTTTTTCCAATTCTAAAAGAATTGGCATAAGGGTTTCAGGGACATAGCGTCCGCCAAAAATTCCAAAGTGTCCGTTGGTATCAGGGTCAAATTTTGAAGCTCTAGGGATATACATTAAAACACCTCTAAAACAGAATAAACAGAAGTGTTTTTCTTAATGTCAAGGTCACCTTGCAAAAATGTTAGATTAATGACAAAACAGGCCTCAATACACTGCGCACCTGCTTTATTAATGAGTTTTACCGCCGCAGTCGCTGTACCGCCTGTTGCGATAAGATCGTCAATTAAGAGCACTTTTGGTTTTTGGGTATTGGTTGTGGAGAATGCATCAATATGAATGCAGACTTCATCGACACCATATTCCAAAGAGTATTTTTCACTAATGGTTGTGTAAGGGAGTTTGCCAGGTTTTCGAATAGGAACAAAACGTGTGCGAAGACGCGCCGCAAGTGCTGCACCAAAAATAAATCCACGACTTTCAATACCTGCAATATAATCAATTTGCGTCTCTTTATAACGTTCAACAAGATGGTCAAGTAGGAGATTGAAAGCTTTTTCATCATTGAGAAGGGTTGTAATATCTTTAAATTTTATACCTGGTTTGGGGAAGTCTTCAATTTCGCGAATAGAGTTAAGAAGATACGCCTTATCGGTTTCACTTAAAAGATTCATCAATAGCCTTTATTTAGAAATTTTAATTGAGAAAAAGTGGAAAGAAAAATCAAAGCCAATGAAAATGCCATTATAAAAGTGCCTCGATCTTTCCTTCAAGTTCTTTAATGTGTTGGCGGAGCTTATCGCCTTCCATACGGTATTGGCTGTTTCGTGTACGTAATGATTTGAGGTCATTTTTCACTTTTTTGAGTTCATCGCTTAAAATATCGATATTGCCTAAAGAGCGTTGTAATTGCACTTGATACTTGCGAATAACCACTTCAGCATCATTAAGCGTTTGTTTGACAACAATATTACTACGCTTCTCTTTACGGAGCAATGTTTTAAAATAAAACACCATAATCAATAAATAAAGACATGCGGAAAAAAGTACCGTTGTTATGACCCATTCAAGTACCATGTTATAACTCTATTTTTTCAACACGCAGGGCATGTCTGCCACCCTCAAATGAGGTTTTACACCATGCGTCTATCATAGACTCAATGACACCAAGTCCAACGATTCGCTGACCAAAACACAAGACATTTGCATCGTTGTGTGCGCGTGCCATTTGTGCCGTGTAGGCGTCATGGCATAGTGCTGCACGAATTCCTATGTGTTTATTAGCCGCTAAACTCATGCCGATTCCAGAACCGCAGATTAAAATACCTTGTGTATGAGGGTTATTGATGACTTCATTGCAAAGTGCGTGAGCATAATCAGGATAATCCACACGTGCATCGCTTTGGGGTCCCAAATCAATGACTTCATGTCCAAGGTTTTTCAGCATAGCAATGACATCAGGTTTGATGGCTATACCTGCATGATCGGTTGCAATAAAAAACTTCAAGAATGTCCTTTAGTAACGTAATAGAGTTGATTATAGCACAAGGATTATTAAAACTGACCTTACGGCAGCGCTGTTTCGTGCACGTAAGGTTTGAATGTGAAGATTTAGTAGAGGAGGCTGATAATGTAGCGAATCGGTAAGAAAACGTAATGTGACAATGGTGTTGCAATAAAAATAATCAAAATAATCATGCCATAACGCTCTGCCGATTCATATAAGCGAACAATAGTCGTCCATCGAAAGATAATAGCAAGATACGTTAGGGCATGTGAGCCATCTAACGGTGGAATGGGGTATAGATTAAAGACACCCAAGACAACATTGTAGATAAGCGATTGAATCAAAAAAAAGATAATAAAGACTTCGATAAAGCTATTGGCTTCACGAAGATCCGGTAAAAAGCTTAAGAGAATAGCACAAATAAGCGCAAGCGTAAAATTGTAAGCAATCCCTGCCAGTGAAACATGAATAGCGGCTTTATAACCGCCGTTTCGAATCACGGTTGGAATATAAATAGGCACGGGTTTCGCCCAACCAAACATAAAAGGAGCGCCGCTGAAAAAAAGCACGGCAGGAACAACAATTGTCCCCACTATATCAACATGCACTAAAGGATTAATACTCAGACGTCCTTGATGTTTTGCGGTGTCATCACCATAACGATATGCCACATAACCGTGCATAATCTCATGCCCAATAATCGCAATCATCAATGCTAAAATAGTAGCAGTGATTTGGATGATATGAACAGCATCCATTAGAAAAAGCTCTGATCGTATTGCATGGAATCGACAAAACGTCCGATGCGATTCCATCTGATTTTATAATCATCGTCCCATGAAAAATAGATAAACCAAGGTTTGCCAACGATGAGACTGTAGGGTACACTGCCCCAAAAACGACTATCGTTTGAGTGGTCGCGATTGTCGCCCATCATAAAGTAATGATCTTTTTCGACTTTCGTATAAAAAGCGTTGAAACTGTACCCAGAAATTTTAGGCAACTCTTCTACCAGGGCTGGTTTCATAGCTAATTGATTGGCGGAGAGATGCAAGACCATTTGTTGAAAAAGGTCGATGGCATTGTCATACTGAATACCATGAAATTTTTCCATATAAGGGTTATTGACCCATAATTTTCCTGCAATCGTTTTAATTTTTTCCGTAGGGTAGTTGGCTTTGATGTAATCATCCCCTTCAGCAAAGTGGATATAGAGGTTTTTTTCTTGAAATAAAATTTCATCACCTTCTGTGGCCACACAACGTTTGACATAATGGACTTTAATGTCATTGGGGTAACGGAAAACAACGATATCACCTCGTTTTGGACCTTCTGCAGAAATTAAGTGTCCGTTGCCTTTAAAATCGGGCAAAACTGGAATTTCAAGCCAAGGAAGGTGGGGTGTTGGAATACCATAAGAAAATTTTTTGACAAAAAGATGATCGCCAATGAGTAAGGTTCGCTTCATCGAACCACTAGGAATCACAAAAGCTTGAGCCACAAAAAAAATGACGAATAAAACGATGATAATCGTTCCTGTCCAACTGTTGGAAAAATGGTAAAAGCGGTTAAGTGTATTTTTCATTCTAATCCTCATATACCTTAGCGATTTTGAGCCGCTTTGATAGTGTTTTCAAGTAGCATAGCAATCGTCATAGGACCAACGCCTCCGGGAACGGGCGTGATGTAACTGCATTTTGGTGCAACATTGTCATAATCGACATCACCGACAATGCGCCCGTCTTCGGTTTTATTGATACCGATGTCAATGACAATGGCTCCTTCTTTGACCATATCTGCTGTGATAAGGTTTTGCTTGCCAACACCGACGATAACAAGGTCGGCTTTTTGTGTATGCGCTTTTAAGTCTTTGGTAAAGATGTGACAAATATCAACCGTTGCTCCTGCATTTAAGAGAAGATTCATCATCGGTTTTCCCACAATATTACTTGCCCCTACCACGCAAGCGTCTAAGCCTTTTGGGTCAACATGATAAGCCTGAAGAAGGCGCATGACCCCTAAAGGTGTACAAGGAACAAAACTCTCAAGCCCTGCAACTAAACGTCCCACATTAAAAGGATGAAAACCATCGACGTCTTTTTTAGGGTCGATTGCCTCAATAATTTTTGTGGTATCGATGTGTTTAGGAAGTGGAAGTTGGACTAAAACACCATCAATATTGGGATTGTTGTTAATCATAGCAATCGTTTCTAAAATTTTCTCTTGAGAAATCGAAGAGGGCATTTTGTGAATAATGGAGTAAATTCCCGTCATATCACACGCTTTTTCTTTCATCTTAACGTAGGTTTGACTCGCCGCGTCATCGCCGACTAAAATAACTGCAAGACCGGGGGTAATTCCTTTCTCATTCAGTGCGTCACTTTCTTTTTTGAGTTCAATTTTGATTTGATTTGAGAGTGCTTTTCCATCGAGGATTTGCATCAAAACATCCTTTTAGTTCATTTTTGGTACTATATCAAACTTACTATTAAAGAGAGGATAAAGCGTTTTTGATGAGACGTCTGCTAATAGGGTGTGTTGTAGCAAGTTTAATGGCTGTACAAGCATTGAGTGAGGATTTTATTACGAAAATGGAGTATGCAAAAATGCTCTATTCTAACCCCAGAGGAATAGGCTGTAATAAGTGCCATGGCGAAAAAGGCGAAGGTTCAGTGATTGCTCAGTACATTCAAAAAAACAAGCATGTTTCACTCACGGCACCCAACATTACCAATGTACCTAAGGAGCGTTTTTTTCAAGCTCTTACCTCCCAACATAGAGTTATGCCAACCTACTTTTTAACATGGCAAGAGATTGATAGTTTGTATTATTATGTTTCAAGTGAAGTAAAAAAGTAGCTTGTTTTGAGTAAAATTTTAAAAAATAATTTCGAGGAAATGGAAGATGCACTGCGACAAAAGTATTAAAGCGTATGAAAAAGCAAGACATGTCATCCCTGGTGGTGTGGACTCTCCTGTAAGAGCATTTAAAAGTGTCGGTGGCACACCCCTTTTTATCAAAAGAGGTGAAGGTGCACATCTGATTGATATTGACAATAACCGTTATGTGGATTATGTACAAAGTTGGGGACCGTTGATTTTCGGTCATGCTGATAAAACCATTGAAAAAGCAGTCATAAAAGCGGTCAAAAAAGGACTCAGCTTTGGAGCACCCACAAAAGCTGAGACCAAACTAGCTTCTTTAATTTGTTCACTCTTCCCTGATATGGACAAAATACGTTTTGTGAGCAGTGGAACCGAAGCGGTGATGAGTGCTATCAGACTTGCGCGCGGTTTTACATGTAAAGATGATATTGTCAAATTTGAAGGGTGTTATCATGGTCACAGTGACTCTTTACTCGTCCAAGCAGGCAGTGGCGCCGTTACTTTTGGAACACCGAGCTCTCCTGGCGTTCCTGCTGATTTAACGAAACATACGTTGTTGGCAAAATACAATGATATTAAAAGTGTCAAAGAGTGTTTTAAAAATTCTAAGAATATTGCGTGTATTATTATCGAACCTATCGCTGGAAACATGGGTTTTGTTCCTGCGGACGCGGCATTTTTAGATGAGCTACGTGCATTGTGTGATAAGCACGGTGCATTGCTTATTTTCGATGAAGTCATGAGCGGTTTTAGAGCATCGCTTCAAGGTGCACAAGGTGTTTATACTACCAAACCCGATTTAGTAACGTTTGGAAAAGTCATCGGTGGCGGTATGCCTGTGGGTGCTTTTGGTGGACGCGCTGAAATTATGGACAAACTCTCTCCCGATGGTCCTGTTTATCAAGCAGGAACTTTAAGTGGCAATCCTGTAGCAATGGCGGCAGGTTTAGCTTCGCTAGAGCAAATTATTGAAGATGAAGCGTTATACGCCCGTTTAGAAAAAAAAGCAAAACGATTGGTTGAAGGTTTAAAAGACGCTGCGGCACTTTCAGGCATTAGCCTGCAAGTCGGTGCGATTGGCTCAATGTTTGGATTCTTTTTTAACGAAAAACCCGTTAAAAATTTTGACGATGCTCTCAAAAGCAACACACAATGTTTTGCCGCATTTCATCAAGGAATGTTGAACGAAGGGTTCTATTTTGCGTGTTCTCAATTTGAAACAGGTTTTATTTGCGATGCGATGAGTGATGCGATGATTGAAGAGACAATTGAAGCGGCCATCAAAGTATTTGAAGAGATAGCATGAGCGAAAAAGAAAAACCAAAATACGGTAAATTCGTCGAAGGAGCTGAACAGCTCTCATTAGGTATTTCTATTGTGGTCGCTGTTTTAATCGGTATTGGAATTGGTATGTTAATGAGTAACTGGTTTCATACACCTTGGTTATTGTGGGTAGGCGTTTTTTGGGGTGTCGGCGGAGCCATTTTAAATGTCTATAAAGCGTACAAAAAAAATGTAGAATCTTTAGATGAACTCAAAGACGATGTCAGGTATAAAAAATACCAACAACCCAAAGATGATGATGAAGACGACGACAAGTAAGCTATTTTCATTGTATATTTTGGGCGATGTGCTTGTTTTAGTCTTTGCATGGATGCAAGGTGGAGACTGGCTTTTAAATACACAAGTGGCATTTGTGTGTTCTTTATTAATTACACTTGCGTCTTTTCGCTCATACCAACGATTTGTTGAAAGAAGAGTGGACGCTGGGTTGATTCCAGATGATAAGTATGAGCAATTTTATACCGAGGATGAAACAAAAGACGAAGAAGCAAAACAAGAGATTAAACCATCTAAAATAGGCTTTAAACAGAGTTTTCAAAATCTTGCCTTAAGCTATAAAAGTGCACTTTCGCTGTATCGTATCGTCGCATATGGCGTGTTGTTTGTAGCTGTTTTATTTTTGATTCGCCACGATCAACTTGATGCGGTGGCTTTTTTTATAGGACTCAGTGTTGTCCCACTTGCAAGTATTGTGAGTGTTTTGTTTGTAAAAAAGGGTTTACATGAAACGAATGAGTAATGAAGAAGCGTTACGATTAATCCGCGAGGAAGACCTAAACACATTAGGTCAAATGGCGATGCAGCGCAAGATGGAGCTTCATCCTAACAATATAACAACCTTTGTTGTTGATCGCAATATTAACTACACCAATGTCTGCTGGGTCGATTGTAAATTTTGTGCTTTTTACCGTCATGCCAAAGAGGGTGAAGCGTATGTGCTCTCTTTTGAAGAGATTGGTAAAAAGATAGAAGAACTCATAGAGATTGGCGGAACGCAAATCCTTTTTCAAGGTGGCGTTCATCCTAAGCTTAAAATTGAGTGGTATGAGGATTTGGTTGAGTGGATTAGTACCAACTATCCTAGCATTACGATTCATGGTTTCTCTGCCATTGAAATTGATTATATCGCTAAAATATCTAAGATTAGTTATAAAGAGGTTGTGCATCGCCTTCAAAAAAAAGGCTTATACAGCATTCCTGGTGCGGGAGCTGAGATACTTAGCGATAGAGTACGCGATATTATCGCGCCTAAGAAATTAGGGAGCGAAGAGTGGCTTGCCGTTCATAGGGCTGCACATCAAATCGGCATGAAATCAACGGCTACAATGATGTTTGGAACGCTAGAAAGCGATGAAGAAATTATTGAGCATTGGGAGAAAATCAGAGCGTTACAAGATGAAACTGAAGGTTTTCGAGCGTTTATTATGTGGAGTTTTCAAAGCGAGCATACCAAACTCAAAGAAGAGCATCCCGAGATTAAAAAGCAGTCTTCCAATCGCTATTTAAGACTCTTAGCCGTGAGTCGTCTTTATCTGGATAATTTTAAAAATATCCAAAGTTCTTGGGTGACGCAAGGCAGTTACATCGGTCAATTAGCACTGTTGTTTGGTGCGAATGATTTGGGAAGCACGATGATGGAAGAAAATGTAGTTAAAGCAGCAGGTGCGGCCAATCGTATGAATCAAGAAGAGATGATTAAGCTCATCAAAGATATCGGTTCGATTCCTGCAAAACGCGATACCTCCTATACAATCTTGGAGAAATTTGCATGAAATATCTGTTTGTGTGGTTGATGATAATGTTACAAGGAGTATTAGTGGGTCAAGAGATTAGTCAAATTAATGTTGGTGGAGTGAATATTCCCGTTGTGTTTGAAAAAGACACCTCTTTACCTATCACATCTGTTCAGCTGGTTGTTAAAAATGCTGGTAGTATGGAAGATGCACACAATGAAGGCATCGCTAAATTTCTAGCGGCGATGTTGGGTGAGGGCACAAAAGAGATGGGCTCTACTGCATTTGCCGAGGAGCTAGAATTTCGAGCGATTAGTCTGGGTGCTCACAGCGGTGTTGAAACGCTCGTTTTTGAAGCCTCTTCACTGAAAGAGCAATTTCCTTATGCCTTAGAGATGTTGGCAAAATTGATTAAAAATCCTAATTTCACCAAAGAGAGTTTTGAGAAAATTAAGCTCATGACACTTGGTATGCTCTCTTCTAAAGAGAGTGATTTTGATTATATTGCCAATCTTAATCTTCAAAAATTAATCTTTGATAAGACGCCGTTTGCGCATGCTTACAATGGGGATGTTAAAAGCATTAAAGCACTGAAACTAAAAGATGTTGAGAACTTTTATTATGAGCATCTCAATTTAGAAAGTCTGATTATTGTTGCGGGCGGCGATATTGATCTTGAGGAGCTTAAAAAGTTACTCATGCCTGTGTTAAAAGAGATCAAACACGGTAAAGTGCGTTCAATGTCGTATTATGATGCGAATAAAAATGCTAAAGAAGTGGTTGTTCATAAGCAAAGTGAACAAGCCTATATCTATTTTGGCGCGCCGTTTTATATGAAAAGCGGTGACCCTGACGCGTACAAGGCAAAAGTAGCGAGTTTTATTTTAGGCGAGAGTGGATTTGGCAGTCGTTTGATGGAAGAGATACGTGTTAAACAAGGCTTGGCCTATTCAATTTACAGCCGAACCAGTATCGGAAAATCAAGCAGTAGCTTTACAGGCCATTTGCAAACTAAAAATGAAAATTTAGAAAAGGCTAAAAAATTAGTCTCTTCCGAAATCAAAAGCTTTATCGAAAAGGGTGCCACCGAAGAAGAACTCGCGCAAGCAAAACGGTTCTTACTTGGGAGCGAGCCACTACGCAATGAAACGCTTTCGCAACGTCTTTCACGTGCTTTCTTTGAGTATTACAGCGGATTTGAATTGGGACATTCTAAAAAACAGCTTGAGAAAATTGATAAGCTGAGCTTAGAAGAACTCAATAGTTTTATCAAAAAACACGATGAAATCTCAGCCCTTAGCTTTTCGGTAGTCACGAAGCGTGAAAAACCTTGATCTTGATCCGTTAGATAAAGATCGCTTCAAAAAATTGGGAGTAGGAACGCTACTAGATTTAGCGCTTCTTCTCCCTTATACGTATGAAAATACTTTCTTAACGCCGGCTCCACTTTTTAATGAATCCAACACATTACATGTAAAAGTTATTTCGCATAAACAAAGCCCTAAAGTCTTTCAAGTGAATCTCTTGGCAACAGAATGGGATATGCCGCTTGAGGGCGTCTTTTTTGGTGTAAAACCGTACCAAAAAGCGTTGTTTAAAACGGGTAGTGAGCTTTATATCAGCGGAAAATTGCTTTATAATGCTGGAAGAATGCAAATCATACAGCCTCATGTTATTACGACGATTAATACGTTAATCGCTAAATACAAAACGCCGCTTCAAAATAAAACGGTTGTGGGATTAATCAAACGTTATATTACTGAAGAAAATTTATGCCAAAGAGGATTACATGTAAAAGAGGCGCAAAGCCTGATGCGTCTTCATTTTCCTACACCCAAAGAGGCTTCAAAATTCACCACGTTTGGTTATACCGATGAGATAAAAAGGACACTCAAATTTGTTGAGATTTTCAATTATCTTCAACACCTTTCAACGAAAAAAGTGACGTTCCCAACGTGTGGAAAACTCACAGGAGATGAACAGGCGTTTATTCGCACATTGCCTTTTAAATTAACCCATGACC
The DNA here is from genome assembly GCF_059415145.1 of Sulfurospirillum sp. E15m. NCBI lineage: Bacteria > Pseudomonadati > Campylobacterota > Epsilonproteobacteria > Campylobacterales > Sulfurospirillaceae > Sulfurospirillum > Sulfurospirillum sp. E15m. The sequence continues at coordinate 40,194 of NZ_JCAHZS010000009.1, forward strand.
AAGAAAAAGTGATTGGTGAAATCAAACGTGATTTTTTAGGTGAAACAGCCACAAAGCGCGTTGTTATGGGTGATGTTGGGTGTGGTAAAACGATGGTGATATTAGCGTCCATGATGATGGCTTACCCTCAAAAATCTGTCCTAATGGCACCTACAACTGTTTTAGCAACACAACTCTTTGAAGAGGCGAAGAAGTTTTTGCCTTTACATGTAAAAACACTTTTAGTCACGCAAGAAGCGGATACCAAAGAGGATTTGCATGTGGCTGATTTTTTGATTGGTACGCATGCTCTTTTGTATCGCGATTTGCCAGAGTGCGCACTGGTCATGGTGGATGAACAACATCGTTTTGGTACAAAACAACGCTCCTTATTAGCTTCGCTTGTCTCAAAACAATCATGGCATCCGCATTATTTACAATTTTCCGCTACGCCAATTCCAAGAACTTTGAGTATGATTCAATCCTCTTTGGTCGATTTTTCCTTCATCAAAATGCTACCTTTCCCTAAAGATATCACGACTAAAGTCATTGGCAAACAGAATTTTAAAGCTTTACTAGAGCATCTGCGCTTGGAAATCGTCCAAAACCATCAGTGCATCATTGTCTATCCTTTAGTCGAAGAGAGTGAAATGGTCAATTATCAATCCATTGATGAAGGGCGTGGCTTTTGGGAAAAAAACTTCGAAAAAGTCTATGTGACGTATGGCAAAGATAAAAATAAAGAAGAGATACTCAAAAATTTTAAAGAAGAGGGCCATCTACTCATCTCAACAACCGTCGTTGAAGTGGGTATCTCTTTGCCACGTCTTTCGACGATAGTGATTGTAGGAGCAGAGCGATTGGGGCTTGCGAGTTTACATCAGCTTCGAGGTCGCGTCAGTCGAAATGGACTTAAAGGGTATTGTTATCTCTATACCAATCTTCCAAAAAGTGAGCGATTGGAAAAATTTTCTCAAACATTAGATGGATTTGAGATTGCCGAACTTGATTTAGAATACCGTCAAGGAGGAGATGTCGTTGGAGGACTCATTCAAAGCGGTAAGAAACTGGTTTGGTTTGAAATGGGGAGTGATGAGGAAATCTTAAAAGAGGCAAAACGTAGAATCGAGATAAATTCTGCCAACAATGTTGGCAAGCTTTAGTGCCATAGCGGCTTAGCGTAGTTAAGGGAGCTTTGCTCCCTTAACGTTATTAATATAACCCAAATCTTCCGTCTGATTTTTTATACATAACGCGGAATTTGTCTTCCATGTCGTGGAAAACGATAAATTGTTTGTCGGATGCTTTAAGTTCGTTCATAGCGTCTTCAACTTCGACAGGTTTATAGCTGTCAAGTCGCATTGGAACGATCTCGTCATCACTTCCTTCACTGTTTTCAGTGAGAGCAGGAGCTTCTTCAACGAGCTTATAGTTGGTGATTTTATCGTGATGGCGTCTAAGAACTTTTTTAGCTCTCTCAATCGCAAGATCAACCGCAGCATAAACATCTTTGTCTTTTTGTTGAATGACAACCGTGTTTTTATGTGCCATGTTAATAGCAAATTCGACATTAAAGCCTTTTTTGCCATTTTTTTCATCCGCTGAGATCACAGTACGCACAGAGATAATGTCCAAATTGTATTTGCCAAGAGCATCAACAGCTCCATCAATATAAGCCTTGATTGGCTCGGTCAAATCAAATTGTTTTCCTACGATACTTGTGTTCATCTTGTCTCCTTTTCCTTCCCCTCATTTGGGGTTGATAGAGCTAGTATAACAAATGAAACCTTAAAGCAAAAGAGGGATTTTTGAGTTGATTTTACGGTTTTTGAATCGTGCGTCGATGCAGTCTAATCGGCTCTGTGGAGATGTTGTTATCATCATGTGTAGCAACAATCGTATCAATGATAACGGTGATATTAGAATCCGTTGTTGCTACGGTATCGCTTAAAACATTACAATTGTTATTTGAAGCGGCTAAGAGGCCATTTCCCATATAATTAATAGTAATGTTGATGTCAAAAATCGCATTGGCTCCTGCTCCAGGGTATTGAGAGTTTATGGCATTTAAACAGCCATTGGTTGTATTGATATCATGCCCGCTGATAGCAAGAAGCGCAAATTCTGTCCCGCTTTGAAGGAGCAATTCGGCTTGTTCTCTTAGGTACAGATCGGTTGTTTGTTTGGTAGAAAAACTTGAAAATGTGAGTGCTAATGCAGCAATGGTTGCCACTAAAACCATAAATAAAATCGCTGTGATAAGTGTAAAACCTCTTCTCATCAGTAAATTACCTTTTCTTTACACGCACTAAAGTCGAAATCACCACTTTGATTATTGTCATGGATACAAAGTTTGATACGCACGACATCTCCTTCTTGACGAATACGAAAGGTGCTAACATTTTCCGCAAGGACTTGTGCCGCAGCGACGACAGCCGCATCATCAAATTTTTCACCTTCCCAAGGTTGATAATTGTATCTTAGTGTTAGGTTGAAATCATTGACACCACCGACAGGTACAAGAGCATAGGCGGTATGAGCAAGATAATATTGCTCGAAGAGATTTCCATCGGTTAAATTGTCATCTAAAGGAATGTGAAATGTGGTATTGGTACTTCTTGAAACATGCGTTGTGTAGGTGTTTCCGCCTTCTGTATAATAATTATTGACGTTGTACAAAGGCTTTGCACCTTTAAAAATTAGCGCTGGCAATTGACCACCTTCATTGCTCATGTTAATATCGCCATTGGTGAGTGCAAAAATAATATTTTCAGCTATATCAAGACGGCTTCCTGGTGTTTTTAGTGTGCGTGTAGCTCCTGCTTTGGTCTCATTACTCTCCATATCAATGAGTCCACTCCAGCCTGGAACAACAGAAGCAGAAACAGCATCCCATTCCCCAATAAAGCTTTCATTGCTGATACCTATCCATTCAATGGTTCCAAATCCAACTACTGCACTAGGGAGTGCTACCCATGTTGCGCCGCCATCATTACTGGCTCTTACACTGTCTTTGATACGGTATTGTAAACGTTTAGCAATCTGTTCTAAGGTGAGTTCCGTTTGACTTTGAAGGCGGTTAATGGAACGCGTTCGTAAGTAATTGTTATAAAGACTAGCGATAATTTCTGCGCCAATACTCGCAACGATACCAAAAACAACGATAACCATCACGAGTTCTATCATCGTAAAAGCGGAACGTTTTTTCATTGGTAAGGCCTTGACGGAAGAAGTGAACTTTCACCGATATTACATGTAAAAGCGCGTAAGGTAATGTTTTGGTCACCGCCTGAAACAGTCACTGAAATTATTTTTATATTTGTCGGTGTTGCAGGGGCGTTGTTAGGATTGAACGTAAAGTCTATTAACGTAGGATTGCTATAGGTTGCGTTATCTTCTGCATAATTAATGCTTGTTGTTAGGTTCAAGTCAAAAATATAATCTAACGTTCCAGCATCTTCTCCTGCTGTAACGACCAATGCAGTGGGTGGTAAACCGTTAAAATCATCAATATCATTAAAAGTGGCATCTGCTCCGATGGCAGTAGCTGTCGTGTTTACATCGAAAAATTTGCGCCTATTTTCAGCTGATACATGTCCTAGTCGCATATTTGTTGTTCCCACGCGTCGAAGTTCGGCATCTCCATTGGTAGCATCAAGGACATAAGAGCGTTGAGCGGCAGTGTTGAAGCTTCTTTCATCCCATTCATACGTCAAGATATCACCAATTTTGGCTTTGGCTGCGAGGATGGCTTCTTGTTGCATTGCAAAAGCATTATTGTTTTGGACTTGCGTTAAGATAAGCGGCAAACTCATGACGGCAATTCCCATAATGACAATAGCAAATACAAGCTCAATCATAGACATGGCTGAACGCATTCTCACCATTCCATTCTTTTATTGGTACGTGTTGAAGTATTAACATCAACGGTTTGCCCGAGTGATCCTTGCCCTGCCCAATCGCCTGATCGTGTAAACTCAACCGAAAAGTCATTGGTAACTGCTCCTGCATTGTACAAGTTAAACAATAACCATGGTGATGGTGTCATTTGTATAGTATCGGTATAGGGAGCATTATTCACAGCATTATTGGTTAAAGTATTGTTTTCAAGACCATTATTAATGTTATTGGAAGCAAGAGGCGCAACACCCGTAATGCCTCGTGGCGTAAAAGCAGTTACATTGCCATCAGCAATCACATGTAAAGGATTTTGATACCATGTCAGTGACGTTGGGCTTTGTGTCCCTATTGCCGCAAAAGCGCTAGTGTTACAATCTTTACAATAGACTTCATAACGAATGGTAGCAGTTATGGGACTTTGTCCTCTGTAATCGGTTGAATAAACACGTCCATAGTAAAACGTAGCATTTTGATCATTTGTTCGGTTAAAATCTGAACCAGTTGTATTATTTTGGTCTATAACTGTTGTGATATTAAAATCATTTCGTGCAATTTTGAAAGGCTCATCGGGTGTATTAATTGTGCGTGTAAAGTTTAAAGATATTGCTAGGTTGGCTGCAATGCCATTGGTAAAATTACCCTCTGTTGAGCTAAAGGTCGCTTGTCCAACTGTTGCATTATCTTCCAAATTCGATGTTGTATCATCATCAAAATAGCGGACACGATTTTGAGTGGTCGATGTTGATAAATTTTTATTATTGATAAGAGCAAGGGTATAATCGATGTTTCGTGCATAACAGTTAGCAGTGTAATTGGTTGCTGTTGTTGTCGCATCGTTTAAAACAGCCGTTGTTGTTAAAAGAGCCTTAGCACTCATATTATTATCATTTGATAGATACGTAAAATTGCCATCATTAAAGTTTTGAAGTGTCAATGTGTTATTAAATTGTTTTGGACTAAAAGTGAATTGCTGAACTTTTTCAATAAGGCATCCCACTTTGCCGTTCCCATCAGGCGTTGATGATGTGCTCCCGGCAAGGCAATCGGCGTTGCTATTTTGGTCAATGGTTGTCCAATCATTATCTGAAACGGTGACATTGACATCTCCTACATTATTGTAGGTAAAGGCGTTAAACGTAGAAACCCCATTAGTAAAAGAGAGAGGATTGAGTGCATTTTGTACAGCAGCAAGATTACAGCCTGCTGGGATGATTAAATCTAAAAGAGCTTTTAAATTAGCAGTATTGGCTGTGATTGCTTGGGTATAGCCACTCACAATAGCATTATTTGTCACAGCATTGACCGTCAGTGTATAATTTGCACCTCCAATCAAGTGTGCAGCATTAGCAGTCATTGCATATGTAGCAGGTCGAATAGCGAAGCTATCACGTGAACAGACATATTTGGTTGTACCATTATCGTTATACGCTATTTTAAAGGCAACATTTTTTGAGGCTTGAGGATAATTAAGTGTGAGTGTTTTGTAATTTTCATTATTAAAAGTGATCGTCATTGTTGATGTAGCAATAGATGCATCGCATTTTGCTTGTTTTTGTGCGTCTGTATCTGATGCAGAGTAATTGGGCGCATCAATACTGCTGAGATTGACATCGCCTGTGTATGCTTTCAATGTTATATAATCAGAATTAAGTGCTAGAAGTTTTACTTGAAAAGCTTGTCCTGCAATTTGCGTATAAAGGGCATTATCACTGCTTGTGCCATCATTGGAGTTTGTGTTACCTGAAAAATTTTGATTGACAACGTTAAAAACACCAAGAGGTGCACTAACCGCAATTGAAGTGTTAAAGTCTTTACACACACCGATATTAACAGGAGATTCATCGCCGATACGAAGTCCCATATTGGAATTTTCATAAGAAACTTTATAAATATTTGCAATCGTGATATCGCCGGTTGTTTGTATCTTCTCTTTAAAGGAAATATAGGCTTTATTGGCGGCGTCATTCGTGACATTGGGTGTCAAATCACCGCCATCCGTACCCGTTGCGCCTGTACCTACATGCCATACAGAGGTATTTGTATCAGAATAAAATGTCGCCGTATCACTATCTTTTGCATCCGTTTTACTGCTATAGACACTTTCGCCAACATTTTGAATTTTGGTACTTTCTGCTTGATAGGCAAGGTTGGTATCATCATGTTCCATCGTCACTTCAACTTTTTGTGCTGTTTCCAAGTTGCCATCGCTGGCATCTTTTTTCATGTTGGCTATCCACGTTTTAATCGTGATAATATCTCCCACATTAGCTGTTGTTAAAGTTGCATTGCCATCAGCATCATAATAAGCTTCTACATAGCACACGCGTGGTTCATAAAGTTCTGTCGTAAACGCAACCATGCTGGGGAAATAAGTGTCTTGTGTAGATGTTAATGTAATCGTTGCACTATTAGCACCATTACCAATAATTTGAGGGTGTGATGTGTTGCCATCTACACCAATATCATAGTTTTGTATATCGATACCTTCTGTATTTGAATAACTAGGATTTGCCGCAAATCCACTAATGGTTGAGTAAAAAGCATTTGTATCATTAATAGCTGTACCATTGACATAAAGTTTATCGCCAACAATATTTTTATCACCTTCTCCTACAAAAAGGGAGAGTGTTGATTTGACAGTTCCACTAGTAGGTGTTAAAAAGCCAGAAGGTGTGATATTAACAGAATTAAATCCATCCGCACTGGCAACTCTTTTATATCCATCATAGACAGAAATATTCTTTAAAGAAGCACTACTATCTTCATAAACGACAACCAATGTCCAAGCGCCAAAATTACCCAATCCACTATCTTCTGTTCCTGTATTTGCTTTGATATTTGCCCCAGTAATCCATCCGTTTACAGCAGCCCCAGTTTTGCCAACGAGGGAAGGTAACGCCGCAAAAGTATCGTAAGTATATCCATCGTTACTATTGGCATAAAGATCAATCACCTCTGGAACGCTTGCAACTGTTCCTATGGTAGGAATAGTTACATAAATTGGGTCTTGAAGTGTTGTAGCAACTAAAGTTGAATTGTATGTGTTTAAATAACCTTGAGAATATAGTCCTGCCCACTTAATTATTGCTGTTGTTGGAATTTTGAGCTGCGCTTGAGATGAGTTATTGTAATTACGCGTGACTCCATCAACATCGATGTAGCGCAAATCAAGTTCAGAGTTGCTAGACCTACCTGTATAATCATAACAAACGCCGTTAGACTGTACGCACAAGACAGTATTGCCTATAACTTGTAACCCGCCTTTAATATTACGTGTTGAAGTAGGATTTCTCAATGCAAATTCGCGCTCACCAATGGTAATTGAAGGACTGTCGTCATTTAACAGTGTAATTGTCGCACTGGCTTTTGAGATAGATGCCCCGCCAGTAGCATTAGAGAGTGTTATAGAAAAAGTTTCATCACTTTCAATCGTTGTATCACCAGAAATTTGAATAGGAATATTTTGTACGGATGTTGCTCCTGAAAACGTTAGGGTTCCATTCGTTGCATTATAATCACTTCCTGCCGTTGCTGTTCCACTAGAGACTGTATAATTTACGGTTATCGTATTGCCATTAGGATTCGATAACGTAACAGGGATATTTTTTGTATAAACGCCAGAGCTTTCTTCATTAAAAGAGACATCTGCTATAGATAATGTGGGGGTAGAAGGGGTGAAGGTAATATTTATATTATAAGTTGTTGAGCCATAGCCATAGTCATTGTATGGATAATTAAGTAATAATTTTAATGTTGTGGTACTCGCACCTGTATAATTATAACTGATGCTAGCATCATGACTGGATGATGTATCAGACGCTAAGAGTGTTCCACAGGTTGAATTATAAAGATAAGCATCTAAATCTATTGATGCATTTGTGACGGTAATCGTTAGCGTACCTGCTGCAGGAAGTATAAATTGAAAATAATCATTTGTATCTGTTGAACGCCGAGTATAGCTCAAAGAGCCACTACCACTATAGTTAAGTGCCACAGTTTCAGCATAATTACATTGATCATTATTATTTGTATCTGCATATAAATTTAGTGAGCAACAGATTGTAAGAAATAAAAAAAGATAAATATTATAAGTGACAATTTTCATAACATTCTCTCGTTTATAGTATTTACATGTAAAGTTTTTGAAGATAAAAATATTCAAAAACTCTCATTAGGGTTATTCTGCTTTCTCTTTATTCAAAAAATTTGAAATACTCTCCATCAAACCAAATTCAGGGTATTTATTTGCATCTAAAACGACTTGGGCTAGTGAGCCATTATCGACATTAAAAACAAGAGGTGCGATAAAATTGATGGTAGATGTTTCAATGGGCGTTGCGATAATCATGATGTTTAAAATAAGAAGGTTGGAGTCTTCTTTAATGTCAAGCAGTGCTCTAAAATATTCAGGAATATCAAATTCATAGGGGCGAAGCATAAAAGGATTAATGAGTGTGAATGTTGTTGTATCGGATTTTGAAATAAATTTTACAAAAAACTCATCGATCTTTTCGAGTTCCGCTTCTTTAATATCTTCAAATCCTAAAATGGGTGCTTTGAGAGAAAAAACCATAACATTCCTTTTTTAAAAAGTAATCATTTTGTTTTATTGTATCATGTTGTTCGTTAAATGAGGTAATGAGACAAAAATAAAATGGATAAAAAGATAAAAAATCGACTTTTATATTAAGATAAAAAAAAAGAGGATACAATAGTCTTTTTAACACAAAGGATAGCGTGAATGAAGATAACAAATGTTCTTGTTGCAGCGTCATTAGTAGCTTTAATTAGTGGTTGTGCTTCTAAAACAAAAGAAGTTTATAACATGCCAGCAACGTATTGGTATGAGCAAATCGCCAAAGAGATTAAAGCACAAGATTTAGAAAAAGCCGATTCGTTTTATACTTCATTGGTGAGTGAACATATAGAATCTCCATTGCTTCCTGAAGCCATGATGATGTTGGCAAATGCCCATATGCAAGATGAAGAGTATGTCTTAGCAAACTTTTATCTCGATGAGTATCTTAAACGCTATGGTAGTAAAGAAAATGCAGACCATGTTCGTTTTATGAAAATCAAAGCCAATTATGAAGCTTTCCCAAATCCAAATCGTAATCAACAACTTTTAATGGACACGATTAAACAAACCAAAGAGTTTATCAGCAAATATCCCAATTCAAAATTTCGCCCTTTAGCCGAAACGATTTTGGTCAGACTTGAGCTTGGAGAATACTTCTTGGATGAAAATATTAAAGGTTTGTATGGCAGAGTTGATAAACCAGATGCGGCAAAGATGTATGATGAAAAACTTCAAAAATCATCCCTCGGCAATGCAGAAATTATAGAACCAAAGATTCCTTGGTATCGCTCTTGGTTTGAAAAATAGACTTTTTATTTACTTCTTTACTATATAATCTAATTATCGCATAAGAGCCTAGCTCTTATGCTCTTACATGTAAACTATAATTACAAATAAAACACAATGGAGAGTTCACATATGAAGCTCAGCGACTATACCGCATTTCCTGCGGACATCCCCATCATTGTTGAGGATAATTTATTTTTATACCCTTTTATGATTTCACCTCTTTTCCTCTCAGATGAAGAAAATATCAGAGCAGCAAACGATGCACTCGATCATAACTCTTTAGTTATGGTTTGTACAGCCAAAGTAGGTGCTGAACAAGGAAGAAATTTTAATGCTATTTATCCTGCGGGTGTTATCGGCTCTATCATGCGTAAAGTTGAATTGCCTGATGGGCGTGTTAAGATTTTGTTCCAAGGGATGCAAAAAGGAAAGATACTAAAAGAACTCTCTTCTACGCCTTTACGTGCGACCATCGATGTTATTCAAACACATCGCTCTGAAGCGATTAAAGTTGAAGCTACTTTGGCAGTTTTAAGAGAAAAAATCACACAACTCTCATCACTTGGTAGTCAATTTCCACCTGACCTTCTTAAAACCATTGAAGATAACAGCGATGTACACCGTATTACTGATTTAGTTGCAAGTAGTATGAAGCTAAAGAAAGAGCAAGCCTATAAATTGTTTGTCGAAATTGATGATGAAACAAGGCTTTTGCAACTCATTGACTATGTCATTGAAGAGATTGAGTCAAGCAGACTTAAAAAAGAGATTAAAACGAAAGTGCATTCTCAGATTGAAAAAGTGAACAAAGAGTATTTTTTAAAAGAACAACTCAAACAGATTCAAAAAGAGCTAGGAACGGACAATCAACGCGAAGAAGAGATTGAAGAGTATCGTAAAAAGCTTGAAGCCAAAAAAGAGTATATGGAAGAGGACGCTTATAAAGAAATCAAAAAACAGATAGATAAACTTTCAAGAATGCATCCTGATTCTGCCGATGCAAACTTAATTCAAAGCTATTTGGATTGGGTGATTGAGATTCCTTTTGGCAAAGCTGCCAAAAAAAGCTTGGATGTTGCAGAAGTCAAATCACAACTTGACAAGGACCATTATTCGCTTGAAAAACCAAAAGAGCGTATCGAAGAGTTTTTTGCAGTGCGCGAATTGCTCTCAAAACGTGGTATTGCTGACAAATCAGCCAATGGTGCTATTTTATGTTTTGCAGGACCTCCAGGTGTGGGTAAAACATCTCTAGCAAACTCCATTGCAAAAGCACTCAAGCGTAAACTTGTGCGCATCGCTTTGGGCGGTTTAGAAGATGTCAATGAGCTAAGAGGTCACAGACGTACGTATATTGGCGCAATGCCAGGGCGTATCGTGCAAGGGATTATTGAAGCAGGCGAGATGAATCCTGTTGTGGTACTCGATGAAATCGATAAAGTAGCGCGAAGCTTTAGAGGCGACCCAACAGCAGTCTTGTTAGAGGTTCTTGACCCTGAGCAAAATAATAAATTTAGAGATTATTATCTAAACTTTAATATTGACCTGAGTAAAGTTATTTTTATTGCTACCGCAAATGAAGTAGGCTCAATTCCTGCGCCACTACGAGACCGTATGGAGTTTATCTCTGTCAATTCTTATACACCTCAAGAGAAATATGAGATAGCGAAAAAATATCTTATCCCTCAAGAGTTGAAAAAACATGGCTTGAAAAATAATGAAGTGAATATCTCAAAGCCTACTTTACAGTTGGTCATTGCCAATTATACCCGCGAATCAGGTGTGCGAAACTTGCGCCGAAGAATTGCGGATATCTTGCGTAAAGTGGCTAAACAACTTTTGTTGAACCCAACGTTAGATAAAGTCAGCATCACGCATACGAATCTTAAAGAGTATCTACCAAAAACGGTGTTTGAAATTGATGAGGTTGATAAAGAAAATAGCATCGGCATCGTCAATGGTTTAGCGTGGACAAGTGTTGGAGGCGATGTTCTTAAAGTTGAAGCCATTCGTATTCAAGGCAAAGGTGGCATTCAAATCACAGGTTCACTGGGTGATGTTATGAAAGAATCAGCCAAAATTGCACTGAGTGTCGTGAAAGTGTTGATTGATAATGGCAAAATTGATGTTCCCCTTTCTATCATCCCTACCTCAGGACTTGACAAAGAAGAGAGTGCTAGAAAAGTAGAACCAAGTGATGTGTACAGACGTTATGACCTTCATATACACGTTCCTGAGGGCGCTACGCCAAAAGATGGTCCAAGTGCTGGTATCACGATGGCAACAGCTATTGCGTCTATTTTATGCGATAAAAAGGTTAAGAGCGATATCGCAATGACGGGAGAACTTACTTTAACAGGGAAAGTTTTGCCAATCGGTGGGCTGAAAGAGAAACTTATCGCAGCGTACAAAGCAAAAATTAAAACGGCATTGATTCCTAAGAAAAACTATGAAAAAGATTTGGATGAAATTCCGGATGAAGTCAAAGAGAAGATGAAGATTATCCCTGTATCACGTGTGGAAGAAGTGTTGGAGTATGCGTTAGTGAAATAAAAAGAAGAAGCTAGATGGGCGACCATCTAGCTTTACATGTAAACGTTATTGTTGAAGTTGCTCGAATGGAACTGCAACCACTTTTTTAGTGTCGATGATGTATGGAATAACTGCAGTCGCACGAGCGCGTTTGATTGCTAATTCTACCATTTCTTGATGTCTTTTGCAGTTTCCTGTCAAACGACGTGGCATAATTTTGTATCTCTCAGAAAGTGAGTGTCTCAAAATTTTTGCATCTTTGTAATCTACGTATTCAATTTTTGCTTCACAGTATTTGCAGTATTTGCGTGCAAATTTTCTTTTCTCTGCCATTTTTTATCCTTTACTTATTTTTATAACGACTCTTAGGCAAAGCCTAATCGTCACTAAAGCTTGCCTTTTTCAAGGCAGATATTTTTACAGTGTTATGTAAAAATCGCTAAAACGGTATTTCATCATCGTTAATATCGATGTCTGGAATTTCATGACCACTAAATTCAGGAGTAGATTGTCTTGGAGCATTGGTAGGTTTTTGGCTTGGTGTGTAACCAACATTAGGCGTACCTTCACCATAACTACCGCTCATGTCACCTTCACTTTGTCCGCGAGCATCTATCATTTGGAGTGTCTCAACGGTAATAGAGTGCTTAGAGCGCTTTACACCGGTTTGATCTGTCCATTGATCCAATTTTAAACGACCCTCAACCAATACTTTTTTGCCACGGCTTAAGTATTGATTGGCGATTTCTGCGGTTCGTCCAAAAAAGGTGATGTCGATAAAGCAAACTTCTTCACCTTGACTACCATCTTGCTTTTTGAAGCGTCGATTGGTTGCAAGACCTGTGGTACAAACTGCGCCACCGTTTGGTAAATAACGAAGTTCACAATCACGTGTGAGGTTACCAAGCATAATTACTCTATTGAACATCATGGCTCCTTAATTAAGCTTCAGTTGTAACGGTTGGTTCTTCTACAATCTCTTTAGATTCAACAACAGATGCTGGTGCATCACTTTTTTTAGTGATTTTCTCAACTTGTTTTGTCCAGAATCTAAGTTCTTTTTGATTTTCAAATTTAACTGTCATAAAGCGGATAAATTCTTCAGTAATTCTGATGATACGCTCAACTTCTGCAATGGCAGCTGTAGGGGCAGTGAAGTAAAATACTACGTAAGAACCACGCTCAAATTTATCAATTTGATACGCAAGTTTGCGTGTACCCATCTCAAGTGTTGCAGCAATAACTGCACCATTTTTTTCTAAAATTTCTTTTAGAAAGCCTAGTTTTGCTTGTAGCTCTTCTACCGTTAGTGTAGGTTTTACTACAACAAGCAACTCATAATGTCGCATAGTGTCTCCTTATGGATTTCACCCAAATAGTGTTATTTGAGTAAGGATTTTTAGAATAGGCGTGGATTATACTATAAATAACTTTGAAATTTTATTAAGTTTGAAAGCAGGTAGCTTGTTTTTTCAATATTGCCCATTTTTTTCAGGCGATACTCTGCGTCAGTAAGAAGCGATAGGAGTTTATGATAGGTCGCAAGATCAAGCTTTATCGATTGTCTAGACCTTTCATTTGCAAGCTGTGGAGGAAGAGGGTAGCCTAAAATGGCTTTTGCATCAAAAGAACCATGCAATTTAATATACGCATGAAACATAAACAGTTGAGATATGTGTGTTTGAAGGGCATTAATGATGCGCATCTCTTCAATACCATCGCCTTCAACCATACGGATAAATTCATCTTTGATATCTTTTTTCTCAAGTAGTTTGGTAATAAAGTGGTCCATTGAAACAGCACCTAGTCCATAAACATGGGTATTAATATCATTGGTTGTAATCTCTTTATCTAAGACTAAAAGTTTTTCACACTCGTTGATGCATAACGATAAATCTTCCATCTGAATCATGTAAAGATGTTGCAAGGCATAACGATCAATTGTAAGCCCAATCGCACGCGCATGATTTTGTAAAAGCTGTAAGGCTTCGTTAAAATCCGCTTTAAAAAGTCGTACAAAAAGAGCATTATTCTGTTTTTCAAATAGTTTTGTCATCGGAGTAGCTTTCTTGTCTTCTCCGAAATATTGGTAGATAAAGTAACTTGAATCATTTTTTAAGCACAAATCAATCAATACATCCAACTCTTTTGAAGGAAGCGTTTTATCTGTCTTTAAAATCAAAATATTGCGATCACCAAATAAAGAAGATTGTGAAAGAAAGTTTTTAGCAGAACTAAAATGGTACTCATCGTAGTACATCATCAATTTCTCATCGGTTTGTACATTTAATGTTGTGAGCAGTTGTGAAGCTAAAAGATTGTTTTGGTAGGAACATGCCCCATAAAAAAGAGACGATTTGAGTGGTTTCCCTGTTCTTAATAGGTTCTCAAACTCTTTTTTATACATCAAAACTCCTTGTAACTCGTGCATAAATGCGAGCGGTTGCGATATTGCTTTCAACAATTTTAATCTCAATGCGTTGTAAGAGATGGACATCATTATCAAGTAAAAAAATACGAGCGCCTTTGAGCTCATCATCCAGTTTTGCAATAGGATTTTGTTCTGCATCGACCACGATAGCCCTAAAATTTTCACCGACATGTAAGGCCATATAGCGTGCAAATTTACGGTCCATATAATCCCATGCGACTTTATCGCTTTCTCTCTCAAGCAAGCTTATTTTTTCACATAAGGCGGCAATGTCTTTGAGCAAAAAATTTAACTTTTTATCGTCATTAGCACATTTTGCTTTTAAAAGGCGATGCAGTGTTAAATCGCTGTAACGTCTAATAGGTGAAGTGAAGTGCGTATAGATGTCAAAACCAAGACCAAAATGTCCTTTGTTCTCTGGCTCATAAATGGCTTTCTTTTGGCTTTTAATGATGAGTTTATCAACTTCATCGCGTAGCCCTAATGCATCTGCTTTTATCTGTATGTCTTGAATCATTTTAGGAATATTTGCGATTAATTTAGCATTAATACCAATCAGCGCAAGGTCATTTAAAAGAGCTTCCATGCGCTCGTATGAAGGGCTTTCATGAGTTCTGAAAATTCCAAAGCCTAATTTTTTTGCAGCTGCTTTATTCGCTAAAAGCATACAATCTTCAATCAACCCGTGCGATGGCGTCTCTTCTTCTATAAGGGTTGAGACTAAGTTTTGGTTTTCATCGACGCGCATTCTTACTTCGGAAGAGCGAAACGAAAAAGCGTTTTCAAGTCGTAGCGTTCGTAGCTTTTGGGTGAGCGTCTGCAGTGGTAAGAGATACTCTAAAATAGTTTTATCCGCTGCATCGGCGTCTGCAACATTTCCTTGTAAAAAAAGATCAATTTTTTCGTAGGTATAACGTTTGGTTGAGTGAATGATGCTCTCAAAAAGTTCTTCTTTGAGTGGTTTACATGTAAGCGGATCAAGAGTGATTTTAAACGTATAGGCCAGTCTGTCCACATTGGGTTTGAGCGAGCAGATATTTTCACTTAAAGCACGTGGAAGCATCGGTATGGATTTGTGGGGAAAATAGATAGAAAAGCCACGTTCAACGGCTTCTTTATCAATGGCTCCCATCGCATACACATATTCGCTTACATCAGCGATAGCAACGTATAAAATGTGATTGGCGGTATCAAAATAAATAGCATCATCAAAATCTTTTGCGTCCACAGGATCAATCGTACAAAAGGGCAAGTGTGTCAAATCTACTCGGTTGGGATAATAGGACTTTTCAACAAAATCACCATGACTCTTGGCTTCCGCTTCTGCTTCTTTGCTAAAATGTTCTTTTTTTTCAAAGAGTGCTAATGAAATTTTCTCATCAACCAGCGGATCTTCTAAAACGCCTAAGACTTCTTCGATAGTATTGGTTGTGTTATCGACTTTTAAAACAGAACCAAAGGGGAGTTGTTTGAGTGATTTTTGGCTTGCAGTGATTTCAAAAAGCGACTCGTTTTTGATATTAATACCAACCACTTTGCCTTTTTGCATTTTGGTATAAACGATACTTTTGGCAAAAGCGCGTTGAGCGATATAGACGACAACTGCTTTAGGTCTGCGACTTTTCTTGTTAATAACCCTTTTTGCTACGACTAAATCACCACGCATGGCACCATGAAGACCAGAGGCTTCTATTAAAATATCTTTAGAGAGTGCCGTGTCGAATGAGCTTAGAAAGCCTGTTCCGCTAAAAGCGACGTCGAGTTTTCCTACGACATAGGAATTATCAAGCAGATAAAGACCATTTTTTAAATTAAGGGCTCCTAACTGAAGGAGGGCTTGAAAGTGTGGGAGAAAAGAGGCTGGCACATCTTTTTGTGCCACTCCTTCTATAAGGCTTAGTAGAAAATCTTTCACTGTTTAAATTGCTCTACCGTTTGAAGATATGCCTCATGCTCAATGCCGTATGCATCCAGTAATGCCAGTGTATTTTGAATCGAGGTATCGCTGAGTTGTGCAAAAATATTAATACTGCTTTGAACAATATGCAAGGCTTGTGCAAAAGGGCGAATATGCTCTTGCGCATCTTGTGGCGTGACTGAGAATTTGATGGATTCGACGAGCTCGCTCTCCAAATTCCATTGTTCAAAAATCTTAGCGGTAATCTCCTCATTAGCGAAGCCAACATACTCTTTTTCTAAAGCAGAAAGTTCCGAAGGCGTTTTAATCGCAAGAAGAGCATGTTTAAACGCTTCATCTTTGTTTTGTTCAATTAATTCGTGCGCAATAATGATTTTACCGACTTCCATCATAAAAGAGGCCGGTTGTAAAATATCAAGCATCGCTTTATTGACTTTGGAATACCACTTAAACATGAAGGTACTTTGAAGGGTACTGATTTCAAGAAAAGTGTTGTTGTTTAAATGATACGGTTCAAGATTGATTTTAATATTCTGTTTAATGGCACTTGAGAGTGCAAAGCCTCGTACGGTTGCCATACCAAATAAAGAGACAGCATGTGCGATATTTTTAATCTCACGGCTAAATCCGTACAAAGGTGAATTGGACGATTTTAAAATATTAGCTGTTAGCATTGGATCGCTCTCAACCACTTTAACAAGATCTGCTAAAGAACTATTTTTATCGACGCAAATACGCTGAATTTTTACAACCGTGTCATCAAGTGGGGGTAGAGCTTTAATTTTCTTTAAAATATTCTCATCCATAATTGATTCCTAGTAAATGTTAGTTACCACATTTTAGCGGTAGTTCGTTTATAGTTTCCTTTTGCCTTTTTACATGTAAAGTTTTTAAGTAACTATTCTGTAAAATGCGTGAAATTTATATTACATTATAAGGATTCAGATATGGCAATAACCGTCTATTATGACAAAGATTGTGATTTAAGCATCATTCGTTCAAAAAAAGTTGCGATGATTGGTTTTGGTTCTCAAGGACATGCACATGCAGAAAATCTTCGTGATAGTGGTGTTGAAGTCGTTGTTGGTCTTAGAAAAGATGGCAGTTCATGGGCAAAAGCAGAAGCTAAAGGCTTTCGTGTAATGAGCGTTGGCGATGCAACGAAATACGCAGATGTTATTATGATTTTATTGCCAGATGAGTTACAAAGCGATGTGTTTGCCGCAGAAATTAAACCCAATTTAAGTGCGGGCAAAGCGATTGCATTTGGTCATGGTTTCAATATCCATTATGGTCAAATTATCACTCCAAAAGGTATTGATTGTATCATGATTGCTCCAAAAGCACCTGGTCATACGGTAAGAAGTGAGTTTGTTAATGGCGGTGGTATTCCTGATCTTATTGCCGTAGATCAAGACGCAACAGGTTCAGCAAAAGCATTGGCACTGAGCTACGCATCTGCTATCGGTGGTGGACGAACAGGTATTATTGAGACAACCTTCAAAGACGAGACTGAGACTGACTTATTTGGTGAGCAAGCCGTTCTTTGTGGTGGTGTCACCTCTCTTGTTGAAGCTGGTTTTCAGACATTAGTAGAAGCGGGTTACGAACCTGAGATGGCATATTTTGAGTGTTTACATGAACTTAAACTCATCGTTGATTTGATGTACCAAGGCGGTATCGCTGATATGCGTTATTCTATCTCTAATACAGCAGAGTATGGTGATTATGTGAGTGGAAAACGTGTGATCAATGCTGAGTCAAAAGCAGCCATGAAAGAGATTTTAGCTGAAATCCAAGATGGTCGTTTTGCAAAAGATTTTATTTTAGAGCGAAAAGCAGGATACACCCGTATGAATGCTGAACGTGCAAAAACAGAGAGAAGTCTGCTTAATAAAACAGGTGAAAAACTAAGAGCAATGATGCCTTGGATTACTTCTAAAAAAATCATTAACAAAGATAAAAACTAAATTAGGTTACTTTGCTAGTATTAATGCTAGCAAAGTTTTTTAATCTAACTATGAGCATAATAACGCTTTAGGTCTTATTGTGCTCACGAATAGTGCATTACAAATAAGATTTTGAACACATAAAGAGGTTACATGGGTATTGTGATTACCGTAACGTCTGGTAAAGGTGGTGTTGGTAAATCAACAACAACCGCAAACCTAGCCGTTGGACTTGCAAATTTAGGTAAAAAAGTTGTAGCAATTGACTTTGATATAGGTCTTAGAAATCTAGATATGATTTTAGGTCTTGAAAACCGCATTGTGTATGATGTTGTCGATGTCATGGAAGGTCGTTGTAACCTTGCTCAAGCACTGATTAATGATAAAAAATCCAAAACCCTTTATTTCTTACCTGCAAGTCAGACAAAAGATAAAGACATTTTAAGTAAAGAAAAAGTCAAAGCTTTGATAGAAAGCCTCAAAGAGAACTTTGACATTATCTTAATCGACTCACCCGCTGGAATTGAGAGTGGATTTGAACACTCTATTTTTCTTGCAGATCGAGCACTCATCGTTTCGACACCGGACGTAAGTTCTGTACGCGATGCAGATCGTGTTATTGGAATCATCGATGCTAAAAGTGAAAAAGCAACCAATGGACAAGAAGTTGAAAAGCATGTTATTATTAACCGCATTAAACCTGAAATGGTCGATGCTGGCAATATGCTCAGTGTTGAAGATGTGTTGAGCATTTTAGCCTTGCCACTCATTGGTATTGTTCCTGATGATGAAGACATTATCACTTCGACCAACACAGGAACACCTATTGTGACAAAAGATAAATCGCTTGCGGCTGAAGCCTATCGTCGCATTGCACGTCGCATTTTAGGAGAAGAGGTTGAGTTTCTTGATATTAGAGCGAAGAAAGGACTTCTTGCAACTATCAAAGGAATTTTCAAATGAGTTTTTTTGATTCACTTTTTGGGCGCAATAAAAATACAGCGCATGTCGCAAAAGACCGCCTTAAAATTATGCTAGCACATGAAAGGGCTAGTTGTAAGTTACCGTATTTAGATGACCTTCGCAATGACTTAATTGATGTCATCAAAAAATACACCAAAGTAGAAGATGTTAAAATTACTTCTCACAATAATCAAAATCTGGAATTCTTAGAAGTTGAAGTAATTCTTGGAAAGTAATGTAATTTATGGTAAAAAAAAATAAAGAAAAACAGACAAAAAAAGTAACGCCTTCGCATCAAGAGATTCGTTCAAGCACTTTGAAAAAATACAGCTTGATGATTATGTTCGTATTAACGTTGGTGATGATCGCCTTTGGCGGTTATCTCTACATGACAACCTCGTATCAGCATTACAAAGCTATTCAGCAGCAACAAAATGCATCAACAGATGAGTTAATGCGCAAAATGAAGCAGATGTTGGATGATGAAAAAACACGTTTGGCAACGCTTCCTCCTGTGCCAACAGCAGAATCCAATGAAAGCAATACAACAACGACGCCAAAAACCACAACAACCACGCAAGAAAGCAATCTCACCACCAAAGAGCCTGCCGTTTTTCCTGAAAACAATCAAAGTGTTGCCTCCACTGCAACTCCTGCAATGGAAAGTAGCGTGCCTAAAGTGGCTACTTCGGTTAAAGAAGATGATAAAAATCATGACCGCTCTGAAGTTCAAGAGTACCAACGTAGTTTAAAAGATGAAAAAATAGTCTCTAAACCCACAGAAGTGATTCGTAAAAAGTATCCTGCTGGGACAACGCCAAGGCTAGCGATTATCTTAGATGATGTTTCTTTTCCTTGGCAGACACGTTTGATTAAAGAGATTCCGTATAAGGTAACCCCCTCTTTTTTCCCGCCAACCAAAGGGCATCCAGAAACCGTTCGTCTTTCTCATGAGTTTGAATTTGCAATGATTCACTTGCCGTTAGAATCAAAATACTACTCTCGCCCAGAGGAAGATACCCTCAATACAACCGATGGCATTGATGTTATTGAACGACGCATCAAGCGTATTAAAGAGTGGTTCCCTCAAATTAAATACTATAACAACCATACCGGTGGCTCCTACACGGCTGATTATAATGCTATGGATCGTTTAATCAAAGTGATGAAAGAAAATGGGTTGATTTTTGTGGACAGTCGGACAATTGGAAGCAGTAAAGCTCCTGTTATTTGCAAAAAATATGACATGTTCTTATATTCACGAGATGTCTTTTTAGATAACTCACTGGATAAGCCTTTAATTCGTGAACAATTGCGCCAAGCTGTGGTAAAGGCCAAGAAAAATGGTTATGCGATTGCTATTGGGCATCCTCATAAAAATACGTTGGAAGTCTTGCGAGATTCTAAAGATCTCTTAGAAGGTGTTGATCTCGTTTATCTTAAAGATTTGTGATGTTTCAAACCATAGACTTTCATATTCCTGAATTAGAGAGCATGAAAGTCTATCCTTCTGCTTTGTATTTTTTAGGAAACATCTCTCTTTTGAAACGCCCTAAAATCGCAATTGTCGGTACACGCCGTCCAAGTGCTTACACCAAAGCCTATACACAGATGTTAGCTCGCAAACTTTCTCAAAACGGTTTATGTATTGTCAGCGGTGGCGCACAAGGTGTTGATGCGATAGCGCACTTGGGGGCACAAAGCAACAATACCATTATGGTCGCAGGTACGGGGCTTGACATACGCTATCCTGCTATCAATCAAAAACTGATTGCGGAAATCGAATTACACGGATTGGTCATCAGTCAATTTGAGGCAGGTAAGCCCTCAACAAAATGGAATTTCCCGCTGCGTAATGAGCTGGTTGTTGCCCTGGGAGACGAGCTTATTGTCACACAAGCCGATTTGAAAAGTGGTAGCATGCGAAGCATTGAATACGCCCTTAAGATGCAAAAGCAAATCTATGTGTTACCCCAACGTTTAGGTGAAAGTGAAGGCACACATTGGTTATTAAAGCAAAACTTGGCAAAATCAATTGATGATATTGAAACGTTCTGTGGACGTTTTGGCTCCACATCTAATGTCGAAGAGAACGCATTTTTAGCGTACTGTGACACGCAACCTTTGTACCACGATGCCGTTGAACGTTTTAGCAAAGAAGTGTTTGAGTACGAATGTTTAGGACAAATAATCGTTGAAAATGGGCGCATTAAACGCGCATGAAGGATAAGAAATGATTGGTTTTGAATGGATACTTGCATTTTTGGTTTTAGGAGCCGTGGTCGGCTTTATGGCAGGGCTTTTGGGTATAGGCGGTGGCGGCATTATGGTTCCCGTTTTAACGAGTATTTTCTTGGCACAAGGTGTCCCTGTTGAACAAGTGGTTCATATGGCACTGGGTACGTCTATGGCGTCGATTGTTATGACCTCTTATGCAAGTATGCGAGCACACCATAAACGAGGTGCGGTACAATGGAATGTGGTTAAAATGATGGCAAGCGGTGTCATTATAGGTACCTTTGGTGCTACCTTTTTAGCATCTAGCATGAAATCATCTCAACTTGCTATTTTCTTTGCCGTATTTATGGCTTATGTGTCTATTCAGATGGCAATCGATAAGAAGCCAAAACCAAGCCGTGAACTTGTCAGCAACAAAGCGCTTTTTGGTGGTGGCACGTTTATTGGTATTGTCTCAGCGCTTGTCTCTATCGGTGGCGGCTCACTGACCGTTCCTTTTTTGGTCTGGCAAAATGTTGATTTGAAAAAAGCGATAGCTACATCGGCTGCAATTGGTTTCCCTCTTTCTATCGCAGGTACGGTGGGGTATATGGTCAATGGCATGATTCACTCGCACGCTTCTTCAGATATGGTGCTAGGTTTTGTCTATCTTCCTGGTGTGATTTTGATTTCTGCAGTGAGTTTTTTTACAGCACCTCTTGGTGCAAAAATGGCGCATAATTTACCCGTTGCGAAACTAAAAAAGATTTTTGCATTACTCTTAATGAGCCTTAGCATCAAGATGCTGACATCGGTTTTGTAATTTTTACATGTAAAAGGATAGTGCATGGCGATAGAAACAGTAAAAGCCTATTTTAAAGAGCATCATATGGAAGATGCTGTGATTGAGTTTACAAAGTCTAGTGCCACGGTTGAATTAGCCGCACTTGCACTGGGCTGTGAACCTGCACGCATCGCAAAAACGCTCTCCTTTTACAGGGGAGAGAACGCTGTGTTAATTGTTACGGCGGGTGATGCTAAAATTGACAACCAAAAATATAAGGAGCATTTTCAAGAAAAAGCGAAGATGCTAAAATACGAAGATGTTGAAACCTTGATAGGACATGGTGTGGGTGGCGTTTGCCCTTTTGCCGTGAATGAGGGTGTTGCCATCTACTTAGATGTTTCACTTAAACGGTTCGATACAGTTTATCCAGCAGCAGGCAGTGCCAACAGTGCTATTGCCTTAACATTAGAAGCGTTAGCTTTTCATTCTAAGGCTTTAGGTTGGGTTGATGTGTGCAAAAATTGGCACGCGTAGTTTTACATGTAAAGAGGAAAAATAGATGAAAAAATATTATTGGTTGGTTTTACTCTTACCCTCTTTGGCCATAAGTGGCAGTAACCCTTTTTTAGAAATTCAAGCGAAAGAGGCTACAAAACACTGTATGGAAACATCAGAGATTCAAAACACGTATACTCCAGAAACCCTTTTCCAATCCAGCGCGTTATGCGTTGAAGAAGAAAAATACCCTCAAGCTGTTGAGCTTTATCTTGTGGCAATAGCGTATGGAAATTACGATAGCGCCAGAGTGTTAGATAAAACGGCAAGACAAGCTTTAGATAACCTCAAAACAAGTAATTTTGGCGATATTGATGCGCGTAAACGCAATCTTTTTGCCGAGGCACTTCGTACGCGTTTAGATAATATGAAACAGAGTTGCTCGTTTCTTATTGCGTTAGGAAAACCTAATTATTATCCACGTTATATGGTGCAAGCGGGTGAAAATGCGCTGATTCAAAAATCGAACAATAGCTTGGTGCCAAATTACAATGAAAAAGAGCTCTGGCACGACACGCTTTTTACCTACCTTCGATGTCCGTAAACCTTTTACATGTAAAACTGCAAAGAGCGCTTTAAATCAATCTAGGTTACAATAGATACCTTATTTCAACAACGAGTAATCATAGTGAAAAAAATGGCATGTATCGATGTGGGGTTAAAACGTATAGGATTAGCCTTATGTCTTGGCGCAAATATTGTCACTCCACATGAAGCAATTTTACGTAAAAATCGCGACCAAGCGGCGCGAGATGTGGATGCTTTTCTAAAAGAGTGGGGTATTGAATGTTTGATTGTGGGGCTTCCAAAAGGCGGAAGTAGCAGTGAAGAGATGGAACGGAGAATTAAACATTTTGTGAGTTTGCTGTCATTTAGTAATGAGGTCATTTATCAAGACGAATACGGCTCAAGCAATGAGGCGAAAGAGATGATGCAAGGTGTTACCCGCCAAAGGCGTGATGGAAAAATTGACTCCATGGCGGCTAAAGTTATTTTAGAGCGTTATTTAGATGCACAAAAGGCGCACCATGGTTGAGCTTGAGGTTGCCGAAATTATCGGAACGATTGCATTTGCTTTGAGTGGTTTTTACGTGGCTATCAAAGATAGATTGGATTTATTGGGTATTTTTATTGCTTCTTTTTTGACGGCATTAGGTGGAGGACTCGTTCGTGATACCTTAGCCAGTCGTGCGCCGTATACGTTTACGCACCTTTTGCCTTCTATTTTGGTGATTGGTGTTATTGCATTAAGTATCGTGTTGAAGTTACATCTTAAAGATGAAATCGAGAAGAAGTTTTATTTTATTATCAGCGATACATTGGGATTGGTCTCTTTCTCAATTTCAGGTGCATTGGTTGGATTGCAAGCGGATTTTAATTTTTTTGGCGTCATTTTATTGGCATTAGTGACAGCCGTTGGAGGTGGTGTCGTCAGAGACATTTTGCTCAACCGTGTTCCGTTACTTTTAACCAGTGAATTTTATGGAACGGTTTCTCTGTTGGTTGGAGCGATTTTGTATGTTTTTGAACAATTGAGTATCAGTGGCTATCTTTCATTTATGGCCGTTTTTGCTTTTGGTGTGACGCTTCGTTTGGTGGCTTATTATAAACAGTGGCAGTTGCCCAAAATTGGGTAGCACTTTTGTGCTATAATGCGATTTTTTTAGAGGAGTGAATTATGGATTTAGAAACAATGGATAAAGAGTACGTTCTTCACACGTACACACGAAATTATGTCAATTTTAAACACGGAATTAACGCAACACTTTTTGATGATAAGGGTAGAGATTATATCGATTTTACAAGTGGTATTGGCGTTGTGAGTGTCGGACATGGTAATCAACGCTTAGCCGATGCCATTAGCGACCAAGCACGCAATCTCATTCATACCTCCAATCTATATATGATAGAACCGCAAGCAAGACTGGCTAAAAAAATCAATGAACTCACAGGGTTTGACGTGAGCGTTTTCTTTGGAAACTCAGGAGCCGAAGCCAATGAGGGCGCGATTAAACTTGCACGAAAATACGGCGAGAAAAAATTTGCCAATAAAAAATACAAAGTCTTAACGCTTGAACATTCATTTCATGGAAGAACGATTACTACGGTGAAAGCAACAGGACAAGAGAGCTTTCATAAAAGCGCGTTTGCTCCATATCCTGAAGGGTTTGCTTATACTAAAGCCATTGCAGATTTGTACAATGCGATTGATGATGAAACCATTGCCGTTATGATTGAACTTGTACAAGGTGAAGGCGGGGTTAAAGCGTTTCCAAAAGCGGAAATTCAACACCTTGCGAAGTTCTTGAAAGAGAAAGAGATTTTATTGATTATTGATGAAGTTCAAAGCGGTGTTTTTAGAAGCGGTGAATTTTTGGCAACCTCGTTGTATGATATTGAGCCTGACATCATCACTCTTGCAAAAGGGCTTGCGGGTGGTGTGCCAATAGGTGCGGTTGTAACCAAACATAAAGACATCTTTGAAGCGGGAGACCACGGAAGTACTTTTGGTGGTAATTTCCTCTCAACCCGTGCTGGACTTGAGGCGTTAGCCATTTTAGATGAGTACAAACAAAGTGGCATGC
This sequence comes from Sulfurospirillum sp. E15m, assembly GCF_059415145.1. Classification (NCBI taxonomy): domain Bacteria; kingdom Pseudomonadati; phylum Campylobacterota; class Epsilonproteobacteria; order Campylobacterales; family Sulfurospirillaceae; genus Sulfurospirillum; species Sulfurospirillum sp. E15m. The sequence goes on from NZ_JCAHZS010000009.1 coordinate 65,378, forward strand.
TTGATAAAACACTTATCTATTTTGAAGAAAATCTTAAAAGAGTGTGCGCGGCATATCCTTCCTTATTCGAAAGTGTAGAAGGTCTTGGCATGATGCGTGGAATACGCTGCAAAAGTGCGGATATCCTCGCCAGCATCATTAAAAAAGCGTTTGAAAATGGACTGTTGGTTCTAAAAGCGGGACAAAATACGCTTCGTTTCTTACCGCCTCTTACGATTTCAAAAGAAGAGATTGATGAAGGCTTCAAACGTTTAGAAACTGCGTGCAAAGCACTTAGTTGAGGCCTGTTTGAAATTTAGCGCGTATATGCATGAATGGCTCTATGGCAAAGAGGGCTATTACACCAAAGAGCGAATCATTGGTAAAGAGGGTGATTTTTATACGGCTGTGAGTACCAGTATGTTTTTTGGCGGTTCTATCGCTAAAAGATTAATTTCAACGATAGAGAGTGGATTTTTAAGTCCATCGGCCTTTGTCGTTGAAATTGGTGCGCACAAGGGCTATTTATTAGCCGATATGATTCAATTCATCTATACACTCAAACCTGAACTTCTCCAAACCTTAACCTTTGTCATCGTCGAGCCGTTTTCAAAAAACCAAACCATGCAAAAAGCATATTTTGATGAAGCCTTTGGCGATGCTATTACTCTTTTACATATAAAAGATTTAGAAGCGTTTTCGTGCCATGAAGCCTTTTTTGTCGCCAATGAAATTTTTGATGCCTTTGCTTGTGAGGTAATCAAAGAGGATCAGATGCTTTTTATTGAGAATGGTACAGCCTATTTTGATACGATGGATGATATCACAAGAACATATGCGCATGAATATGGCATCACTAAGGGTGAGCTGTGTTTAGGGTATGAACCGTTTGCTGCTTCTATGGCACAATGTGCAAAACGGTTTGAATTCGTGACATTTGATTATGGTCAAAAAGAGCCAAGGGAAGATTTTTCGTTGCGTGTGTATGCAAAGCACACCGTCCATCCTTTTTTTGCATTAACCCATCTTGTCGAAGAGTCTTTACAAGAGAAAGAGTCCTTTGACACTTTCTTTGCTCAGTCAGATATTACGTATGATGTCTGTTTTAACCATCTTTTTCATGCCTTCAAAAAAGAGGGGATTCGTATTGAGCAGTTTAGCTCTCAAATGAAGGCATTGGTCGATTTTGGTTTAATTGAATTATTAGAACTTTTTGCACAAAAGGTCTCTCCTAAAGTTTATGAACAAGAAGTCAATCGTGTGAAAACATTGATTGACCCTTCCTTTATGGGAGAACGATTTTGTATGGCATGTTTTCGTAAAGGAGAAGAGAATGCATCTAATCATTAATGGCGAGGCAAAAGAGAGTCACGCATCAACCATTCAAGACCTCTTAAATGAACTTGGCATTGAAAGTAAAGTGATGGCGGCGGCTGTGAATATGAGCGTGATTAAAAAAGAGCAGTGGGAAACGTATCAGTTATGCGAGAATGACCGTGTTGAGTTTTTACAATTTGTCGGTGGTGGTTAATGCCACAAAAGAAGAGATTCTTTTTTCCCTTCTATCACAGCAACCGCAACGGCAAACCCATTGTCGTGTGTGATTGAAAGCGAAACATCTGTAATCGCATAGGTTTCTATAAGGTGTTTAGAAAGTGTGAAATGAGGCGCATTTTTTGCGTCTTTATAGAGTTTAATATCAAAAAAACCGCATGTGGCGCTAATACCTGTTCCTAATGCTTTTGAAATGGCTTCTTTTGCCGCATAAAAACCAGCCGCAGTTGCGTCATTTTTAACGAAAGAGAGTTCTTCTGGCGTGAGAAACTTTAAGAGCGCTTTATCGCCAAAACGCTCTTGAAGCTTACGAATACGTTCAATAGAAACGATATCAATCCCTATCATTGAACCACAAAATCTGTAAAGTAGATATTTTTAACTTGACCATCGGAGAGATTTTCATTGATTTTATCAAGGACCTCTTCTTTGAGTTTATCTTTACCTTTTAAGGTACTGATTTCTTCAAACGTTTTGGATGAGAATGTACGGATAATAATGTCGCGAATAAGCGATTTTTTATGATCCATCTCTGGTTGTAATTTTGCATCACTGAGTTCTAAATCAATCGAAACTTTTAAAAAGCGGTTACCACTTTCGCTGAGTAAATTCACAACGAATTGCGCCATAGGATACATTGGTCCGATAACAAGATGGTCCGTTGATCTTTTTGTTTTTTTCTTTTCTGTTTTAACGTCTTGATGACTTGTATCCGCATTTGCAACCGTCGCTTCATCATGGCTACCGCCTAAGAGAAAAAACGCAGCTGCGCCACCACCTACGAGCAGTACTACTAATAATACAATGATGATAATAAGGACGGTGTTACCTTTTGATTTTTTTTCAACTGTGACGTCACCATCTTCGGGTTTTTTACCAGCCATTTTGCTTCCTTCTTTTACATGTAAATCTTAAACTCTTAGTCATATCGACTAAAATTTGAAAAATTTTACATCCACTCGATTAATTTTGAAACTTCATCAATGTTATAGCACTTCACACCATCTAAACTTTCAAGCGGAAGCGATGGCACGACGGCCTTTTCAAAGTGTTGTGACTTGGCCTCTTTTAAACGCAAATCAAGGTTGAAAATATCGCGTACATCACCGATTAATGTTACTTCACCGATAAAAACAGTATCTTTACTAATGGGGCGATTACGATAAGAGCTAATGATAGCGGCAATAATGGCTAAATCAGCGGATGTTTCTGTGATTTTAATGCCACCTGCAATATTGATATAGACATCGTATTGATTAAACGGAAGGTCGAGTTTTCGCTCCAAAAGCGCTAAAAGCATCGTAAGGCGATTGAGTTCATATCCTGTGGCACTGCGTTTTGGATTGGGGTAACCGCTATCGCTCACTAAAGCTTGCACCTCTAAAACGATAGGACGACTTCCTTCCATTAAAACCGTAATAGCAGAGCCTGCTTGTGCACGACCTCTGGTAAAAAACTTTTTAGAAATATCTTTGGCACTAACCAGACCAATTTTGGTCATCTCAAAAATACCGACTTCGCTAGTGGTTCCAAAGCGATTTTTAAAGCCTCTTAGAAGTCTGAGTTCTCGTGAAGAATCACCTTCAAAATAGAGTACCGTATCGACCATATGTTCTAGCACTCTTGGTCCTGCGATAGAACCATCTTTGGTGATATGCCCGATGATAAAAATAGCAATATTACGCTCTTTCCCAAAACGCATGAGCTCAAATGTAATCTCTCTCACTTGTGAAACGCTACCCGGAGCTGAGGCGATTTTTTCACTGTAAATGGTTTGGATGGAGTCGATAATTAAAACCTCAAAGGACTGTTTTTCTAATTCAGAAAAAATGGTATCCAGTCTGATTTCTGAGAGTAAAAAAAGATTGGGATAGTTGCTATCAACACGATTGGCACGTAATTTAATTTGGCTAGAGGATTCTTCACCACTGACGTAAAGAACTTTTTTCCCTTCTTTGGCGAGATTTCCAGCAATTTTTAGAAGGAGGGTTGATTTGCCAACACCAGGACTTCCCCCGATGAGTGTTAAACTTCCAGCAACAATGCCTCCACCAAGAACCAAATCTAGCTCGGAATCTCCTGAACTAAACCGGTCAATGTGTTCAAATAAAACCTCTGTGATTGGAATAGCCGCGCTACTTTGAGGAGAATTTGGTTTTGAAGAGACCTCTTTGAGCACTTCAATTTGTTTTTGCGAAAGCTCAATGAATTCATCCCATGCCCCACAATTAGGACATTTTCCAAGCCATTTTGCGCTTTGATGCCCACAGGCTTGGCACTCAAAAAGAATCTGTTTTTTAGCCATTGGTCGAAGTGAAAATTGAATCTAAAATCGTATCAATATAATCATCGGGATTAAATGGAATTAAATCATCTTTCCCTTCACCGACACCAACATAAGCGATAGGCAGTTCGAGTGCTTTTGCGATACCAAAAAGTGAGCCGCCTTTTGCTGTACCATCAAGTTTGGTAATAATAATAGCATCAATATGAATCATTTCATGAAAGGCTTTGGCTTGATTAATGGCAGACGTTCCTTGCGTTCCATCCAAAATTAAAATTTTGCGGTGGGGTGCGCCAAGAAGGGCTTTATCGCAAATGCGCACGATTTTTTTAAGCTCGTTTGCAAGATTGACTTGATTGTGAAGTCTGCCTGCGGTATCAATAATGACATGGTCTATTTTTTTAGCAATTGCAGAGCTAATGGTATCATAAGCTACAGCAGAAGGATCATGCCCTTGTTGTGTGTACACAATCCCTACATCAAGACGTTCCGCCCAGCTTTTGAGCTGTTCAATAGCCGCAGCCCTGAAGGTATCGGCAGCACCTAAAAGAACGCTTTGTCCCTCTTGTTGGTAATTGTGTGCCAGTTTGGCAATGGTAGTTGTTTTTCCCGCGCCATTCACACCGATAATGAGCTCAACAAATGGCTTTTGTGCTGTTGTGACTTCAGGTGTTTTGTACGTAAAGTAGGCTTTTAATACACGTTTAACATCGGCTCGTACGACATTTTGTGCTGGGGGGAGATAATAAATGATTTCTTCAACTAATTCATAGGGAATATCAGATTCTATTAAAATTTCTTCCAAAAGAGCCTTGTCGATTTTCTCAACTTTTTCAGGAAGAATCTCTTTAATAGCACCGAGTGTTTTATCAAGACCTTTTTTAATAAAGCTAAACATTAAAGCACTTTTTTGATATCGGCATCAATCATCTCTTCGGGTATTGCACCGACATAATGTGTTGAGTATTGTCCATTTTTATCGTATAAAAACATTAATGGAATATTCTTGACTCCGCCAACACTCTGTGCAAATTTAAAATTGTCGATACCGTTGGTAATGATGTAATTAATATTATTGAATTTCATAAAATTACTGATCTCTTCATTGGATTTATTCTCTTCAAGTAAAACACTAATAATGACAAAATTCTCTTTATACTTCTCTTGAAGGCTAATTAAATGGGGAATCTCTGCTTTACAAGGAGGACACCATGTAGTGAAAAAATTGACTAAGACGACTTTGTTTTCATAGCCTGAAAAACTATATCCTTTGTCTTTTGTTGTAACGACTATCTCTTTTCCTGTAATATCATGCAAAACAATCTTCTCTATTTTAACTTCTTCATTGGTTGTAATGTTGTTATCAGCTTTCTTTTTTTCAGAAGAACAACCGCTTAAAAAAAGTAGGGCGCAAGAGGTAAACAGAGCAATCCAAAATTTCATTGTGATCCTTTTTTTAGATTATAAAGGATATGATTGTAGTCAAACAAGCCTTAAAGTGACAACAATGGAAAAAATTAAGTTTGAAAACAAATCACACTTTCGCTCCGTTGCAAGAGCTAAACTCAGTACATTACGTAACACTTATAAACGTGATAAAATCATTCAGAAAGAGCTTTTATCACTGTTACAATCTGTAAGAGCCCGTACCATTCTTTTGTACAATCCACTCCCTATTGAAGCCAATGTCACGAACGTAATCGCAACATGCAGACGAAGAAAATGTAAAGTGTATGTTCCGTTTATGGAAGGTATTAGTTTCAAGATGGTAGAATGGAGATTGCCTTTATACACGAAAACATTTAACATCAAGGAGCCAAAGAACTCTTTTGCTGTTAAACCAAACATTGATTTTGCTATCGTGCCTGTCATTGGGGTTGATGGGGCACTCAAACGCGTTGGTTTTGGGAAAGGGATGTACGATCGTTTTTTTGAGTCTCTGACACCTAAACCTCCAATATTATTTGTTCAAAGGGAGCTTTGTATGACACACACTCTATTAGCAGAAGAACATGATATTGCAGCAGATATTTATTTAACCCCATATAAAACTATTATAAAAAGAGGGAAAAATGGTCTTAGAGTCATTAGCAGTCGGTGGAGCCGCGCTAGTAAGCGGCGTTGCAGGATTTTTCATCGCCAAAAAGATGGAAGCTGCCAATTATGAGATACATGTTGCTCAAGCAAGAGCCAAAGCCAAAGCCATAGAGCATGAAGCAGAATTAATCCTTAGTAATAGCAATCTAAAAGTTAAAGAAGCAGAGCTAGAAGCCAAACGCAAATACGAAGATCGTACGATTAGCCTTAAAAAAGAGCATACCGAAAAGGTATTAGAGCTTGAGAAAAAAGAGCGTTCGTACAAAGATGAACTCAAAAAAATAACCAAAGAACGTGAAGAACTCCAAGTATTACAAGAGAACGCAACGACTTTATTTGAAGAAGGCAAACAATTAAAAGATGAATACAGTGTCAAAGTCAGTGAAGCATTAATTGTCTTAGAACGCTCCGCAGGACTGACACAAAATGAAGCGAAAGAGATAGTTCTTACCAAAGTAGAAGAACAATCACGCGCCGAAATCGCCCATACAGTAAGACGCCTTGAAGAAGAAGCCAAACAAGATATCAAACGACGCGTTAATTACATTTTAGCGCAAGCGACAACCCGCTTTGCCGGTGAATTTGCAGCTGAGCGTTTGATTAATGTTGTGAATATTAAAGATGATGAACTTAAAGGCCGTATCATTGGTAAAGAGGGTCGAAATATCAAAACGCTTGAGATGCTTTTAGGTGTTGATATTATTATTGACGACACACCAAATGCCATTATCTTAAGTAGTTTTAACCTCTATCGCCGTGCCATTGCAACTAAAGTCATTGAACTCTTGGTTCAAGATGGAAGAATTCAACCTGCACGTATTGAAGGTATTTATGAAAAAGTCAAAGATGAATTTGATCAAAGTCTCATGGAAGAGGGCGAGAATATTGTCATTGACCTAGGTCTTACAAAAGTTCACCCTGAGCTTGTGAAACTCATTGGTCGTCTTAAATTTAGAGCAAGTTATGGTCAAAATGCTTTGGGACACTCTCTTGAAGTTGCACACCTTGCGGGTATTATTGCCGCTGAAACGGGTGGCGATGTCCTTCTTGCACGCCGCGCAGGTATCTTACATGATATCGGTAAAGCTTTAACCCATGAGACAGCAGGCAGTCACGTTGATTTGGGTGCTGAAATCTGTCGTCGTTATAAAGAGCATGATGTTGTCATTAATGCCATTTTTGCTCACCATGGACATGAAGAACCGACATCCGTTGAATCAGCTGCCGTATGCGCCGCAGATACTCTCTCAGCTGCACGTCCTGGTGCGCGTAGAGAAGTTTTAGAGAGCTTCTTAAAACGTGTTCAAGATATTGAAGATATTGCTAAAAACAAACAAGGTATTAAACAAGTATACGCCATCAATGCGGGTCGTGAGATTCGTGTCATTGCCAATGCAAAATTGATTAATGACGATGAAGCTGTTTTACTTGCTAAAGAAATTGCCAAAGAGATTGAAGATAAAGTTCAATACCCTGGCGAGATTAAAGTCAATGTCATTCGCGAGTTACGTGCGGTTGATTTTGCGCGTTAATTCTTTTTACATGTAAAGAGCTTCGGCTCTTTACATTCTGCACTTTATACCTGGAAATTTTATGCAAACACTCTATACATTCACATCACTGTTTCACATTGTAAAGAGCTATAAAAAAGAGCTGATTATCGCAAATATCGTTGCTTTTTTAGCGGTGGCTGTGAGTACGCCTGTTCCACTTTTAATGCCTCGATTGGTTGATGAGGTCTTGTTAGGAAAAGCGGGATTTGTGACCCATTTTGTTGATGCGTTATTTCATTCGCATCAGCCACCGTATGTCTATATTGCGATAGTTCTCATCACTGTTATTGTCCTTCGCGTACTTTTTTTCTTGCTCAATTATATGCAAACAAAACTCTTTACCATCGTCTCCAAAAATGTTGCGTTCAAAGTTCGTGAAGACGTTCTTGCTCATTTGAGTAAAGTAGCAATGAATCAATTTGAGCTTTTTGGCTCAGGTAAAGCGGCATCGTTATTGGTTGTTGATATTGAAACCATTGATAATTTTTTAGGTGTTTTTGTGAGTCGGTTGATTATTTCTATTTTAACTATTTTGGGCGTGGGTGCTGTTTTATTAATGATTCATTGGCAATTAGCACTTTTCATCTTAATTTTAAATCCTGTCGTGATTTTGTTTACAACCAAATTAGCTAAAAAGGTAGCGAAACTTAAAAAAGAGCAAAACAAAGCATTTGAGCTTTTCCAAGATACGTTAGCCGAAACATTGGAAATGTTTGTGCAAATTCGTTCTACCAACAAAGAAAAACTGTTTTTTGATAAAGTCCATGAGCATTCACAAGCGATTAAAACCAGTTCAATTTTATTTAGCTATAAAAGCGATGGCGCCAATCGTCTCTCTTTTTTGATTTTTCTCTCAGGTTTTGAGCTTTTTCGCGCTGCAAGTATTTTTGTTGTAGCGTATTCAGATTTAAGCATTGGCTCGATGTTGGCGATTTTTGGTTATCTTTGGGTCATGATGCCGCCTATTCAAGATATTTTGAATATTCAATATTCGTATCACAATGCGCAAAAAGCATTGGATCGCATCAACGAAATTTTACAGCTTAAGCAAGAAGATATAGGATTACATGTAAAAAATCCTTTTGAAAAAACGCTCACAAATGCCTTGGACGTGAAAGAGGTGAGTTTTAGCTATGATGGGCATAAAACAGTGTTGGAAGACATTAATTTACATATTCCTAAAGGCTCAAAAATCGCTATAATTGGCGCAAGTGGAAGCGGTAAAACAACCTTGGCGCATCTTTTGGTCGGGCTTTACCCACTTGAAGAGGGCGATATTTGCTTTGATGGAATTTCCGTTAAAGAGATAGGGCTTGATATTGTGCGAGATCACCTTTTTTTAGTGTTGCAAAATCCACAGCTTTTTAATGCCACCATAGCGCAAAATTTAATGCTGGATGAAAAAAGTGACCATGCGCTCATTCATAAAGCACTACAAATTGCGCAATTAGACCAGTTTATTGAAGAGCTACCCGATGGTTTACAAACACAAATTGGTAAGCATGGGATTAAACTCTCCGGCGGTCAAAGGCAACGTCTTTCAATTGCTAGAATGGTTCTTCAAAATCCAAATATTGTTATTTTGGATGAATCTACCTCGGCATTGGATGTCCATACGGAAGCAAAATTATTCAATGCGCTTGAAGCGTATTTAGAAGGCAAAACGACGATCATCATAGCGCATAGACTGAGTACGATAAAAAAAGCGGACTATATTTATGTGTTAGATAAAGGTAAAATTGTAGAATCAGGAACTCATGAAGCGCTTATGCAACAAGAGGGTGCCTTTTTTAACTATGTTGTAGAAAATCAAAGGAGTAAAGACAAATGAAAAAAGTATGGATCAGTCTTTTGATGGCATTGTGTGTCAGTACGTTGCTGTATGGTTCAGCTGAAGAGAAGTTACTCAATTCTTCCAATGCACTCAAAAGCATGTTACGGGATTCTCAAGCCATTCCGCGAAAAGTTTTTAGTACGGCACAAGCCATAGCTATATTTCCTAAAACCATTGAAATTAGTATGCTTTTAGGCGGTAAAACGGGTAATGGTGTGATGGTCGTACGCCGCAATGATGGTTCATGGAGCTATCCATTTTTTGTTAAATTAGGTGGCGCGGGACTTGGGTTACAACTTGGTTATGAATCCAAAGACATCTTAATGGTCTTTAGAAGCAAAGACAGCGTTAAGAAGCTGATGGGTAATAAGATTACCTTAGGGGTGGATGCTTCTGTTGCTGCAGGTCCTGCAGGGGAGAGTGTCGGTAAAGGCAGTGAGCTCGATTTTAAATCGGAAATTTATACGTATACGAAAACCGAAGGGTTGTTTGTTGGTTTTTCTGTTGATGGCTCTGTCATGACACATGACCATGACCAAAATATAGAACTTTACGGTAATAATATTACCCCTGAACAGATTGTAGAATCAGATGGGTTACTCTCTTCGTATGCCATTGAAGAGTTTATGAAAACAATTCAGCAAATTAGCAACTAAGGATTCATGTGCAAGATATTTTAAGTTCTCTTTCGACCTATGGTTATATTTTATTGTTTGCGTATTCTTTCGGAGGAGGAATGCTTGCGATTATTGCTGCGGGGGTTTTGAGTTATGCGGGGAAAATGGATTTAAGTGCGTCTATTGCTATTGCCGCAGTAGCCAATGTTATTGGCAGTGCCTTTTTATTCTCTATGGGACGTTATAATAAAAAAGCGTTGATGCCTTACATCAAAGCACATCGTCGAAAATTGGCATTGAGTCATATTTTGATGAAACGCTATGGTGATAAAATTATTTTTATCCAAAAGTTTATTTATGGATTAAAAACGTTGGTTCCCATTACAATTGGACTTACAAAATATCCTCTACTGAAATTCCATACGATTAACACTATTTCAGCAATTATCTGGGCTGTTGGACTTGGACTAGCAAGTTTTCAAGCCGGTGAAATTTTGATGAAAATTGCCTCGTATTTTTCAGATAATCCTTATATGGCTCCAGTGATACTGCTTAGTATCTTAGGAATTATTTGGCTCTACTTTCAAAAGGCAACCACAAAGAAGAGCTAAGGCTCTTCTTAAAATATTTTGTTGCTGATGACCAACATCTTCTGTTCAAAACGATTCATAAATTCATTGTATGCTTTACGTGAGTGACTTAGGGTACAGATTATACTTTTCATAGGGCACCTCTGTTATAAAATTTTCATTATTGTAATAAAAAATAAAAATGTGCTATAATTATATTTCAAAATGAAATATTGGAGGGTAAAAATGCCAGATATATTAGCCGTTTTGCATAAAATCAAAGATGTTCTTTCCGAAGAAGTTGGTAATAGAAAAGTGTTTGATAAAGATGTTGCCGAAGCCCTTGGCATTAATCAGCTCACCCTTGCTACTATGAAAAACAGAGATAAAATTCCTTATAAAGAAATTTTAGAATTTTGTGCGAAACGCAAAATATCTATCAATTGGCTTTTATTTGACCAAATTGTGGAGAGTTTGCAAGTTGAAACCGACAAATTTGCACGCATTCACTATTTTAAAGATATTTACGCCTCAGCTGGTGGTGGGGCTTTAAACGATGATGAGTCGAGTGAAATGATGACACTCGATGAAGAGATTGTCGCTAAACTTGGAGGCATCGGAATGATAAAGCACATTCAAGCCATCAATGTTTTAGGTGATTCTATGGAACCAACGCTTTACAGTGGCGATGTTGTTTTTATCAATAAAGAGTACACCAATGCGATGAAAGCGGGTATTTATATTGTCTCAACGCCTGCTGGGTTGTTTATTAAACGTTTGCAGTTACAAGCCAATGGCATGGTCGCACTCGTCTCCGATAATGAAGCCTATTCACCTGAGCTCATCAATGCAGATGATGTTCAAATTTTAGGAAAAGTAGTTGGTAAGTTGTCTGCTAATATTTGAGAGTTCATCCAGTCAGAAAACGCTGCTTCTGGATGAACTAAGAGGTTATTTTTGTTTAGACCAGTAGCCTGCAAGAATAGAGCCAGAGATGTTATGCCATACGCTAAAAATAGCGCCTGGTAATGCACTAAGCGGCGTGAAGTATTTCATAGCCAGCGCTACGGCAAGGCCTGAATTTTGCATACCGACTTCAATCGCAACAGTTTTACAAATTTTCTTATCGTACCCTAACCATTTGGTAATAAAATAACCGCTGGCAAGCCCCGATGCGTTATGAAGCATAATCCCCAAAATCGTCATGAGCCCAACGGTTGCGATGTTCTTTTGATTGAGTGAGACAACAATGGCGATAATAAATACAATAGCAACCATCGAGAACGTTGCAAGATACGGTTCATAGCGTTTGATGATGACATGTAAAAAGTAATTGACAATGACACCTGAGATAACGGGCGCAACTACCATTTGTAAAATTCCTATTAACATACTTTGTGCTGGAACAGGAACACTCTGCCCGACATAAATCCACGTTAAAAAAGGTGTCGCAAAAACGGACAGAAGCGTAGAGGTCATTGTCATGGTAATGGAAAGTGCGACATCCCCTTTGGCTAAATAGGTAATAACATTGGATGCGGTTCCTCCTGAAACAGCGCCGACAAGTATCATACCGACCAGTAATTCTGTGGAAAATCCAAACAGTTTTGAGAGTAGAAATGCCGCAAAAGGCATAATAAAAAATTGTAATGCAACCGTGATAGCAATAATTCTTGGTTGTTTAAGCACGCGTGCGAAATCTTCTAAACGCAATGTGACACCCATAAAAAACATAATGGCAATGAGTAAAGGAGCAATTTGTGCTTTATACGGCGTGAAAAATTGAGGCATCATATACGCAGTTATTGAAAAAAGAAGTGCCCATAACGGAAAAAGGGAGTTAATACGACTAATCATAACGTTCCTTTGATAAAAAATAAAGAGAGATTATAACAAAGCAAAGATTGATTTATGCAAAAAGAGAAGGGAAAAGAAGATTACATGTAAAGTAAAAATACTTTACATGTAATGAGGTATTAGAGTTTATCTTTAATTTCAATGGTAAGGATTTTATCATTTTGATTAATGCTATCAAGCACTTTAAAGCTCTCTTTATCGTCTTTTGCAATTGCGCCAAAAACGGTATGCATTCCATCTAAGTGAGGACAATCAACAAAACAGATAAAGAACTGGCTACCGCCGGTATTTGGTCCTGCATGTGCCATAGAGAGTGAACCACGTTTGTGTTTGCTTTTTTGACCTTTACATTCACATGCAATAGACCAACCAGGACCACCGGTTCCTCTTCCATCTGGGCAACCACCTTGTGCCATAAAGTTTTTGATAACACGGTGAAAAATAAGACCATCATAAAATTTGTCATTGGCTAACGTTGCGAAATTTGCAACAGCAATAGGAGTCTCTTCAGGGTTGAGCTTAATGATTATGTCACCTTTTTCTGTTTTGACGATGGCATATTGAAAAGCAGCTAATTGCTCTTTTGTGTAGTCATACGTTTTAAGTCCCTTCATTGTAAAGCCTTTAATGTTTAATTTAAATAGTTTTGATTATAACAAGCCGTTCCTATGAGATGGATTAACTCTTATTAATAACCGCTTCGTTTTGCTTGCTTAAGAGTGTTTTCACATACTTAGGATTTTCAGTGGGTGGCTTGGAAACGATAATATGTTGCAACGTTTCTAGCTTTTGATACGTTTTGGCAAATTCAACTAAAAGTTTGTCTTTTGCAAAATAGTGAAAGTAATTGACAAAAGATTTTTCCCAATCAATGGCTTGATTTTGGTTTAAAACAGCATCTTTAAACTGTTCGATATACAGCTTACGCATGATATTAGCGACATTTTGCTTACATGTTGCAATTTCCATATAAGGTGCAAGATTTGCAAAAACTTTTGCATACTCTTTTTTATCGAGTAATATAAGCTGTTCTTCTTGAAACTGTTTTTTCATCTCTTCAAGTGTTTGGATAAGCTCATAATTACTTTGAAGTTGAAACTGGTTTTGTGTTTTTACGGCTTCCATCAGCATATGATGTGTTATTTGATATTCTAAAATCATCAAGGCTTTTGAGGCTTCTCGTAAGCGATTGGCTTGATTTTGGTAAGGTCGGAATTGATGTAAAATATCGGCAAGAATCAGCGCTTGCTGATAGTTTTTCTCTTCTATATATTTGAGTGTTTCATGTTGGACGCGTTCTGCAACTTGCAATACCTTTTGGTACAGAGGTGTCAATTCTAAGAACGCATTCTGTCCAACCAGTTTGAAATAAAACGCAAAATTTTTCTCTTTCACTGAAGTCTCGGCTAATGTAAAAATGCCTGAGCGTTTGAGCATATTCTCAATAATGGGCTTTTTCACTTCAACGTCTAAAAAGAGGCGTAACGTGTCTTTGGCTTGCTCTTTGTTATGTTGAGGGTCTCTAGAGAGCAAAATTTGTGCTTTTTGAAGGTTTTTATTCCATAAGGATTCCATATGCGTATAAAGAGAGCTTTGTTTCAGCTCCGGTTTTGATGTCACAAGGTCGTAGGCTGCTGCAAAACTTAAGCTCCTGATATAGCGATGCAGTGCCATTAAATCGGGTTGCAGCATCTCAATTTCATTAAATTCAAGTTTGCACTTAGGATGAAACAGATAAGGATCAGCCAAAGCTTGTGCTTGTGCAATCTCCCCTCGAGAAAGAAGATTCATAATGGTCTCTTTCTCTTCTAACCAGCATTCGTAAATTTTTTTCGTTTCGCGATGTGACATTAAGAAAATATTTTTTTGAAATAAAAGTGCGGCTTCTTTGATTTGTCGTAATTTAATATAGTTGATAAACTCTTCTTCAAACTCTCTATGATTGTAAAAAAGAACCTCTCCTGTTTTAAAGCCAATCATAAAATAGCGTTTACCGCGAGCCAGCGTCGTAATTCCTTGATAGGGGAGTTTGACTTGATACAAAATATCCATCGTCTCAATATGAACAGCAAACAGCATCGACTCGCGTGTGCCAATATATAAAAACTTTTTACTGTGCGAGATTGAGAGTACCGAAGGCCATAAACTATGGTCCAAAGAGACTTCTTTGATAATTTGTTGGCGGTAAAGGTCGATTTTAATCAGCTTTCCATTGCGCAAAATGGCTAGGAGATATTGGTTGTCCAAAAATGCCATCATCTCAATGACGGTTTCCAGTTTTTGCTCAAAAAGAATGCTGAAGCTATTGGTTTTATAGACGACAAGGTCTTTTGAAAAAGAGGAACGTGCGGCAAGGTGAAACTCTTCACTAATCGCCACAGCGCTGATTGTATCACTGGTTACGGGTAACTCAGCTTGCAAGGTTCCATCTTGCGCACTGATAATATAGCTTCTTCCACGCTCATTTCCCGTGATTAAAAGCGCATCGTGTTCACTGAGTTCTGCTTTGGTGACAACTTCATTATCGTTGTAATGCAGTGTGTGGATAGGTAAAATTTTAGAACGAATGTCAATGATATGTTCGCCCCCTTTTTGTGAAAAAGAGACATAAGCAAGCGATTTACCTATGGCAAAAGGTCGTTTATAATAATCAAATAACATATGATCATAGAGGCGAGAGAGTGAGGTGCTTTTCGTAATTTTAAGCTCAGCAAGATTAATGATATGGAGATGGCACTCGTTATCAATGATATGAAGGGAAGAATCATCCTCTGCTAAACTCATGCGAGAAATAGCAGCGTGAAAAGCTATCTCTCTTGAACTTGGCAGCATAATTCAAAATCCTCTTGCTTAATAATACAAATCAAGTATGTCTTATCTGAATAAAGGCTAATTTTCACTAACACTTCTTGCATATGACTGATGGACTGAATAGAGCCTTTAAACGTTATATCTCCTTCATAGGGCCAATTGTTTTTAATGGATTCGATACTGGTAAAATAATCCATTTCTTCAAAATAGACCAACTCTTTTAAATGAAGGGATTTATTCGTGAGTTTCGTCAATGTATCGTCATTAGAATGGCTACTGACAATTTCTTCAAAAAGTTTATTATGACTTTTAAATACAAGATCATCTTGAATCAGTGCCGCTGCAAAAGGAATGTGCTTTAAGAGTTCATTTTCCTTAAGACTCATTGCTAAAGTAAGATTCTCTTGTGCGCGTTCTTCGTTGTGTTTATGAAGCTCCGTTAAATCTTGGATAATGCCTATAAATTCAATAATGTCACCTTTACTATCTAAAATAGGCACAATGGTTGTAAAGTGATACAACGGTCTTAAATCGCGCGTTTGGTTGATGAGAAGACCTTGCCATGTCTTTTTCTCTAAAATGGTTCTCCAAATTTCAGTGTAGAGCTTTTTATCGGTTAGTGGGTGACCAATCAATTTGTGTGTTTTTCCGATAATTTCTTCTTTGGTGTATCCTGTCGCTTTACAAAAATTTTCATTGACATCGGTAATCACGCCAAATTTATCCGTCATGGAAACAATCGTTGCTTTATCAAGTGCTTCTTTATACGATTTTAAAATAGAGCTTTTTAGATCAAGTGACCTTGATTGCATATTGGCAAGTTTTTTTAGCTTTGTGTTAGCTTCTTGTAAATCTTGCTCGTATTTCCGCAACTCCTTTTTATGGTGTATGTGCTCAACAATTTTGTGTAAAACTTTAAAAATTTGTTCACTTTGCAAAGGTTTTGTAATGAAATTATCCACACCTAAATTAATCAGTTTGACGAGATACTCAATTTCATTGTGTGCTGAGGTAACGAGTACAGGTTGTTCTGGGTAGAGTTCTTTAATTTTTTCAATCATCTCGATGCCATCCATGACAGGCATCCTAATATCTGTTATGACAAGATTGTAATGATTTTTTGCGAGTTTTTGTAGCCCTTCTTCTCCATTGCTGGCCAGATCGACTTGGTTGAAAATATCACTTAAAAACAGGCTTACTTCTTCACGAAGCGATATATCGTCTTCGACATAAAGAACATTTAAATCTTTACTCCAAGCGATAAGTTGATCAATAGCATTTTCCATAACTTAACTCCAGCTAAGGATTTAGTAAATGTATTATATACTCCACGCGTTGTATTTGTGTTGTATTTTTTGATATACTAACCTAATTCTAGCGAAATTACCTGATAAATCTACGAATTGAGGAAGCAAAGTGCGTCAATCATTATCTTTACTACTGGTAGAAGATGATACCGCCTTAAACGAAGAATTAACGATTTTTCTAACAGATTTTTTTGACACAATTGATTCATGTATCTGTGCAGAAGAGGCTTATACCAAGTATTTGGAAAATACCTATGACCTTGTTATCAGCGATATTCAACTTCCTAATCAAAACGGTTTGAATCTTATAGAAAAGATTAAGAAGAAAAAACCCTCTCAAATGGTCATTGTAATTTCTGCGTATAAAGAGACGGATTATTTTCTCAAAAGTATTGATTTAGGAATTTTTAGTTTTTTAACCAAACCTTTTGATTCGCAGTTGCTTATTAATACGATGATTAAAGCAACAGCATTGTTGCAACAGGTACAGCCAAAAAGCGAAATAACGCAGGTTGTTTTACACGATGGCGTGGTCTTTGATATGAAAATGAAAACGTTACATGTAAAAGGTCTTGAAGAAGAATTGACTACGAAGGAAGAGTCGTTACTGTACATTCTTGTTAAAAATGCCAATGCGTTTGTTCGCAATGAACAGCTTTCCCAAGAAATTTGGCAGAATGATGAAGTCAATAGCTCGACCCTGCGCGCTTTGGTGAAACGAGTGCGTGATAAACTAGGCTACGAAGATTCTATTATTAACCTCAAAAATCGTGGCTATAAACTTACGACGAAACGTGACTAAAAAGGTGTGGGACATCGAAATAAAATCCTTGCGAAAAATCGACACCTAAGCGTTTAACGGTCTCATATTCGTCTTGTGTTGCAACATACTCTGCAATGACTTGAATATGCATTTTTTTAGCCATACTGGTAATGGTCTCAACAATATGTTGGTTGCGTAAATTGGTATCAATTCCGCTAATAAACTGACCATCGATTTTAAGGAAACTCACGCCAACACTCTCTAAGCGGTTGAGATTTGATCTGTCACTTCCAAAATCATCCAATGCTAAACGGTATCCCATTGATTTTAAGATATTGAGGTTTTGAAGCGGCACATGGTTAAGATCGCTTAAAATAATATCTTCTAAAATTTCAAAAGTAACGAATGTAGGGTCAATCTCATAGAGTTTTTGTTTCGCCATTAAAAATTCGATAAAACTACTGTTTAAAAGGTCTTCATTGGTGATATTTAAAGAAAATTCAACCTTCTGATGTGAGAAGATTTTGAACGATTTATTAATCATACTGCGTGTAAGATTGCTCATCAATCCACTTCGTCTAGCCGCTTCTAAAAAATGCGATGGAGAGATGACTTCACCATCATCTTCAATGCGTGCGAGACATTCATATTTGGCTATTTCGCCTGTTTTGTTATCGACAATAGGTTGGAAATAGGGCACTACACGGTCTTCTTCAAGCGCTAAACGAAATTTTTGTATCCAATTGGTTTCACTTTCAGAACGCTTGAGAAAAAGGTCAGATGCATTGTAAATGTTATATTGATTAGGTAACCCTCGCATCTTCGCTTCGCGTAACGCGATACGTGCATTTGGAAGAAGAGAAGAGGGGTCTTTACTGGTAGCAATACCGCACGATAGGGTTACATACAGAGGTTTATGTTGAAATTCACCCACGGGTGTTTCACGGAAAAAGGCTTGTATTTGTACCGCAAACATCTCAGGATGGACTATCTTTGGATCAAAAATAATGACAAATTCATCGGAATTATAACGGTATAAATGTACATCTTCTGCAATATTGTAGTGCAAGTATTCTCCGACGGTTTTGAGAATATCATCGGCAAGGTCGATACCATAGGTTTGGTTGATAAAACTAAAATCGTCAATGTTGTAAAGCATAATTGTGAGTTCGTGGTCTATTGGACACTTATCTAAAAACGCATACAGCATCGTTGCATTTTGAAGTTTTGTGACCTTGTCAATTGTGAGAAAATCATGTACAAGTTGTGAACTATGCTCTAATTGAGCATTTTTTTCTTCAATCATTTGTTGAAGCTGTGCTTTATTATTGGCACTCTCTTTACGCTCTGTTGCAAGCGTTGAGACTTTGTAGAGTGTTTCAAGAAGCTGGTCAAAATCAATAGGTTTTAAAATGTAACCATTGACATTGTTACGAATACTTTCTAAAAAATATTCGGTTTCATTGTGCGCTGATATGACGATAATGAGCTGATTGGGATTGATCAGTTGGACACTTTTAATAAGTTCCATTCCATTCATATGCGGCATATTTAAATCGGTAATGATGATGTCGTATTCAAACGGAGTTTGTTTGTACAATGAAAGCGCTTCAATGCCATCGCTTGCTTCATCAATTTTCTCAAAAAGATCACTCAGTAAAGAAACTGTATTTTCTCGTAAAACAATGTCATCTTCTGCATATAATATATGAAGATTAGATGTGAGCGCTAAAAGTTCATTCAGACTGATTTGCACTATACTCTCCACGTATTTTAATGATAAATTTGGCTCCATTGTCCGTATTGCACACTTGCAACGAACCGTGACAATGTTCTTCAATAATGGTTTTTGACATATACAGCCCTAATCCTGTGCCATTTTTCTCTGTTTTGGTTGAGAAATATGGGTCAAAAACTTTCGCGATGACGCTCTCAAGAATGCCCCCAGCGTTATCTTCTACTTCTAAGATAAACAGGTCATTTTGCTCATACGCATTGAGCCATATAGTACCATGTTCTAACTTTTTTTCAAGTATGGCATCTTGTGCATTTTTAAGGATGTTAATTAAAACTTGCGTCACTTGCGTTTCATATGTCATCAGTTCATGCTCAGAAGTATTATTTACATGTAAAGTGATTTTATGGACATCTAGACTTTTACCGATGATTTTTAGTGATTTTTCAATAATGGAAGTTAAAGAACATTTCTCATGCTGTTGGTCGGGGCGGAAAAAATTTCTAAAATCGTCAATGGTATTGGTTAAAAATTGAATATAGTTTTCTATTTTTCCAATGGCTGTTGTTAAAAATTCTTCTTGCGCCTTGCGTCCTTCTGGGGTCTCTAAGTCAAATTTTTTAAGATTTTGTTTTAGCTTGATGCTGGCTGTGACCGTTGAAATAGCACCTAAAGGCTGTCTCCATTGATGTGCTATCATACTAATCATCTCACCCATTTGCGCTAAACGAGATTGATAAATCATCATTTTTTGCGTTTCCATATTTTCCACAATGCCTTCTTTAATCTTCCTGTCCATCGAATCATAAAGGTCTTGTAGTTCATGGCTCATGGCCGTAAAGTTATCGAGCAGAATGTTAATCTCTGAAATACGAGAACGTTTGAGTTTAGTGGTAATGAGCTTATCTTTTAGATTTTTAGTTGCTTCAATCAACTCATACAACGGATTTAAAATCTGCTGCGAGAAACGGCTCGCACGATTTAAAAGCACGAAAAGAAAGATAAGATAAAAAAGTGCCATCAACCCTAAGGCGACATAACCGATAAAATCTGTTTTTTGCTTCAATTTAATACTCGTTGCCAATAAAGAGTCACGGTCTAGTAAGAGAATAAATTTCCATCCCGTTTCACGAATACTATTTTGTGTAATTAAAAAGGAAGCGTTATCACTTTTAAATTCAGAGAGTGCAGTGTTTTCTTGAATGATACGACTCAAATACATGGCTAAAGCATTAGTTTTATTGGTAAAGAGATTAAAGTCTTGGGGCTTACTGATTGTTGCCTCAACTGGAGCGTGATAATCGTGTGATTTTAACTCTTTAAGGCCTAAAAAAGGCTCTAGCGCTTCATTCATTCCCAAGATATTGCCTTTATTATCGACAAGGACTGCCATAGAGACATAAGGCAGTTTGATAGATAAAATGTTCTTAATCAATTGCTCTATCGTAATATCAATCCCAACAACGCCTTCTAAAAAACTCTTTTTATACACAGGTGCGATGGCGCTAATCATCCATCCTTGACCTGCTGGGTCTAAATATGCATCTGTCCAAACCACTTTTTTCTCAGGATCATGTTTCGCATCGGCAAGAAAATAAAAATTGAAGCTGGGAATATCAATATCGTGAGCATACTGATTGCGTGCATCTGGCATAAACGGGCAGAGGCGATTCATCGAATCGTAACTGTTAAAATAGACTTGTGCGATATTGGGATTGCTGCTTAAAATATTGTTGTAAAATTCGTCCATTTTTTCAGTCGCAATAGCTTTTTCCATGCGGTTTGGAGTCTCTTTTTTGATGTCAGAAAAGAAGAGGGTGCATGAGTTGTCTTTCTTCTTTGTATTAGTGATGATGCCATTAGGTAATTGCGTATAAAAAGAGTCATTCGCTTTTACATGTAAAGGGTCATACGAAGCAAAAAAATTCTCATGCTCTTTTTGAAAAAGAGAGGTTAAATTGGCGACCATTTTAAATTCGTCATTCACGATAGTAGCAGAGCGACTGCTAATCTCTTTAATTTGGATTTTTGTCTCTTCAATAAGAGCATTTTTTGTCGTTTCATTGACATAGGCATTGCTCCAAAAGTACGCCCAAAGTAGCATCGCTTCGATCATCAGCAAAGGAAAAATAATTGATTTTAAATACTCTTTTTTAATCAGCTTTGATAAGGTGTGATAAGCAGCCATCCATTATCCTTCTTTTAGTTTAATCATAAAGCGAGCACCGACTTGGGTGTTTGTAGCGGCAATCTCTCCACCACAGTGCTCTTCAATAATCGTCTTTGACATGTACAGTCCCAGTCCTGTGCCATTCTTTTCATGTTTTGTGGAAAAGTAGGGCTCAAAAATGTGGGGTAAAACATCGTCTGGAATTCCGCCCGCATTATCTTCAATGCTAATCGTTTGCCATGTCTCATCACCGCCTACGATAATACGAATTTGAGGTGAAGGTGTATGTCGCTCTTTAATGACATCTTCTGCATTTTTGAGAATGTTTAATATGACTTGCGTCACTTCATTGGCATAGGTAAAAATTTCATTGGTTGCGTGCACTTCTGTGGTCACCGTGATACCATTAATTTCCAATGCTTTTCCGATAATTTCAAGTGTTTTATTGACCAGTTGTGAGAGCGTAACGCTCTCTTTTTGTTTGTTTGGTTTGAAAAAGTTTCGAAAATCATCAATGGTATGTGTTAAAAATTGAACATACGATTCTATTTTATTCATAGATTCTTGCAAGTACACTTTGCTCTCTTCGCGTCCTTCTGGCGTTGTGTAATCAAAACGATTGAGCGTGGTTTTGAGTTTGATAGAAGCGGCAACTGCGGAGATGGAACCCAGTGGTTGTCGCCATTGGTGCGCTATCATGCTAATCATTTCGCCCATTTGTGCCAGCCGAGATTGCTGTAAAATATGTTGGTCTTTTTCTCTGTTTTTAGAGACTTCTTCTTCGATGCGTTTTTCAAGTGTCTGGTTGATCTCAAGCAATTCAAGGTGGTTTTTACACGCGTGAACAGCGTTTTCAAGCTTTGAATGAAATGAGGAAATAATGGATTGTAACAGCTCCAACTCTTCATTATTGGCTTGAAATAAAAAGACAATCCAGTCTTCATTGACTTTTACATGTAAAAGGGATTTTCCGCTAGAAGCGTCATGGGTAATGAGTCCATCGTACATTTTAGATGATGGTATCTTAAAAAGATTTGCAAAGGCTTTTTTCCCATAAAGACACAACTGCTTGTACTGTTTATCTTGCTTATCGTATTCCCAATACGCAGAAGCAATGGCACCTGTTTTACGTGAAAAAACATGTAAAAAATGTTCGACCATCGTGTTGAGATGTAATGATGTTCCAATGGCGCTGACACATTCAAAAGTAATAAGCAATTGTTCATTGAGCTGTTGCATTTTAGAAGACTCCTACCACGCAAGATTCGTTGAAATACTCAATGTACTTTTCAGAACGATTGGCTATTTCTCCTAGTGATAAGATACCATAAACCAGTTGGCATGTATTAAATTGTTTTGCTAGATTTTTAATTTCATCGTCAAAACATGTTCCTAATACCTCTTTTCTTCCCATGCACTCAATAATAAAACACTCTTTATGCGCTAAATCGGTGCTTGCTTGTTTTGCTTCCAAACTGGAAAGTGTGGGAGCATTGAAAAAAGAGGGGACAATGGACTGCATAAAAGAGAGGTTAGAACCATCTTCAATCGGTCCTGACGTGATGAGGTGTTCTCCTTCAATCGCCACAGGAACACGCAACGGTTTTTCTTCTTGGGTCGTTCCTAATCCTAAAGGATACTTAAGTCCTGTTTTGAAAATGGATTCATCATTGATGGTTTCATGGAAAAGCTTTTGAATCATTTTGGCATAAAAAGCAGAAGCGCTCTCTCCATTAATCGTAGCGATGGTATTACTATTGTGCATACGAGCGGTATAAAAACCGTTAAAATAATGTGCCCCATGCTTGGCTCCAATCGCCATAGAGTTGTTCGAACTTAGCAGTAAAAAACCATTTTTATCATAAGGTTTTCCATTGAAAAAAAGACTAGGGGCACTCGGAGAAAGTGTTGTGCCGCATCCTGCACCAACGAGCGTAATGTCATCATTTGTAATGCTAAAAAGATTATCCAAATAGGCATAAATATTAGGATCAAGCCAATGAACAAACAGCATAGCACTTTTACTCTCTATCAACCACGGCGCATTAATCTTATCGTGCATGGTATAAAACGCAATCTGTGTGGCAGCATCCAGTTCACACAATAACATTGCATCGTGGTAAGTCTTCTGTTCCCAAATGATAGCAGGGATATGAATAGAGTAGATGCGATGATTGGGGTACTGGCTTATGAGCGAAGATTCATCGCAACCATCGGCAACAAACAAGAGATAATTTGGCTCAACAGCGATGAGCATATTTGCACTCTCGTCTTGGCGCACGAAAGAAATAGACTGAAACATGAAAGGCTCCTCTACAGTGTGCCTACAACACATGTATTGTTATAAAACTCAATACCTTCTTGATTGGCATTGGCAATCTCTCCAAGGCTCAAGACGCCCCACAATATGACGTCATTGGGATAGACGTCGCGTATGGCATGAAGCTCTTCAGGATAGGCATTTTCTAAAAAATAAAAGCGTGAAATACAATCAATGACTAAAACAGACGAACAAAGGGGATGTTCATAATATGCATTGGCTGCTGCATCGCCAGCGGCTTGAATCAAATCGTCATTGGTGGCTTCTAAAATGGATAGAACAGAATTGGGGTCAATTTTAGCGACTAAAACAAGATTGCTACCATCGGTACTGATAGGCTCTCTTAAAATAAAATCTTTGTTATAACGCACGATACCTAAAGGAAATCGTTGCGCAATTGTCATAAAAGGTGTAGTGTTAAAACGAAAAGCACTGACTCTCTCTACGGTGGTTTGATAGACTTGATATGCATCTTTAAAATTGATTTTTTGCAAAATGTTTCCATCGCTGTGTGTCGCGATAAAAGGTCCCATCACAGGCTTCCATCCATGCTTAACGCCAAGACCAATGGTCTGTTTTGATGAAATAACAATGGCATAATTGGTGTAGAGCTTCTCATGATCAAATAAAACAGGTTCAGGAGCGTCCAGTTTTGTTTTTCCAGCTCCGGCACCAACCAGTTTACTTTGCTCAGGCAAAAGGGCATATAATAGCTCTAAGAAATGCTCTGTCAAAGTTGAGTATCCATCGATAATCGCTAAGATAGAATTCATCTCATTATCGACGTGCAGTTGATTTAACTCATCCATCGGGATAATTTGATATGAAGTAGCATCACTCATTTTTGCGACAATGACACCTTGGTCGTGTATCGTATTTTGAAAGAGGAGGCGAGGGAAGATAGCACCTGTAAAAACAATCTCTTTTAAGGTTGATAAAGGTGTAATATCTGTATTTTCAGCTACAAAAAAAAGATAACGTCCGCTATCGAGTTTTACATGTAAATCTTCAACTCTTTCAAAAAAAGAGATATATTCAAACATCTTTTTCTCCCAAAGTTTTCTTCATGGCATTGTACACTTCAAGTGTTATAAACGCGTTGCATCATTCAATACAACAGTTTTGCAACGCTTGAGTGCTATGATTTTATCAATGTAACATTAAGGCGGGAAAGCATGTTAGAAAATGAACAACGTTATAGTGATGCCATGAATTTTGCAGGTCATGGGGTATGGGACTGGAATGCTACAACCAATGAGGTCTATTTTTCAGATCAATGGAAAAAGATGCTCGGATACGAACCAGATGAGATAGGCAATCGAATCGAAGAGTGGAGCACGCGTGTTCATCCAGATGATTTTACGCAATGCCTCAACGAACTAGCTGCACTTTTTAGTGGACAAATAGAACATTACCGCAATGAACATCGTATGCTCTGCAAAGATGGAACGTATAAATGGATATTGGACCAAGGGGGCATTATGGAGCGAAATGCCCAAGGTGTTCCATTGCGCATTATTGGAACACATACAGACATTGATGAGTTAAGAACAGCTTTGGAAGCAAAGTGATTTTAAAGTTTGATGATTGCTGCGCAGAGGGCTTTTGTACCTTGGATTAACACACTAGGGCTAAGGCGGAGTTGGACCCCTCTAAGTCCCGCACTGACATAGACATTCTCATGTTCATGAACGCTTTGGTGAATAAACGTTGGGTAGGTTTTTTTCATAGCAAACGGTGAACATCCCCCTCGAATGTAGCCCGTGAGTCCCAATAACTCTTTTACGGCAACAAGTTCACAACGCTTAACACCGGCTATCCGCGCAAGTGCCTTCAGGTCAATCTCTTCAGCCGCAGGAATACATGCAACGAGAATATGCTTCGCATCATCGCGTGCGACCAATGTTTTAAACACACACGCCGCATCAACCCCTAAAGCACTCGCAGCATGTGTTGCACTCAAGTCTTCCTCATCAACGTCATACGATGTCATCTCATAGGGAAGTTTCAACGTATCTAAGAAACGAGCAGCATTGGTTTTTTTCAGACTCATTTTTCCACTCTCTTATAGGATGTTTTGACACCTAAGATTGTACATTCAATTATTTTGTCATCTTTAATATAAAAAGGAATACGGATTTTTGTGTTGATATCAACCACTTCAACATATCCATCTTCAATATCGTATTTGACAGGCACACTACCGCCATTCGCCGAAAATTGATCTTTTTTAAATTCAATATCGCCCGTTGGAACGAAGATATTTGATTTTTTCTGCGGTTGCCATTTTCCAATCAATGGATTGGGGGTTTCATGCAGTGCAATGAACGTAATAATCGTTGCTATACCGAGTAATACGATACCTAAAATTATCTTAGGATGGTGTTTGGGATTCCAGTCTTTTTCCTGCATACATTGGCGCATTTTTTTTAAAACGGATTCGCGTGAAGGTTGTGGTTGTGAAGCCCTAGCTTTTGGGGATTCATTGTGTTCGAGCCGTTCAAAGAGTTCTTGCTCTTCTTCTAACTCGCGAAAAAATGCATCTTCATCTTCTTGATTTAAAGGGTCTCTTAGTGGAGGTCTTTTTGTTTTGAGTATTTTATGAGGGTCCATGTAGTTGAGCGTATCGTCTTCTTTGACTTTAAATAAATTAATAAATTTTTTAAACATTGCATACCTTATGCGTCGAGTTTTTACATGTAATGAAAGAAAAATTATAGCACTTCAATCTTTTAAGGACGATGAGATGGCGTTTTTCTTTTTACATGTAAAATAATTTTTTTGTATGCAACATGCTATAATCGCCATAGATATTACACTCATGATAAGGTATTTAATGCTTCGAGGCGATAAAGAAACAGATAAAAATATAAAGAAAAAAACAACTTCAAAATCGAGGCAAATAACACCTAAAAACAGCACATCGAAAAATACACGAACAAAACTACCTAAACAAACTATTGCGCCTAAGCACAATGAAGGTTCTTCGTTACTTTTTAAGCTTTTTACAGGAGGCGCAATTTTACTTTTTATTGCCATTGGCGTTAAATACGCAATTGACCAAACGATCAATCATAATCCGCTCATTGGAAAATGGCGTACGCAGACAGTTTTAGGCATCATGGAAGTTGAATTTGAGAAAAATAGTATGTCAGTTTTTGGCACGAAAACGCCGGTCAGTTATGACATCCAAGGTCAAAATATCATCGTTTTTGATGACGATATTAAAATAGGAAACACGTATAAAGTCATTGACAAAGACACCGTATCAACGGAAGCTGGAACCCATAAAGTTGTTTATAAAAGAGTCAAATAACAAACGATTTGTCTACAAGACTGCATCAAAGTGCTATAATACCCCAACGTAAAATCTGCGCAATCAACCCAATCTATAAACTTACAATCAAGGTCATACAATGCTCAATAATGAAAAGGATGTGCTTAATTTATTAGGACACTATTCTCAAAAAAAACAGACACAATCAAACGATAACAATAATACGATTTATCAAGAACTTGGGCAATTCATGATGCAAGATGAGCGAAAGAGAAGCCATAAAAGCTTTGGAATTCCTAATGTTATCTGGTATGTAGTTTTGCTTTTGATGGCGGGATATTTGGTGAAAGATATTTTTGCACTTAATCAAATCAACGGTACAAATGACACTTTTCCTTCTCTTCAAAAAATAGCAGAAGAAGCAAATACAAAAATAACACAAACCATAAACGAGATACAAAAATCAGCCAATAAAGCATTAGATGATGCGCATACCAAAAAGAACAATGCTGAAAAATAGTTCCTTGAAGTGAACATTTAGAGGAGGTTTAATCCCTCTTTTAACAAGTAAGGAATAAAATTTCAGTTCTTATTCACTTAATTGGTCCGTTAGCTCAGTTGGTAGAGCATATCACTCTTAATGATGGGGTCGTAGGTTCGAAGCCTACACGGACCACCATTGGGTTTACCTAGGGAGTGATTAATTGATTTTTCTTCTATTCTTTCTTATATTAATCTATCGCGATTAAACCTAAAACATCAAAACAAGTGATTGATAAAATAATAAATTCTGTGATTTTGCCCGATAAAGTGGTTTGAAATACGATGGCATGGGGTTTTAAATGGTTGCGGGAGCCGGATTTATTAAATTAAACTTAAGAAAATAACAAATGACCATAAAAACGGACTTTCGTAATTCTATCTTTTTCAAAAAACTGCATTTTTTGTTTATTTTGGACACGATTTGGACACAGTAATAAAGCTGCAAATAAACTCTTTTTATTTTTGAACTGTAGATTTTGTCAGATAAATTTCGTTCGACTTCTTTTTCTCTAGATTAATGATGTTAAAAATAAATATATACTTTGCATATCTTTAGTCCTTTTAACCATTATATATATCAATGTGAATGTCATTGTTATTGTCAATAATAAGAGCATTTTATGTATAATTTGACAATAAGGAAAAATTGAAATGACAAAAAGAGCTGACGCACCAACTATTACAAAAGCATTAATTGATTGGCTTGATACAAGATATCAAGATAAAACAATTACTACTGAAATATCTATAAATACTTCATATGGAACGAAAGTAGCAGATGTGGTTGTTTCTAATGGTCATGCTTTGGCTTTTGAAATCAAAAGTGAATTTGACACAACTAAAAGACTTGATGAACAAATAAATGGATATGCAGAAATTTTTGATTATGTTTATCTTGTTTATTGGGAAGAAAAATATACTTTAGAATCTTTACATCTTCCCGATCATATTGGTACGATTAAAGCTTTTATGAATAATGGATTGATAGATTTTAAGATAGTTAAAAAAGCAAAAATAAACAAGATAGCTACACCACTAACTATCGGTCAGTTACTATGGAAAAATGAATTAGAATACTTTTTAAAACAAAAAAACATACCAATTAAAACAAATTTTGACAAATCAAAATTACTTGATTTATTTGTTAAAAACTATAATAAAACAGAATCACAAAAGATATTTAGATTTGTTCTAAAAAAACGTTTTGAAAGAGGGTTTGACGCATATAAATCAATAAGAAATATATCGCCAAATCCTTTAAAGGCATTTGTTGATAATAAAAAAGATTTGACATATGTAGCTAAGTTATCTTATACATAGCCATTGTTGTTATATGATGTGCAATCATCCTATATTTCCAAGTTGCACCAGCCTTAAATTTTGAATGGTCTCCCATCGCTACATCATAAATAAATTTACATGTGCTACAATGGCTAGTAGAAAAGGTCCTAATTTCTGAAATTATTCTTCTGCACAATTCTTGATATTGCTCGTAATTTCCCTTTTCATCAGCTGTAAACATGCATAATTTGCCATCTTCAGTTGTATATTTTATAAATGGATAATACTGGAACCCTTTTTCTGGATCTATTTCAATTTTTGATGGAATTTTATCAACAAGAGTATAATCTGAGTAATTAATAGTTAATTTATCAAGTAATGTCTTTTTGATTAATTTGTTGTAATTTAATAAATGAGTATTTGATAATCTATGATAATCAAATTCTGTTGGCACCCTTGTATTATCTTTTAAAACTTCTCCAGCCAAAATAATTTTTTTTATTTTGAATTCTTTGACTATTTCTTTAATTAGATTTTCTGTCAAACTTTCAGTATTTTTATCTATATCAAAAATCAAAGTAGCTTTATCTGAAATCATTTTTCCATAAAAATCATATAATTGCCATAGTAAAGTATAATCATCATTCCTAAATGAGCTATCTGCAAATAATCGGATTGCAAAATTGTCAAATGTATCTATGATTTTTTTAGCGAAGTTTATGTTTTCTTTAGAGCTTTTTCTTGGCGTTTCATAATAATGGTCAAATGAAATAATAGGAATAAGATTTTTACATGAGTTTTCTCGAAAAGCTTTATCTAACTCTACAAAAAAATTGTATTTATTATCGCTATCTTTTAAATCATAGGCTGCAATAATTTCATTTTCTATATATGTTGGTAAATCTATATAGCAGTGTTTATTATTTACTATTTCTTTTATAGAATTTGCTTTATCATCCATTAAAAAATTAATAAAATTTGATAAACCTTCTATTTTTGTATCCACAAGTTCTATAATTGGCATGTAATCAAGTAATTTATTAACTTGCTTCATGCCTTTTAGCTCATTTAATTTATTTTTGATTATTGGATGATACATTTTTGTCTCCACTTTGTTGTGAAATAATTGTTGAAGTTTTTGAATAATTTAAATATCCAAAGGCAATTGAAGATAGAAGTGCTAATATTGAAAGCCATAAGCTAAAATTTTTATACCATTTGTCTTCTTTGTTTTTAACAATATCTTTATAAGCATCGAATAAATCTTCAAGAGATTTTATTTTTACATCTAAAACAGCAATATCTTTTTCATTTTGACTTACTTTTTTTATATTTTGTTTTATATCCCATATTTCTTGTTTCACATCATCTTTTAATTTTTCTTCTAGTGCTTCAAGAGAATATTCAACTCTTTCAATATCTTTTTCTATGGTTATTTTTTGTTCAGTTATTCTTTCTGATAACTCATAAATTTTTTTTATATTATCTTCATCCATCTAAAGCCTTTTTAAAAATTTATCTATACAACTTACTCATAATCTCCAAATTCATATTCCAAAGTCTTTTTTCTGGCTTCTTAACTTTACGTAGCATATTATTAAGCTTTTTAGAGTATTTTGACTTATTTTTTCCATAAATTGATTATAATATCTTCTTATTATTTTTTATGTTCAAAAGATCTAATATAAATTTCAATTCTATTGGCAACTAACGCTACATCTTCATCCAAAAATTCATCTTGTTTATTTTGCATAAATTTTTCTAATCCTTTTGGATTTAAAATCCAAATATCTTTTAAAGGTACTTTAGACTCAGTAAACCATCCTGGAAAAACAACAACTGGGAAAACGTTGAATTCTTTTTTTGTTGTTTCTTTTAAATAGTTTTTAAGCCAATTTACACCCGCTTTGGCTTGTATAATTGGTTTGTCGCTTTCAAATATTCCATTATAAGATAGTTTTTCACCATCATATACAACTTTACATTGACCTTTTAAGGGTTTGGAATAGGTTTTTGTTTCAATGACATAGAGACCTTTTTTGCCAACAAGAACATGATCTAAATTAAAATTTTTGCCAACAATGTCATGATAAACTTTAAAACCTTGTTCTCTAAGTAGTTCAAGATTCATCCCTACTTCACGTTCTCCATCACGTCCTTGTTTTAGTGCTTTTACTTCGTTTATTTTTGTAGAAAATTTATAATATGACCATATTGATACAATAATGGCTATAACTGTTAAAAAATGAGGATTTGGAATAGCTTTATTAAAATAAGAAACCCATGCATTAAAAGCAATCATAATGAAAATGATAGGTGAAATAATATAAACTAAAAATTTTTGGACAAAAAGATCATCTAACTTTTCATCGAGAGATTGGGCAGGGTAACGGAGTGGTTTTTCTTCAATAGGGGATTTGGTTAAGGCTTTTTCTTTTTTCATCAAGATGTATTCCTTTTTAGATTTAAAATGTTACTATAAAAATGATACGATGTTAGAACAAATTTGCAACAAATTAAATATTTCATATTCATTTAGAGGAATAATGTAACATTGAAAGATTTAACACCTCAAAAGTTCATAGAAACTGTTTATCAAGTTCTACAAGATTATGAAATTCCTAATCTTGATACTAAACTCAAAAATGGCGGTGAACTTCACTCCTTGTTAAGTACGATTAATAATTTATATGCTTATCAAACGTGGTCTTCAAAGCATATTTATTCTACGTTACCTAAGAATGCAATTGCAAGTAAAAATATTGATAATTATCTTTCTTCACAAATCAAACATATCGAAACAACAATGCAAATATGCCAATTTCAATATAATTCTATGTATGCATTTTTTGAATTATTTGGTATGCACTTTGGCTTAAAACTGCTTCTAAGGGATAAAAAAAGCTTTATTAATTCTTTATATGATCTGCATATGAAATATTGGACTGATTTAGAAGCTTTCCATCATCCCTTTGAATTAGTCCGTAATTTCTTTATGCCACTTTATGACATTAAAAATTTATTTCCAGAAGGTACAATAGAAAACTCCGATACATTTACTAATGCATTTGCGTGTAGTTTTTTAAATACATACTCATTTTTTCATGCTTTCAATATCACAGAAAAGCGTATTAAAACATCGTTTTCAATTCATGTTTACCAAGAACTATGCAATCTATCCCTTTCAAAGTATAAAACCAAAGAGATTACCGATACCATTATGCACCATTTAGATATTGATACAACCATTAATCTGCGTAAAATAGATCACATTCAATGTATTGGTCAAATAGGTATGCATAAAATCGATGGCTATGATGAACCCTTAATACCTCTTAAATTTCTTGATCATAAGTTGATTCATACAATTCAAAATCAACACATTCAAGAAGCCATTAATAACCATAATGAAGACCTAGCCGATGAATGGAAAGAGATTCAAATAAACATGGGTTTTGGTTATCACGTGCAAAAATACCGATAAATTTCGCAAAAAATACCTAGATAAATCCTCGCTCTTTTTCCTAAACTTTCATCGTTTTAAAACAATAAATCAAAGCTTTGGTTAATTTCATTCAAGGAGTTAGCTATTTTAACACTCAAAGCACATTTGCTGAATATCTTTACAGGTAATGACTTTACCAATCAGCAAACAGGGGATACGATTAAGGGTAAAACCAAACTTCAACTCTTGGCACGTGTACCACTTAAAAACGGTGAGTACAAAAACCAATTGATTGATCTTGCTATTCCAGTAGAGAAGCTCTCTTTATACGAGGATAAGATCAATAGTGATGTGGAAGTAGAGGTTGGTTTGATAGGTGATGCTAAATTCTACGGCATTTAAAAACAGGAGAGGAACAGGAGAAGCTCTTGGGGGACTTTGTCCCCTTAAGCTTCGGGTTCCTCCATTCTCTTTTAGCGATGCTTTTGGTAACACATCGCTCTCATACGGAAAATGATAAAAAAAGAAAGGAATTGTATGCAAGTAAAGTCTATTTATGGCATTGATACGCTTTACTACTTTGCTCAAAGTAATGAAGTGTATGAAAACGCTTTTTTTGATCTTCTAAACCAACTTGATGCCCAAACCAAACTTCATGAAACGGATATTTATGCGTACGCTCATTCATCTATGATTGTAACGCTTGGCAATACTGCTTTACAGTATCTTGGTAAAGATAAAGGGGTATATTGGTTTAGAGACATTAATGGGTATTTCAAACTAGGGTTTAAAAATCCAAACATAGCAAGTTATCAACACAATATTCATATACAGCTTCAAGGCGTTGGTATCTATACCATAGGACTAAAGAACCTCTTGGTCTTCATCAATGAAGAACTGCTCAAAGAAGTCACAACAGGACTCTTTGAAATCTCACGTGCTGATCTTAACTGCTTTGTGCAATATGATTTTGGATTTGTCACTAAAGAGATGTTTGTTTCTAAGAAAAAAGAGTATCACATCATTTCAGAGTTTGGCAACTCCAAACGCACACAAACGATCTATGTGGGTAAGAAACCATTTTTACTAAGATTCTATGATAAAAAAATAGAACTGGATAAATCAGATAAAGAAGAAGTCATGCAAGACTATTTTACCTATCATGGATTTGATCTTAAAGAGCCTATCTTTAACTTAGAGTTTGAAATGCACCGTGTTCATTTTAAAAATATGGGGATTCGTACTCTAGAAGGATTACTCAACAATGCCAACAATCTTTTTAAAACAGCAATGGATGATATAAGACTGATTGATGTAAGTACAATTACTCATAAAGATAGGCTCAATAACTCTAAACATCGAGCTAAAACGTTAGAGATTTGGGAACATATCAAAGAGAACTACAACATCACAGAGTTTTTACAATACGAAGTTGATTTAAAGCGTATTCCTCAAAAACGTTATGTTTATGATCTGCCAAAGTTTATTACAGACACCCATGAGCTTATCCATAAAGCACTCAATAATAATATTGTGCTTTCGCCTGATTTGATAACCAAAATATCAGATCGAGCTATTGATCTTTATAGTGAGATCAAAGAAAAACTAGCTAACCCCTCTCCAAGAATTACTACCAAATATGATGTGTTTATTAAGGATAAAGAGGATGATCTAATAGCACGGTATAAATGTACTAAAAAAGATGAACTTATCCCTTATCAACTGCCGTTTAAACTTCTAGGCACGAAAGAGCTACAACACACCATTAAGCGATTATCTAAGCAACTAGCAACAGCAACAGCAACACAGGGTGATGCTAAAACGCTTACGCAACAGCTTAAAATTGCTAATAATGAACTTAGCAAGCGTTTAGAGGTGATGTGATGATTGAAATGGAAAACATTAACCTCATTAAAGTAATGGCACAAGATATAGAGCTGATTAAAAAAGCTCTATCCAATCAAATCGATAAACGATGGCTCAATGTTAGAGAACTTGCAATATATTTAGGCTACTCGAAAGATCATATCTATAAACTCAAAGAGGACACGTTTATTGAAGGTGTTCATTTTTACAAGAAAACGGGTAAAATAATATTTGATAGAGTTACGATTGATTCGTGGGTGGTCGGAAAGGAAAACACCGATGACATTAACCAATCGAGAAGGCAAATTGTGGATAACGTTTTATTATCAATCCAAAAGGTATCGTAAATCTTTAGGCTTAGATGATACAAAAAACAATCGCAAATATGCCACCAACGTTTTAATACCTGAGATTCAGTATAAACTGAACTTGGGTGAGTTCTTTAACACACCAAACGAAAAGAAAGTTCCTACAGTAGGGGAATTTGCAAAAGTAAGCTTGGAGCTTCACAAAAGCTATCGGAAGCAGTCAACGATTTATGATTATCTTTCATCGTTAAAAAATCACATTTTGCCATATTTTGAAAATACACCTATCAATCAGATAAAGCCGTCTGATTTGGCACTTTGGCAAAATAAAGTTTTGGAACGAGTGAGTGCAGGACGACTAAAAAATATTCGTATTGTTCTAAATACAATTTTAGAAGATGCACTTAATGATGAGATAATTACAAAAAATCCTTTCAGCTCAGTGAAGTTACCCAAAAGAAACCCTATTATCATTCACCCATTTACATTGGATGAGATTAAGGTAATTCTTGGAAGAGCTGAGGGAATGTATCAATCTTTTTATGCTGTTGGTTTTTTTACTGGTATGAGAACTGGTGAAATTGTAGGCTTAAAATGGGAAGATGTTGATTTTGAAAGAAAAGAGATTCATATTTCACGATCAATAAGAATGGGTGTTGAATCTAGCCCCAAAACCTCTAACAGTATTAGAACGATTGATTTGCTTGATAGTCTTGTTCCGTATCTCAAAAAGCAGTTTTATAGAACAGGAGCAAAGCAATCCTATGTATTTCTTACCCAAAATGACACACATATCTTTGATGCTAAAAATATCAGAGATTTTGATTGGACAAAGTTGCTAAAGAAGCTTGATCTTCCATATCGTCCTATTTATCATATGCGGCATTCATTTGCAAGCATGATGATTGAAAATGGTGAGGATATATTATGGGTTTCAAATATGCTTGGGCACAAAAGCAGTAAGACAACGCTTGATCGTTATGCGAAGTTTACAAGCCAAAAAAGCAAGAAGAGGGCAACATTTCTGCAATCATTTTTTTAAATGACACAATATGGGCACAGTTTGGTCACATTTTAGATTTTAATTTGTGAAAGAAGCCTGTTTTAGGGAGTTTTAAAATAATGGTTGCGGGAGCCGGACTTGAACCAGCGACCTTCGGGTTATGAGCCCGACGAGCTACCAACTGCTCTATCCCGCGACGGAAGAATGAGATAAGGTGGATGGGGTAAAGGGATTCGAACCCCTGAATGACTGGACCAAAACCAGTTGCCTTACCGCTTGGCTATACCCCAATGCCTTAAATGAGGTGAAATTATAGTCACTTTTAATTTGTTTGTCAAGGGTAATTTACTATAATCTATTAAATCATTTTTTGGAGCAATTATGCCTATTCAAAGAGTCAAACAAGCGATAGAAGATATCAAGCACGGCAAGATGGTAATGATGGTCGATGATGAAGACCGAGAAAATGAAGGTGATTTAGTTTTCGCTGCTACCTTCTCCACACCAGAAAAAGTCAATTTTATGGCATCTCAAGCAAAAGGGTTGATTTGTGTTGCACTCAAAGAGGAAGTTGCAACAAGACTTGATCTCACACCTATGGTCAAACACAATGACTCACAGCATGAGACGGCATTTACGGTTTCAGTCGATGCACGTGTTTGTACAACCGGTATTTCAGCGTATGAACGTGATATTACCATTAAAATTCTAGCCGATAGTATGAGCTCTCCAAGGGAGCTTGTCAAACCAGGACACATCTTTCCTTTAATCGCGCGCAAAGGCGGTACACTTGTCAGGACAGGACACACCGAAGGTTCTGTTGATTTATGTCGTCTTGCAGGGCTTCGTGAAGTAGCAGTTATTTGTGAAGTGATGAAAGACGATGGTCATATGGCGCGCCGTGATGATTTGGATATTTTCTGTAAACAACACGGTATCAATATTGTCTATATCTCTGATATTGTGGCGTACCGTATGCAATCAGAATCTCTTGTTCGTGAAATTTTTTCATCCAATGTTGAGTTTTTTGGCGCCAATACGCGTAAAATAGATATGGTTGATCACGAAGGTAACCATCATATCGTTTACGCTTTTGGTGAAATTGGTAAAAACAGTGCGGTGAAGTTTCATCATATTTTGCCTGATAATGAGCTTTTTGCCAATGAAAAAAAATATCAAGGTATTTTAAAAGCCATCGAGTATCTAAAAGAGCATAATGGTGTTTTTATTTTTGTCGATAGCGAATATACTACCAATCAAGAGCTTCGTGAGTTTGGTATCGGAGCGCAAATTCTCAAAAAATTGGGTATTGAAAATATCGATTTGATTTCTATTACATCACGTAAAGACTATGTCGGTCTTGCTGGATTTGGATTAAATATCAACAAAGAGATTATTTTATAGTTTTACATGTAAAAGGACGCCAATGGATTTTTTCCTTCTTTCATCACTCTTACTCTTAGCAGTAACTGCTATTATGGTGACCCTTTCCAAGCATATGGGGTTGGGGTCTATCTTGGGATTGTTGATTGCAGGTATCATTGTTGGTCCTTACACGCCTGGCCCTATTGTTACCAATGAAGTGGCAACAATGCGTCATTTTACAGAATTTGGCGTAGTACTGCTTTTATTTGTTATCGGGCTTGAAATGCAGCCTGCCAAATTGTGGTCTATGCGTAAAGAGGTATTTGGGTTAGGCTCTCTTCAAGTCATTGCTTCAGGCATCGTACTAGGACTTTACATGTATTTTTTTGTCGAGCAGATGAGTGTCGCTATGTTGCTTGGGTTTACATTAGCTCTCTCTTCAACGGCATTTGTAATGCAATTGCTTCAAGAAAAAGGCGAAACCGCGAGCGAACATGGCAAAAGCGCTTTTGCGATTTTACTGTTACAAGATTTAGCCGTTGTTCCTCTTTTAGCCGTGCTTCCATGGATTGCCAAAAATGATGCCGCACCCAGTGGCACGTGGTGGAGTAAGGGGCTTACGGTTATCATTATGGTTGGGTTGTTGATTTTCTTTGGTCGCTATATCATCCCTTACGCACTTGATAAAGTCGCTAAACAACGTAATAAAGATGCTTTTTTAATGATAACGCTTTTAAGCGTGGTTCTCTCTGCTGTTTTGATGGACCATGCAGGACTTTCCATGGCATTAGGTGCTTTTTTAATGGGAATGTTTCTTTCAACCTCTCGTTATAGTTTTCAAATAGAATCAAGCCTAGAGCCTTTCAAGGGAATCTTGATGAGTCTCTTTTTTATCGCGGTTGGTATGTCGATTGATTTTCAAGCTATTTTTAGTGCCCCGTGGATTTTTGCTGAACATGTCGTGATGATTCTTATTTTAAAATCTGTGGTTATTTTTGCGCTGGTGTTAGCATTTGGCGCATCAAAAGCCAATGCAATTAAACTTGCTTTTTTATTGAATCAAAGCGGTGAATTTGGTTTTGTCCTTTTTGGAGCGGCTAAAGCGCTTGGCATTATTGATGACCAGCTGTTTGTCATCGGTATCGGTGTCATTTCCATTAGTATGCTCGTAACACCTGTTTTATATAATTTTGGGTGTCGTTTGGCGCACAAACTCTCCAATACCTCTTCGTTTTCGTATTTTAAAAATGATGACGAAGCAACGCATTTAGGACGTGTTGTTATCGCAGGTTATGGCAATACCGGCAAGGTCATCGCCAAAATGTTAAAAAACAGCGCGATTCCTTTTATCGTTTTTGATGTCAATACCACCGAAGTAGCCCGCGGTAGAAAAGAAGGATTGCCTGTCTTCTTTGGGGACATCACGGACTTGAAACTGCTCAATACGATTAAACTTGAAGAGGCCTCGATGATTATTGTCTCGATAGACCATAGTCTCAATGCGATTAAGGTCGTCAAGCATATCAAAGAGTATTATCCGCATATCAAGATTTTAGCCAGAGCGCTTGACATTAAAGCGATGGACAAGCTATTGCTTGCAGGTGCGAGTTGGGTCATTGCTGAAACGCTTGAGAGTAGCATCCGAACAGGCGCAGAAGCGCTGAGCCAAATGGGTGTTATTGCAGAAGAAATCAATGACTTATTGATGTTGTTGCGTAAAAATGAGTATGAAGTTATTCGTGAAATTACGAAAGAATAAATTTTACATGTAAAGGAGAAAGCCGTGTTTCGTTATTGGATGGGATGGATGTTAGGAATCTTTTTAGTCGGCTGCTCTTCGCAAACACCAACACCTTCTTTAGATTCGAATCAAACTGCATTAGAAGAAAAAAGTACCTCTGAAATTGAGCCTTTAAACGGGCGTATTCAAGAGGTGTATTGGAAGCTTATAGGGATTCAAGGCAAAGCAATTTTAACAGAAAAAAATGAGCGTGAAGCGTATATCATCTTGAAATTAGAAAATCAACGCTTACAAGGTTTTGGCGGTTGCAATATTTTATTGGGGAGTTATGCGCTTGATGAAGCTAAAAAAGAAGTCTATTTCAAGCAAGTGGCTTCTACGATGATGGCATGTCCAAGATTGAAAGATGAAACAGCTTTTGTTCAAACGTTAGCAACGATTAACCATTATACGATAGACAAAGGTGTGTTGATTTTGATGCACGATAATGAAGAAAAAATGAGCTTTGAAGCGAGTTTTGAGCCTTAAGAAGCGTTGTGCCGTGGAAATTTTTTGAGCTTTTCCAGTAGGGCGTGATGCGATTGTAAAAGAGGCTCGTTTAAAAGGTGTACGTGTGAAGCATTCTCTTTTTGCAATGTGTCGTACTCTGCCATAAATAAAAGCGCTTCAACCAGCTCTTGTAAGCGTATAATCTGCTGTAACCCTTCTGCTAAAATGATTTTATACTCACCATTACTTCGCTCTTTACGCAAGGCGATTTCAATTTCTCCTCGCATAATGGTCAAAGGTGTTCGCAGTTCATGCGATGCTTGGGTATTAAACTCTTTCATTGTCTCAAACGTTGTCTCAAGTCGCTCTAACATGGCATTAAATGCGCATGAGAGTTGGTTGATTTCATCATCGCTTTTATGGGTTTGAATGCGAAGCGATAAATCATGTGCCGTAATTTGATGGATACTGCTTAGAAGCGTTTTGAGCGGCGCGAAGTAGCGATGCATAATAAAATACCCACCGATACTTGAAAGAACCAAAATGAAAGGGTTTAGGATAAGCAGTGTGAACAAAAAGTGCTCTATGGCAACGCCAGCGGCATGATTAAGGGTTGCTAATTGTAAAAGGGTATGTTCTCCTAAAGGAAGGGTGATGACATACAAATCCCCATAGTGACTGTTAAACGAAGCTTCCAAAGAAGACGTTTGCCATGCCTTGGGCGGAATAGGCGGTGCAAATTTTTCATCGGTGGTCTGCAAAACGACAATGCTATCATTGACGTCTTTGGTAATCGTGCGTAAAAAAAGAGGTTTGATATAAAATATTTTCTCCTCTTTTTGAAGGTCTAAGTTCGTAATGTGCGTACTGCTTTTAAGTAAATCTTCTT
The DNA here is from genome assembly GCF_059415145.1 of Sulfurospirillum sp. E15m. Taxonomy (NCBI): domain Bacteria; kingdom Pseudomonadati; phylum Campylobacterota; class Epsilonproteobacteria; order Campylobacterales; family Sulfurospirillaceae; genus Sulfurospirillum; species Sulfurospirillum sp. E15m. The sequence goes on from NZ_JCAHZS010000009.1 coordinate 105,035, forward strand.
GAATATCAACTGCAACGGTTTTAATGGTTGTATAGATGTTCTTTGTAACATTATGTTTGACATTGATAAATAAAGCGTAATTAAAACATGCCAAGATAATGCTTTGTATCAACAGATACCATAAAATGAGCTTGATTTTGATACTACGCATTCACAGCTCTTTTAAGGGTAATGAGAGGGATTTCGCTAGGAACTAAAAAGCGCATTTTTATGCCCCAACTTCCATACCCTGTGGTGACATAAATTTGTCTTGTATCTCTTTGGTGCAATCCTTTGATAAAAGGCTGAAAGAGTCTAACGACATAGCCAAATGGATAGATTTGACCCCCATGTGTGTGTCCGCTGAGTTGCAAGGTTATCGGCGAATGTTTTGTGAGTGAAAAATCTTTGGGTTGATGGGCAAGTAAAACGGTTGTATAGTTGGGATTGAGTTTTTTAAGAAGCTCATGTTCCTTTCGTTTAATACCAAAGTATTTGCTAAATGCATCACCAAAACCAATGAGTTGCAACGTTGCATTGTCTTTTGTCAGTAAAACGATGTGATTGTCGAGCATATGAAAACCCAGTGCTTCGATGATTGGCTTTATTGTTTGACGTGCAAAAAAAAGGTCATGGTTGCCACTGACAAAATAGACAGGGTGTTTGAGTTGTTTTAAAATAGCAAGATGCGCTTCTATTTTTTGAGGGTGTGTATCGATGAGGTCACCCGTTAAGGCGACCATATCAAGCGGCAAGGCATTCAGCGAATCAACCAGATGGGAAAGGGCATCAAGCGGCGTAGAAGCTTTTACATGTAAATCACTCAAATGAGCAATATGAAAGTTTTCAAACGATGCAGGCAAGCCTTGTAGCATCACATGCATCGGTTTAAAATTAAGCTGTTGATACGCCTTTTCAAACATCATTATGACCTAAGAGTGATTTGCAAGGGTGAGATTGTAAGTGATGTTCACTTCATTGCGTACGGTTAAAAAGAAAAGGGTTGGTGGTTCTATGCCAAAATCGGTCATTTTAATTTCAAATCCTCCGGCAAGATTCATCGCGTTGTCTTTACTATCGATAGTCGCTTTGGTAGTGATTTCTTTGCTAATTTTATTGAGTGTGAGTGTACCTTTAAGCATATAGCCGTCATCCACTTTCGTGACTTCTTTTAAATCAAAGGTTACCTCTTTGTTAGTCTCTGTTTTTAGCGCTTCATACATATGCTCATCCCGTTTTTCATTGTCGCTTTTTAAGGTAAGCAGTGGCAATGAAATCATGCCTTTGAGACTTAATGGGGAGTCATCCATATTGAGGTTAGCGGTGATATTGGTGCTTTTAGGGTCGATAGTGCTATCCCCTAAAACAGATGTTTGGGCTTGTATATAGCCCTCTTTGTATTGAAGCTCTTGAGCAAAACTGAGTGTTGAAAGAAGAGCAGTGGCAAGAAGTGCCAAAGTAGCTTTACTGAACATTGTTAATCCTTTTTTGGGAAGTTTGATAGAGTAGGTTATAGATTTCGATACAAAGAAGAATGCATATGACTAAAACTCCGATGTAGGTATAGCCAGAAAGGGCGCTCATAAGCCCACCACCGCCTACAATCCATCCTGTAAAAAGCATGATAATGCCTAAATAACGCAGCGTTGTAACACGAGCCAAGCGTTGCATAATGACAAAATTGTAATACGAAATAACAAACGGATAGACCATGCTAAGAAGTAGTGCCTCTTTTGTGGCGTAGAGCATATACGAGAGTGCAAAAAGCAATACAATAGTAAAGGAAGGCTCTTTAATACGCTCTCTAAGAAAAAATGCCGTTGCCATACCTATTACATGAAATATCATGATGACATACCATGTGTGTGAACGCCAAATGGAAATGTCTTGGGCGCGTGAGAGTGTCTCAAATAAATTGGCATCCAAAAATGCCCAAATTGCCATCGAAACAATGGCATAAAAACTCAGTGGCTCTTGCAAAATAATTTTGTGATGCGGTCGTTTATGGATAAAAAAGCTCGTGATAAGCGCTAAAAGCGAAAGAAGAATGGCTAAGTTTCCTCTTAAGAGTGGCGCATAGGTAAACAGTGGTGTCGCAATGGCATAGGTAAACCCAAGTGCTACGGCTATATGCGTATAAAATCCTCGGGATATTTTAATCAGTAAGGGTGCGCTCATACCAAGGCTAATGCCCAAAATCCCCAAGAGTGCAAGATTGAGCGAAGGGTAGAACAGTGAGCATAAGAGCTGTAAAGCGATAAAAAAGCTCATTTTTGCTTGGTCGTTTTTAAGCCATCTAAGCGGTCTATAGACCAGCAAACTACCGATAATACCACCTAAAGGCAGCGTAAAAAAAGCGCTTATGTCGGAGTGAAAGACTTCTACGATACCTGTTTGAGCAATCAAAAGGTAGTAGCAAAATTCACTGGCGATAAAGAGCGTGAAAAGAACATTAAACATAAGCTCTCCTTTGAAAAGTGTGGAAAAAGACAATAAAAACACATGCAAAGGCAAGGTCATAGAGTGCAATCAGCATAGCTTCTAGTCCAAGCGCATGGGAGAGATAGAGTGTCAAAAAGACCGATGAAACAATGATGCGATTAAATGCGCTCAAACGTGCCAATATCAATGCGTAAGTTGGATACAACAACCCAAATAAATGCACCATACCTGTGGTCGTCACAAAAGCAAAAACGATGTATTCGTATTTCCCTTCAAAATGAAATCCCAAAAGCGGATAAAGCGTACTCGCAAAGCACAGCAAAAACAATCCACCCAATCCATCGCTCAAAAATCCAGCCAAATGGTAAAGTCCTAGGCTATCAAAACTTTTTTTGTTTGGATACAGCTGTGGAGAGAAAAAACCTAATGTGACCAGTAAACTAAACAGACCGCAGAGCATACGAATGGTCCATAAAAGATTGATATCGGCTTGTAAAAATCCAGCTTCCATCATTCCAGCAAGTGACAGTGCTATAAGCATCATAAAAAATCCTAGCGTATAAAAGAGACTAAAGCTTTTTTCATTGAATTTTTTAAGATGTTGGGAAATGGTTGCAAGTGCCATAAAAAAGACACCCACACCCATGGCGATATGAGCATGTGCTACCACAAGGTCATTGCGATGAAAGAGCCAACGAAGAGATGGAATAAATAAGATATTGCCCTCAATATCGACAAACAAAAAGGCATAAATAGACAACACCAAAGAAGGTGCACTACTGAAACTGATGCGTGCATCTTTGAGCCATTTTAGAAGAAGAGGGACATAAAGTAGCGTTAAGTATTGAAAAAACCACTCTTGATTGTAGGTAAGATCACCTATAAAAATACGGTGTGCAACAGAAGCGATATAGCCTACAAGCGGAATAATCCACATAGCATGATACTTGGCAATAAAATGCTCTTTGGCATGCAATTTTATCAGTAAATAAAAAATGGGAATCAGCGTAAAACTCATACCCAGCGTATTATCACCATGCGGACCTACAATACTCTTTTCAACCTGACCGATACTAGGATTCATCAACACTAAAAGCGCGATAGGCGAAGCGATGACAAGGTATAAAGAGACTTTGATCCACTTAGGAATAACGTTGTACACTTTGATGTAATCGTACAGCGCTAAAATATAAAAAATGCCTGAAAAAGCGAGTAAGAAGTTCAGTCCATAGGCAAAATCATAAAAGGCAAGTCCTCTATTGACCCCAAAAAGAAGGCTGATGGTCATGAAAATCAGAAAAACCATCCATAAGGTGAAGTAGGTTTGAAGTTTATGAAAGCCTTTTTCGCTGTGGATGCCTTCTTTTTCCATTAAGACAAACGGTAAGAATGAGAGCATCAAAGGAATAAAACCATAGAGCATCAAAGAGATATGCACACTTCTAGCATTGGCCGGTGTTAAAAGCGAAGAGGGCAAAAAGTAGCCTAAAAGATTGAGCGAATATTCAAAGCCAAAGGCAAGTGCTAAAAAGAAAAAAAGTGCGCTCATTGCAAACGCCTTGGCAATAAAATCAGAGAATTTTTCCATCTTTAACCTCAATAATTTTGTCTGCAAACTGCGCAAGTTTCATATCGTGCGTTGCTACGATCATGGTCGTTCCTTGTGTGGAAAGTGTTTTGAACAGTGTGTAAATGTTGTGTGAATTGTACGAGTCTAAATTGCCTGTTGGTTCATCGGCAAAGATAATCTTTGGCTGATTGATTAAAGCTCTAACAATGGCGGCACGTTGGCGCTGACCTCCTGAAATTTCATCGGGATATTTGTGCTTAATCGCTTCAATACCACACGCTTTAAACAGCGTATCACTGTAGGTGCTATCGGACTTTTTGGATGCTAAATGGATGTTTTCTAGAATCGTCAAATAACCGATAAGGTAGTGAAATTGAAAGATAAATCCTACGTCATTTTGGCGAAATGTGTCGATATTTTTGATGTCGTTATAATTTTTATCTTCAAAAAACAGTTCGCCAGAACTTGGGCGAAGCAGAGACGATAAAATCGAAAGTAGGGTTGATTTTCCACTACCGCTCTCGCCAACAATGGCAATAAACTCGCCTTTATTGGCTTCAAAATTAATGCCATCTAGGGCTAAATCCTGATGGTAATAATGTGTGATGTCTTTGGCTCGTAATATCATAATGCACCTCGTTGGATGAGGATAATCGGGTCAATCTTTGAAGCACTGTACGCAGGAAGTACTGCGCCTAAAAGTGCCATGATGATGGAAAAACATAAAACGCCTAGCATCGTATCAAGGCTTAATTCACCATTGACATAGCCTTGAAATTTTTCGATATGTGCGATGAAGTATAAAAGAATTTTGGAAATGACAAGGGCAGAAATATAGCCAAAAAGTGTGATAAAACATGTCTCTGCTATAACCATATTCATAATAAAACGAGACGACTTCCCAATGGCGCGTAAGATACCAAATTCACTGCGGCGCTCATTAATCGTGATGCTAATCAGGCTAGCAATTCCCAAAAGTCCCATTAAAAAAGCGATGGAGCTAATGACATTCGAAGAGGTTTCGATGATTTTAAATTGGTTGTAGTTTTCGACAAATTCATGGGTCGTTTTTACATCAATGTCTTGGTTTAATGTCAGAATTTGATCAATAAAGGCTTGTGCGTCTTTCCCTTTTTCTAAACTCACTAGTAAAATGGAAGCCTCTTTGTTAAAAATGCTACGGGCATCTTCTAGGTTAAGCACCGCGCCTCCGTCTTCAAAGCCAATGCCGTTGTCAAACACTCCAACCACATGAAATGTTTTGTTGGAAATCGTTACGGTGTTGGGATTTTGAAGCCTTGCGTTGATATTTTTTCCCAAAATAACTTCACCATCTTTGGGATAAACACCGTGTGTTAGTCGGTAATTGGCAAAGCGATTGGGGCTGACGCCGTAAATTGCAGCGATAGGAAGTTCATTGATAGGGCTTGCTCCTAAAATGATGGCATAGACATCTTTCACCCCTTTGATGGTTTGAATGTCATGCGCTAATGCGACAGGAACGTCACTAAAAAAAGTATCGGCAATTTTGGCTTGCGTGACTATCAAGTCGCCGTCGCTTTTAAGCATGGTCGAGTACATGCCGATGATACCTTTTGAGATAGACGTTATCATGAAAATAGCCGTAATCGCTACCGTGATACTCAAAAAAATCAAAAACGTTTTAAAGCGATTGCGATTGAGTGCCTTGATGAAAAGTGGTATCAAAAAAACTCCTGTGATATTTTGATGACAATTTTAAAGAAACAACATGAATGGAGCATGAATTTTTTTTACATGTAAAACATTTAAAAGCAAGGATGACGTACAATGCAAGGCAATAGAAATTAAAAGAGAAACGCATGAAAATTATTGTACTCGATACCGAAACAACAGGAATGTTTGAAAAAGACCGCATTTGCCAGCTCAGTTTTTTAGTCCTCAATGAAGAGTTTGAAATCGAAGAAGTCCATAATGATTTGTGCAAACCTCCTTTGCCTATCTCCTATGAAGCGATGGCAATTCATCACATTACGCCTGAAATGCTAGAGGGTGAACCTTCTTGCGTGCAAACAAAAGCGTATAAACGACTGTGTGAGCTGAATGTTGCGCATAATCTGCTTGTTATTCAAAATGCCGCGTTTGATTTGGGTATGCTCGCCAAAGAAGGCTTCTCTTCTCAGATGAATCTTATCGACACTTTTCGTATTTTACGTGCTTATTACCCAAATGATGGCTCTTTTAGCTTACAATATAAACGCTACCAATGGGGATTGTACAAACAAGAAGCATCCATTGCTGAACAACTAGGGGTTACTATCAATGCGCATGATGCGCTTAGCGATGTGATTGTTCTTAAAAACCTTTTTGAAAGATTGTGCGATGAACACTCTATCCCTAAAATGCTACTGTTGTGTTCTGAGCCTATCATTTTAAGTCACATTCCCTATGGAAAAAACAAAGGCAAAAAATTTATCGATGTAGCACTGAGTGACCGCCAAGACCTTCATTATATGTTAAGTTCCAACGGGCTTGACGAAGATGTTAAGGCGTCCATACTCCATGCGCTTGAAGTAACCAGGGAAAATGTTACTTTGACCATCGGTTTTGGCAAATACGCAGGAAAAACCCCACAAGAAGTCTTGGAAATCGATAGAAACTATCTGGTTTGGATGGTCAATAAAATGGATAATTTAAGCGCCGAACTAAAAGAGGCGATAGAAAAGGTGTTGGTATCGTACCCGTAAGGTTTACATGTAAAACTCTATCCTTAACACACAAGGCTAAAATGCTTTAAAACTTCGCATTTGGAAAAGAGTACCACACCTTTTTCGGAAGTGTTTTCAGAGACAATAAGGTTGTCTTCCATCAGGTCGTGCAAAATAGCGTCTATTTTTTCTTCCTGGGGGAAGATTTTACGATACAAGAGTTGTTTGTAGGCGTACTGTTTGGCTTCTTCGTAAGTGTATGTACGTTTCCATGAACTAGGAAAATAGTGCACATTGTACGCTATAGAGGCTTTTTCTAGAGTGTGTAAAAAGCCTTTGACCTCGATGCTTTGATTGGAAGGTTGGTCTGGCGCCTTGTGGGCTAGAAGCATCACATCAAGCAGGGTATTGTTATGGTATTTTTTCCACCCGACAAATATTCCTAGTGATTTTGTCGATTGAATCATAAGCTCAATATCGACTTGAGAACTGATGGCAGGTGTCATGGATGCAAGCACAATGTCAAAGGTTTGCGTTGGATTGAAGGTATTCCAATTAGCATGTTGTAGTGTTATAAAAGAGCTTAAGCCTTTTTGTTCGCTTTTTTCATTCACTATTTTGAGCATATCGTAAGAGATGTCAAGTGCGGTGATGTGTGCGTTTTTTTCCGCTAATGGAATGGTAAACGCTCCCGTGCCACACCCGATGTCTAACAGTGAATAATTTTCAAAAGAGATGCCATGACTTTCTATCCACGTGATGATGTAGTTAGCATCTTCGTTTATGGAAGCATCGTCACGTTGGGGGTATTGTTTTGAAAAAGAGTTCCAAAGTGCTATGTCTGCGCTCATGTCAAATCCTTCAATCATTATATAATTAAAAATATAACGAAAATTTCTTTAACAAAAGGACACTATAAAATAAAAGGAATCATTCTTTTCGTTTTTTGCATGTACTGTTGGTATTGGCTTGAGTGTGCCATCCATAATGCCTCTTCTTTTTTTGCTTTCATCAAAAGCGTCAGCACTAAAAAAGAGTAGATAAAAATACTAAAAACTCCAAACTTCGAGAGTACAATGCCTAGCATCATCAGCAAAACAGAAAAATACATGGGATGTCTAATATATCGGTAAGCACCCGTTGTAATGAGTGTGGAGTTGTGTTTGATTTCCGGGGTAATGTTAAAGTTGCCAAGTTGGTTATGCACGATTGCATAAATGCCAACACCACAGCCTAGCACAATGATGAAAAAAGGCAAAGGCTTTGGAAAATGCATTCCGTGGTGGAAAAGTAAGATGGCGATGAAGATAAATTGTAACGATACTAAAAGATATGAATAGCGTTGTGTGGTCATCTTACTGTCCTAAATGTTTTACATGTAAAATCGCTTAAAATGCCTACAGAGCGTCAAGATAACTTAAAACTAAAGGTATGAGTTTGTCAAAGCTAATTTTGCTAGTGTTGATGGCAAAGTCATACTGGGTGACATCCGTCCACTCTTTATCGGTTAAAAGACGATGATAACGCGTTCTTTGCTCATCACTTTGTTGCAGCATCTTCATTGCCTCTTCGGTTGAAACGGCGTGCAGTTTTTCAATACGCTCAAGTCGTTCTTTTAAGTCCGCATGGAAAAAGAGGCTGACATGATGAGGATTGTCACGTAAAATGTGTGCACCACAACGTCCAATGATAATCGCAGAGCGTTCATTGGCGATATGCGTGATGATTTCAGATTCTGCTTTAAATATGGCTTCTTCTGTGGGAACAAAGGCTTGTGTTGGAAGGTACACATCAGGACAAATATAGTTGTTAGATTGAAAGAACGATTCCCAGAAAGAGGGTATTTTTTCTTCACGCGATGCTAAATCTTCCTCTAAAACGGAGAGTTTTTTAGCCGCTTGTAAAACAATTTCTTTATCAAAACAGTCGATATGGAGTTCTTTTGAGAGTTCATGCCCGATATACGCTCCCCCGCTGCCGAGTTGTCGGCTAATCGTGATTAAAAGTGGTGCATCTTTTTTCATCTTTTCTCCTTCAATGCTTAAGACGATACATGTGTGCTTGTACGCTTTCCATAATAGATAGTGTACAAAACGATACAAGAAAAAGCAACAAGTGCCATTACAACAAAAAGACCTCGATAGCCTGTCAAAGGAATGAGGTAACCTAAAAGAAACGGTCCAATACCTATGGCAATATCTGCAAAAATAAAAAATGTCGAAATTGCCAATCCAAAACGATGACTAGGGGTTACTTTAACCGCAAGCGCTTGTCCGCACGATTGAACAACGCCGATGCCAAATCCTAGAAAAGCACCTGAAAGTAAAAGCGTGATACTTTGGTGTGCTTGTGCCATGAAAACCATGCCTAACATACATGCGAAAAAAGCTGGATACATTGTAATATTTTCACCCTTTAAATCAAACAAACGACCTGTAAAAGGTCGTGTCACTAAGATAATCGCTGAGTAGACAACAAAATAAAGTCCCGAAGCTTCTACTAAATTAATCTCTTGGGCATAAATGCTTAAAAAAGCAAGCACACTGGAGTAGCAAAAATAAGCAATGGCACAAATAAGCGAAATGGGCATGGCGTTGGGTTCAAAAAAGTTTTGCCATGAAAAGCCCTTCATTTGCGCTTTTTGTTCTTGATTTAACGTGATTTCAGGCACACGGATGATATTTGCGTTAATGAGACTAAGAAGAGAAGAGAGTAAACAAACACCAAAAATAGCTGTGTAGTTTCCAAAATGAATGAGAAAAAGTCCTAAAAATGGACCAATGGCAGTGGCTAAGGTGCTACTGAGCATATAGTATCCAATGCCTTCACCCCTCCTAGAAGGAGGGATAATATTGGCAACGATGGTTCCTGTGGCTGTTGAGCTTAGACCATAGGCGATACCATGCATCAAACGCACAAGATCAAGCACCAACAGCGTGGAAATGAAAAAATAAAGCACTGACATTCCAAGCCCTAAAAATGTTCCTAAAATGAGCATTCTTTTTCGCCCGACTGCTTCTATCCATTTCCCTGAAAGAAGGCGTCCAATAACAGAGCCTATGACAAAGATGCTTGCAGAAAGCCCTGCTTGACTCAGGGATGCATCAAAACTTTTAATGGCAAACTCGGTGATAATAACGATGAGTAGATAGAAAATAAGGACGATAAAAAAGTTAATCAGTGTAATGATAATGAAGTCTTTGGTCCATAAAGCAGGTTTAGCGGTTGGCATGTCTTTGGATTCGATTCAAAGGTTATAAATTTCATATCGAGTAAAGTCGAATGATGTAAGAAATTGTAGAGCAGGTGTGATTAAAGAGAGTTAAGAGAGACGTAAAACACGTAAGAATAAGACTCCTTTCGTGTTTTACATGTAAAGGTTTAGTTGGCTTCGCTTACTTTTGAAGGGGCTAACGGTTTTTTAGCCGGTTTTGCGATAATCTCAACATAACAGGCACTCCATTGCGCACTGTGCGCCGCATCAATACTCGCAATTAATGCAGCAGAATGTACGCTCCCAGCATCTGTATCGTTTTCTCCAAAGCGGCAGTCAAACTCCCAGAAATCAAAACCATCAGGGCATTTTTTAGCGCGTTCACGTTTGATATACTTGCGAATTTCGTGCTTAATGGCTTCTACAAGTCTCTCGCTATTTTTATTTTCGATGTGAAGTTGAAATGTCTTTTTCAATGAATACCTTTTTATATGATGGCATTATTGTAGTCAATTTTACCTTTGATACCCAATGGATAATGCATTATTTGTAGACTTCTTTATATGCCGCATCTAAGATACTCATAAATGACGTTGGCTCAATGTACCCGACGTATGCATCAACAATGGTATGATTTTCAGGCGAAAGTATGGCATTAGCAGGAACAGAACGTGTCTGAAGTGCCGCAGGAAGGGCAGGGTCATTCACATTGATGGAAACATAAATATACTTTTTCTCAATCTGCGCTTTATACTTTGGCGCTTCAAAGATATCTTTTCGCATTTTCTGGCAATAAGGACAATCATCGCTCTCAATGCTCACAAGAATCAATTTTTTTTCTTGAAGCGCTTTTGTACTTTCTGCGTCCAAAAAACCTGCATGAAGCGTTGTCATGCCAATTGTATATATTAAAAGCAAACATTTTATCCATTTTTTCATGGTAACTCCTTTTTATCAATGTCCTCTTAAGCTAGTGTTCTTACTCAATGCCGACTGTGTATTGTTTGTCGTAATAATAACTGTAAATAGAGTGAAAATAGAGAGAAAATGTTTAAGAGGGACTAAGAGAGTGTTTATATCTCTTAGTCTCATCAGTGGCTAACGTAGTTTATCGTTCAGTAGGTTGATAAGTCCATTTGAAACTTGTGAAAAATCAAGAACGCGTCTGCCATTATATTTTTTAGCAAATTTTTCGGCTTTTTCTTTACTGGCAAAAGCAGGTAAATCATCGCCCGCTGGACTGATTTTTTGACTGCCATAGACATAGTATGCCTCTCTTGCGGGAATTTTTTCTAAGGTATCATAATCGGTTACATTGATTCGCATGTCATCGTCTTGTTTTACTTGATATTCTGGCCAGCGAGAGGGTTCAAAATAGAACTCAAACATAGATTTTGGGCTTGAAAAATAGAGGGTTTCCCCACTTCTTACTTGTACACTTACTACCCACTCTGGCGCTTGATAGACTTTTATTTTCCGTATAAGACACGTTGTATCTTTGGTAACTTCTATTCTTGCACCAAAAAGAGTTCCGATGGTTAAAGCTATAATAAGCAGTTTTGTAATCATTTTTTTCTCCTATACTAAATCTGTTTTTTTGAAAATATTAAATCCAAAGAAGGCAAAAGCAAGTCCCAATAAAACGGGATAGACAATAGAAAATAAAATAAAAAAAGAGAGGTGAATATTGTCCAAAATATAAAAAGCAACAGGCCCCATAACGGTTAATTCCGGGTCGAAAAGACTGATGGCAGCTACTCTGAAAATTTCCATAGGGTTGAGGAGTGAAATAGCAATAATTAACTCCTCGCTTAAGCGATTTTGCATCATAAGGCTAATGAGAGCGATATCAATAAAGGCAAGTAAAAGAATCCAAATAAAAAAGGAGAGACCGAGTGCAACTTCGGAAGATTTGACAACAGAAGATATTAAGAATGAGATTCCTAAAAAAGCGGCACTCAACGCAAAGAGTAACCCTGAATAAAGCAGAAAAATATTCCAAGGAATATGCGCTCCTTTAAGCGTTCCAATGATGAGTGCAAAAATCATTGCAAAAAATACAGGTAAAAAAACCGTTATAAATCTTCCTATGATTTTTCCCCAATAATATTGAGGCAAAGAGATTGGAAATGAAAGCATATACTCTAAGATATGGTTATCTCTATCGCCTGAAATGGAGCGAACCGTCGTAATGAGAATAAAAATGGGAAGAATAACGATAGTGACTTGAATGTACATCAACAATAATCGACTCAGTCCGCTAAATCCCATCACTTGTGATTCTGTGACACCTGCAATAAAAAAGAGGGCAATCAGCCCGCCAAACACCAATGTATAAACAATAAACCAACGTGCTCTTACCGATTCTTTGACATCGAGAAAAGCAATTAACAGTAAATTTTTCATCTTAATTTCCTAGTAGTTTTTTTCGAATTTTAGGGTCACTCATGTTTTCACCTCTTAGCATACGAAGGCGCATTTCATCAAAATCAATATATCCTTCTTTAGGATGTTCATATGCCCCAAAGCCATAATGCATAGGAGTTTCATCAATAATTGAATACAAAGCTTTAAACGCATTAATATAACGGTTTGTATCATTACTGTACACCCACATGGTAATGGTTTGTGGTTCAATTTTATGATCTCTCATCCACAAAATAGCACACCCAATGTCATCGAAAAAATGTGTTTTAGAATCTTGTGTTATGATTTGTGCTGTATGTTTTTTACCCACAATGGACATGTGACATTCGGGACATTGAAGCGTGTTGTCTTTAAATTCTAATGGTGTTTTTGCACTATTTGAAACTTGTGTTGGTAATTGATGTTTTACATGTAAAAACCAAAAGAGACTACCAAGTGCAATGATAGGGAATAAAACCAATACCCAGATTAAAACCTTATTTTTCACAACCACACTCCATTACGTATAAAATAGACAATCGGATACGCCGAAACAATGAGCACATACAGGCTATTAAAGAGCAAAGATGCTTTGATAAATCGTGGTTGAGCCTTCTTGGTGAGCAGTGCTAAAATGCCACCACCCATGCCATAAAACGTTCCCACAAATAAAACCACATAAAGCACATACCCTACAAAATAATAATCTTTTTGTAAGAGACAAAAAGGACAGCGATGTGTGGGAAGCTCATAAATATAAGGGCTAAAAAAGACGATTAAAGCGATGATGGACAACATTAAAAAGATAAGATTTGCAAAAATCATCACCGGGATATTTCTAAACCAAGAAGCACCCACAATGATGCCAAAAAAAGTATAAAAAAGTCCAAGCCAAATGCGTTCATCTAGTATAAAAAGCAGTGAGATGTACGAAGTGCTTGCCGCAGAAAAGAGTGTACCGCAACAACTGACGATTTTGCTGATATTTAAGTTTGCAAAAAAAGAAATTTCCAGTGCTATTTCTGTAAATAAGGAGAATGAAAACAGTACAAACAGTGCAAATTTAAGCTTGGTAAAGGGAAGCCTTTCATCGCTAATATCTGCATAGTGGAGCAATAACCAAAAGCCAAATAGATAGAGATTTAAAAGTTTAAACAGTGTCAAGTACAGTCCAAAATCAACTGAATTGACCACGCCACTTGCACACATAGCCCCTGTGATGATATTAGAGAGTTTATCGCACGTGTAGATAAAAAAGAGAAAAAGTGGAAGTTTAAGCATAAAGATATATTTGATAATCGTCGAGACAAGAAAACTTTGTTTTGTGAGCGCATATTGTAAAGGAGTGGTTGCATGATAGTCCCATTTAAAGGCAATCTTGCATGCTATCACTAAAGCAATAACACCAAAAAAAAGAAAAATAGCATCGAGAATAAAAAGAGCAATAATTTCAGGTGTTAGGCTCATGCAACAATCTCACCATGTTTTATTTCAATAATACGGTCCACAAAAGGAAGGGTAAAAAAGAGTGGATCATGTGTTGCAATGAGTAAGGTAACTCCTCTTTGTTTGAGCATCTTAAGATGCGTTATCAGCTCATTTGAGAGGTTCTCATCAAGATTAGCTGTTGGCTCATCTGCCAAAATGACCGGTGGCTCATTGATAAGTGCTCGTGCAATCGCTACGCGTTGTTGTTCTCCTCCTGAGAGGCGATTTACACGCATATGCGTTTTATGGAGGATACCACATTGTTCCATCACCGTTTTAGCTTTACTTTCTAAAATAGCAAGAGGTAGATTTTCAGGAATTAAAGGTGCGATAATGTTTTCTTCTACACTTAAATAGGGGATTAAATGATATTTTTGAAAGATAAATCCGATATGCCTTCTGCGCATTGCTGCACTAAAATGCTCAGGTAATTTGGAAATTTCCTTGCCATTCATGCGTATTTCGCCACATTCAGGCTGTGCGAGTCCTGCGATTAAAGACAGAAGAGTACTCTTACCGCTACCACTTGCTCCTTTTAACACCACGCATTCTCCCGTTTTTACATGTAAAGAGATATGCTCAAGTGCATGGATAGTCTCACTCCCTTGTATAAAGCTCTTACTGACATCATGAAGCACAATCATCGCATCACCTCATCGGCATCTAAACTGGAAGCTCGCCAGGATGGAATCAGTGTTGCCGCGATATAAATGGGCACTGAAAGCAAAAAGAGCAGAACAAACATAGCATAATCCAAACTAAAAGGGAGCACAAATGGGGGTTTGAGCTCTGAATATCCCATAAAGACATTGCGTAAAAGAGGGGCGTGCAAACCGTAGAGGTAAAACAGTGAACATGCTATTCCCAATAAAAAAGCTCCCAACGCTATGATAAAACTCTCATAAAACTTCTCTTGTAAAATGTCATCTCCACTCCATCCGATTGCTTTTAATATACCAATTTCTTGTTTCTCTTCTGCACTGAGCCCGCTGGTTTTATCGTAGATAATGATAAAAAAGGCAAATGCACAAACACTGAAAAGGGAGAGGAAAAAACCGCTTTTATAATCAAAAATATTTTGATAACTCACTCGAATGTCATCTTGAGTAATGGCACGCATATCGGGAAAGCGCGTAGTGATTTTTTGTACAATAGTAGCAATTTCTTTAGGATTGGCCACTTTAACAATAATATCTGTGGCTTTATTCTTATCCATACCAAAAATAGTATATGCCAATTTTTTGGGAAGAATAATCAAGTCATTGGCTTCTAAAGAGAGATGAGAATGAAACACTCCCGCGATGGAGACTTTTTGCCATTTCCCTTCACTGGTCACAAAGTTAAAAAAATCGGTATAGTAGTTCTCTTCTAAGACTTTTTTTACACCCTCTCCGATAATCATTGATGGCTCTTTCTCAAGCGTTTTGACATTAAAATGCTGCGTAAGTTTAGAAAGTGTGGTTGAATATTGCTCTTCATAAACATCAATTCCCACAATTGAAAAATTGACACCGGCAGGTTTAAAATAGTAGTATCCCCAAATACGAGGCGTTACGGAGTGAATGCCTTCTATCCCTAAAAGCGTATCGACACGGTCAATAGAAACATCTGTTTGTTTGCCTGCTACAAAGCGTTGCAATGTAATTTGAGGTAGTGTTTTAAGTGTCGTATTGAGTTCTAATTTAATGGCATCTGCAATCATCAGAACTGAAGAGAGCAAAAAAATTAGCAAACTCAAGATAAAAAAAATAAAAAAGCTTTTCCCCTTGCGAAGATAGAGCGAGCGAATCGCATAATCTAAAAGTAGAAAATTAGGTTTAAAAGACACGTTCTATCCTTGAAGGATTTGAATGTGGCGCATAGTGATAGACAAAGGTTGAAGGGAAATACTCTAAGAGTTCAGGGGAGTCATTGAAATAGGAAAAAACATCGCTAAGGCTTCGATGACGCACATAGTGAGCTTCGTTCACCAAAGCCAAATCAGGAAGTCTTACCAATGCCACTAATTGTTCTTTACATGTAATCTTCTCAGTGCTTAACGCATGCGTGTAAGAAAAGTAAAATGCTTGTGCCATTATGATAATGCAAAGCGTTGGAAAAGTTATAAAAATGAGATAACGATTAGCTTTTATCATCATTTGCCTATTTTAAGTACTCTTTGTGTGACTTCATCAAAATCAATAATTTCTTGACCTTCAGGAATATTCTTTCTCTCTTCATGTGCTCCATAGCCATATGCCATAGGAGTGATGTTTTCGACATCGTAAAATGCTTTTCTCGCATCGATCCATTGACCAGTCTTTGCATCATTGACGAAAATAATGGCTGTATCTTTCCATGAAGTTTTATTCTCTTTAAACCATAAAATGGCGCATCCAATATCATCAAAAAAATAGTGTTTACCTGTTTGTGGATGAACCACTTGTGCTGAGAATTTCCTATCGCTTAGAACCATTTTGCATCGTTCACACATATCTCTATCCCAATGCACTTTTTTAGGACTTAAGTCTATTTTACTGTCACATCCAAGGATGAAGAGCGCTAAGAATAAAAGAGAAAAAAGGTTAAACTTTTTCATCAGTCAATACCTTCCCTAAGTCCATATAAATTTGTCGATTGACAAGTTCTTTCATCTCATCGAGCCGATGTGTAACAAATAATGCGGTTTTTGAACGCGTTTCATTTTTCAATAAACGATAAAAATTGTCCCTTGCTTTTGGGTCAAGATTGGCGGTGGGCTCATCGTAGATAATAATTTCACTTTGTCTCGCTAAACTAATAGCTATCAACATTTTTTGCTTCATACCTCCACTGAGTTTAAAAAATGATTTATTTAAATTAGGTTCAATATCAAGCTCCATTTCCTTCGCAAAATGAATAATCGCTTCTCTCTCGACGTTGGTGCTTTTGCAAGCATAACGCATAAGTTCCTCAAGGTTTAACTTAATCGGTGGTGGTAATTGAGGAACGAAACTAATGTTTTGTAAAACCTGAATTCTCTCTTTAAGAGGATTTAACCCATTCACCAAAACGGAACCGCTATTAGGA
This sequence comes from Sulfurospirillum sp. E15m, assembly GCF_059415145.1. Classification (NCBI taxonomy): domain Bacteria; kingdom Pseudomonadati; phylum Campylobacterota; class Epsilonproteobacteria; order Campylobacterales; family Sulfurospirillaceae; genus Sulfurospirillum; species Sulfurospirillum sp. E15m. Next base: position 121,869 of record NZ_JCAHZS010000009.1, read on the forward strand.
TGATAATAGCCTAATATAAGCCTGATGAGCGTTGTCTTTCCTGCGCCATTAGGTCCCATTAATGCGATGCATTCATCTTTATTAAGGTTGAGTGTCAGATTATCCAACGAAAGGACATTGCCAAATTTTTTGCTGACGTTACGAATTTCTATCATATGAGAGACTTTAATCTAAAAGTATAATGTAATGCATCGGAATGGCACACATCAATACAACGTCCGCACAGTGTACAATCGCCACTGGCAACAATTTCTTTTTTTATGCCTAATTCCTCGCGTTGTTTGTCATACTTTGATTTGGTGATTTCTAAGACCTGATTTTCAAAACACACATCATGACAGACCATACAATGGTCACAATTATCATTCCATTCTACTCTTGAAGCACTCACGGTGCCAATGAATCCATAGGTCGTTCCAATAGGGCAAATATACTTGCACCATGCACGTCTAGCAAAAAAAACTTCAATAAGAAAAACAGTCAAAACCCATGCAAGCGCAACACTCCATCCATAAGCGATGAATCGGCTTAAAATTCCTACAACGTTAATAAGTTCAAAGACTAAATATCCACTTGTGAAAGCAAGAATGAGAAAAATTCCCCAGAATATATACTTGATGCGATAATCAAAAACTCTCTCTTTTATAATCTTTTTTTGTACTAAAGAGCTGTGCAATTTTTCTCCGATTTCGCTCAACAAACCATAAGGGCAAACCCATGAACAATACGTTCTTCCCCCTATCAGTAAATAAACTACCAAAATCGTTGTCGTTCCAATAATCATATTAATGGGTATATGGTATGTTGCCACAAACATTTCGAGCGTTGTGAAAACATCAATAAGGTGAAACCCTAGAAATCGTGATCCATTCAATGTGCCTTCAAGTATTTGTATGTCAATTTTGAAGGACAAAAAGAATAAAAGATGAATACTAATGATAACAAGCCATCGTATGGCACGTATGCTTAATCTTTTTTTCCCATCTTTTGATTCATCAATAAATGTGGAAAAAAAGGATGTTTTGGCAATCGTTTTTCGTTCTTCGTATTTACTGCTCACAAGATATCCTTTACTTATTTCAATGCTTCTGCTCTAGCCTTAAACTCGCCAATTTCTTGTGAGAGTTCTTTAAAATCCGCTTCATTAAGATTTATAATGGCATTTTTCATGATAGGGTTATCGCGCTTGCCACTTTTAAAGTCATTCAATTTAGCGTAGATTTGTTCGGCACTTTGTCCAAACAGAGGAAGTCCAACAGCTCCTTCTCCTGTGACACCATGGCATGAAGCACATTTCTTTTTATAATTGTCACTGACTTTAAACGCGGCTGCATTGCCTGCTTTGTCTTTTAAGGATTTAATTTTTTCAGCTTCAATATCTCTATCACTTTTTTCTTTCATCGGTTGAGCATTTTGCTGCGATGCTGTCTGTTGTGTTTTTGATACATTTTCTATGATTTTTGCTGCTTGTCCGCCTTGGAATGCAGTACCTTGATTTATTGTATAAACCATACTTCCAAGAATCACTAATGTGATTATTCCTACAATAATATTTTTCATTTTTGTCTCTCTTTTAATTTTTTGACTTCCTGGTTAAAAGTATAAATTTCATCTGCTAATGCTTTAATCTCTTTATCGTCCATCTGTGAAACCAGCTCTTTCATGAGTACATTCTTTTTCTCGCCAGTTTTATACTGAGCAATTGTTTTGAAAATATAGTTGCTGTCTTTGCTAAGCAGAGATGGACCAATGATACCATTGGCATAATGGTTGTGGCACGCTGAACATTTAACGATAAAATTTTTACTTAATTGACTGACTAACATGCTTACTTCGACATGTTCATAAGGGCTTCGAATTTTAAGTGCGGCTCCAAGAGGTGTATAATTCTTTTCATCTTCTGATGGTTCGTTTGCTTGCCCTTTTGTTTCTTGATGATAATCGTAGTAAAAGTCTTTGCTTTCGTTGCTATCATCTTTCTTAACTTGAACTTTTTGCTCTTTAAAATTGTCATTCTCGACCACTTCAATTTTGCCTATTTGTTGCGATACATTGGTATCGGTTTTTTGAAGTGTTTTTTCATCTTTTTTATCCGAGCAAGCATTAAATACCAGTGCAATAAATAGACAAAGAATAAAATATTTTTTCATATTTGTTCCTTCTTGTAGTATGTGTTGTACGTTTCTCGTGGCTTGATAACGATGGAAGGAGAAGAAGCAGGGCAAAGTTCTTCACATACGCCACATCCCACACACCCTTGATTAATTTTTGGTTTTTTAATGCCATCCTCTGTCACTATCATTTCTATCGCATTGATAGGGTTTGGAAGGGGACACATATCGGCACAAATGGTACAGTTTTTGCCTTCATATGCAGAGAGTTTTTTTAGGACGTCCTCTTCCAATTTTCGTGTATGTGGATGACTGTATATGCGTGCTATTTGGTTTTTAGGAACAATGGTTCTGGTGATTGCAAGGCATGTTTGAGGAAATTCCAATACTGCAATACCCATTTTAACTTCTTCTGGTTTTTCTGTGTGATGATCAAGTGCTCCTGTTGGACAGGCTAAAACGCAAGGAAGGAGACCGCAAAGGTAGCATCCTCTCTCTCTTGCCTCAATGTAAGGTGTTCCCATACCATAGCCTTTTGCAAAATCGGCTAGTTTGATAGAGTGGTATGGGCATACTTGTAAGCATTGCCCACATTTAATGCAAAGAGATAAAAAATGATCTTCTTCTACTGCACCAGGAGGACGTAAATGTGTTTCTCTCGCTTTAAGATAAGGAGCGCCCATGACTCCTGCGCCGAGAACTAATCCTAGAATACCCAGTGTGGAGTATTGGATAAATTCTCTTCTTTCTTGTTTTACATGTAATGCCATTTTTTCTCCAATTAATGTGTAAACTTTGGTTTTTTGTCTTCTAGTAAGAAAATTGGTTCTGAAAAAGGAGCCAATTTAGACAAAAAATTGAGTAAAGTCATAACGGGGGAACCGTAAAAAAACTTTACAGATGGGTTGTAAGCCCATAATTTATCAGCATACTGATAAACACGATAAGGGTTATCCCCATAACCATCCATATTTGTATCAAAGCCTTCATAGTTATCCCAATAGTTTTGTGTAAATTCATTTTTAAAATTATCAACACTACGTGAGTCATTGACAACATCTTCAATATTCCCTTTGACAACATTGTTCTCAAAGATTCCATTTTCGCAAAGAGAATGGAAATGCAATGCTTCTGAATTGAATAAAAATTGATTATTTCTTATCCAAAGATGGGAACCTGGTTCGAATGGGGACCTATCAATATACATTCCTTGTGCATTGTAAACAATCGTATTGTTTTCAATAGTAAAATTAGAAGAATCTTTCAATCCTATGCCAATGCCGGTTGCTCCAAGTGCGCTTTTGATGGTATTCCCCGTTGCAATCGTGTCATTGGAGTACATGAAAAAAATACCAACAGAATTGTATTGATAGACATTGTTATGAACGTAATTTTTACCTGCGTACATAAAATGGAGTGAATACCTTCCATACTCGCCAAGATTTTCTTCAATAGTATTGCCATGAGAGTACCAAACTACCATGTCTCGTGAACGATAAAGATGGTTTTTCCTGATAATATTATCATTGCTATACCATAGACGTATTCCATCACCGCGTAATCCAAGTTCATAATTTTTTGATGTAATATAATTGTTTTGAATCAAAGAATTATTGACTATCTCCATATTAATACCTAAAAGAGAATTCAAAATTTTGCAATGGCTGACTTCATTTTGAACCAGAGCACCTGTTTTAGCATCGCCTTCCATATTGATGGCCGCGTCTAGTATGTCAGACCTCTCGCCACTATTTTGAATTACCAAATTTTTCAATGTTACATAGGAACTTTTGATGGTGATGACACTGCCTGCTTCCATGCCATCTATCACAACACCTTCTTCTACCCCAACAATACTTATAGGTTTCGTGATGACAATATTGCCTTTGTATACACCTGCTTTAAGTTTAATGATGGAGCCTTCTTTAGCTGTATCAATAACATCTTGAATAGGGTTCCTATGTGTTTCTTTAATAGGCCCTTTATAGGCGACAACCTCTTCTTGTGTATCGTACTTAAATTCACTTTTTGCAAAGAGAAATAACAGTGTTAAAATACAAAGAAGAAGGTATTTCATAAGCTTATTTAACCTCAAGTTCTTTCATTGCTTTGTTGTACGATAAAATGGCAAGTAACGAAAATATACCAATGAGTGCTAGAGAATAAAAACCAATGGTTGGATAAGAGTGTGTTGTAAACTGCGCCACTTTACCATCTCCAAAGACCGTAGGCATAAAAGGTTTTATTTTAAACGCACCCCAATCATGGAGGTTATGTCCAAACCAATAAAGCCAATAAGAGTAATCCGCAATGAACAGTAAAGGTAAAGATGTGGGGATAAGCATAAAATAACTCAATAATTTGCGATTGTATGCAATAAAATACACCATAATTAAACTCAAAAACAATAATGCATAAATACCTATTTCTCGCTCAAGAATACCACCTCTCCACATAGGATCCATTCCAATATAGTGGTTAATTGTGTTCATCTCATGAACTTCCCCACTAAATCCATCGAAATGAAAAAAGACAGGAATGCCTTCAGGAAATGCCTCTTTAGGATAGTTTGGGGCTTCAAGTGAACAAGACCAAATTGGTAATGAAGCCACTCCAATTTCAGATGAAGTACTGATCATCTTGTCTAAATTATTGTGTGCTTCTTTAGGCGTACTTGTACTCTTATAACGGCCTTGATTGTATAGATTCCACACTATCTTTTGAAACGATGAAATTTCTTCTTTTTTCCCCGTGTCTATTTTGTTGAGCACTCCATGAAAACTTATCATTGGAAAAGTAAATGATAGTGTCATAATGACCAATGCAATACCTGCAAATATCTTTGATTTGATTAAACTTTGATTCATTGTTTCTCCTTAAGTATCCTTGTCTAAAAATTAAAACTGAATTTTTAGGCAAGAATAGTCTATCTTGAATTTTTATCTTTATCATTGACACATATCAACCCACAAAGATTCACTCTTTGTGGGTTTTTGTGCTATGAAAGGTTAAAATAAATTGGCGTTACTATCTACCCATTTGAGGTATTCAATAATGCTTTTTACTTCATGATCTTTCATGTTTTGATTAGGCATTCTTAAGTTAAAATAGTCAATCATGGCTTTGACATAAGGGTCATCAAATTTTTCTTTAGGATTTTTAATAAAATCAGCTACCCATTTTTCACCATTTTCATGACGACCTAATACACCCGTAAGATCTGGACCTGAACTTACTTTACCAATAACGTGACATCCCGAACAACCACCTTCATTAAAGGCAGTTTCTCCTTTTGCAGCTTCTGGAGACTGTTTGGTCGCAACATACTTCACAAGTAAGTCTTTGGCACGAATTCCAACATCCGCTGTTTTAACCATGTATTGCCAGATCATATTTTCAAATAAGACGGCTTTTTCAAAATCGCCTGCTTTGATGGCTGCGTCTGAGAGCTTTTTCTGCTCAGGGATTTTGCCATATTGATCAAGCGCATCGGTTACTAAGTTTTTAACAACGTCGTGTTTTTCATAATGGTTCTCTTTGAGGAACTTCACAACGCTTTGGATAACATCATCGGTTGCTTTATTTACCGCAACAGTTTTGTCATATTCTGCTTTGAGTTGTTCTTTACTCATTGTTGCCATTTTCAATTTTTGAACGCTCTCGTACTTTTTATTAGGGTCCTTAACCATGAGGTAACCCATCATCTCTAAGTGGAGTGCAGAACAAAATTCTGTACAGTAATATGGAAATACACCTTCTAAATCAGCTTTAAACTTGACAGTGGCTACTTTACCTGGTTCTACTGATGCATGAACGTTATAGTTATCTACTGTAAAACCATGTGTTTCATCTTCTGCTCGCTCAAGATTCGTCATATAGATAGTGACATTGTCTCCTTTATTGACAGTAATATGCTCAGGATTGATATGGGATCTTACAAGTGTTGCATAGACCTTTACATCATTTCCTTTGCGCTCTATTCGTTCTTGACCTGCAAGTGTTTTACCTTCACTGATTTGCTCTGTACGAGAGTTTGTACCCATTTCGTAACGTACTTTTGGATTGAGCTTACTGATACGAATTGCTACGGCATCATGAGGCTCTCCCAATGGTATAGGCATATCAACAAGCATATCCATTTTGTTACCATGAATATCAATTAATTGATGATTTTGTGGATGTAATGGACCAACATTTGCAAAACGATCAATAGAAAGTTTATTTAACGCAATAATATACTCACCTTGTGGATCACATGTGTTGCTTTCCATTCCGCAAAGGTGGCCAATATTGTAGTGAACATTCACTCTATCAATAACTTTCAATGTTTTGAAATTCCATTTTACAACTTGACTATCAACATATAATGAAGTATAGATTTCTCCATCCACTGGTGAGTACTGGTTATGCAATGGTCCTAGGCCCAACTCTACTTGCCCATGTAAAGCTTTTTTCATATCAAGAATAGGAATACCATAAGGATCTTTTCCCGCATAATCTTTGTTTTTGATTAATGCTTGAATTTTTGAGAAACTGTAAACAGATGCGTGTGTATCTAGCTTTCCGCATACAACAATGTATTCACCTGTAGGATCAACATCAACACCGTGTGGAGATTTTGGCTCAGGAATGAGGAACAGTGCATCATTTTTAACCGCAATCTCTATTGGAACGACTCTATGGTTATTCACAATTTTGACATTTTTAGGATCTTTTGCAAGTTCAGCAAGTTTCTGCCAATTATAGACATGAAGATAATCGGTATCATTTCTACTCATACCTGCTTCATTAGGTGGCATACCAACTTCAATTCCACCTGTGTACATTTCTGAGTTAAATGAATTGGTAAATCCCCATCCATGACTGACTTTTTTGCCAGCGTCACTTAAGTCTTGCATATAAGGAGGTAATTCAATGGTAAAAGAATCTTTTTCTTGAATTCTTCCTTTTGTAGGATCAAATTTCCACATAGTTACACCACCACGATAGACTTCTTTGTAGTCTTCTATTGGGTGATAGTTATTGTCATATGGAGCAGCATATTGTGCCGCTTCAATGATGTATTCTGAATTTTGAGTAAAGAAAGAGCCACCATGTTCGGACTTAAAGACAGGGTTTACAACAATTTGCTTTGTCTCAAAATCACTTAAATCAATAACCGCAATTCTTGGATTTGCTTTATCATTGATTACAAGCCATTTACCGTCAGCATTACCATTAGTCTCAGATAAGGCAGGATGGTGTGTATCACCCCAGTTAATCTCTTTACCTCTTATATTTCCTTCTCGTAAGACTTTTTTACTTTCTTCATCAAAGCCATATCCCTGCCATGGCTCTGGCGTAAATACACCGATGTATTTGAGTAAGCGCATGGATGGTACACCATAAACCATGACTTGCCCAGATTGTCCACCAGAGCTAAATACCATGTACTTATCATGTACGCCCGTTGGATTATAGGTCTTAGCAGCACGAACAACGTCTGCTTCACTGAGACCCCTTTCTTTCATCACTTTATCTAAAGTACCATCTCCACTTGCAGCAATAGATGCTGTTGTGAGTAAAGTACTAGAGAGTACCAATGACGAAAGCAGCTTAAAACCTCTTTCCATATTTCCTCCTTTAAAAATATAAGATTATGCTAAATAATTTTCGTAAAAATGGTATGGCCAGTATCATTTGATACTTTATTATTTAACATTAATTTAACACTTTAAGTTGACTATGGAATTCTATAATAGAGTCAGTTTCTTTTGAGTCGCTAAAATTTTTTAAGTTAAAATTTTATGAAAGAAAGAAAATATATTTTTACAGATTATCGCAGCAAGAAGGCAGAAATAGGCTAAATTGAGCACCATTAGCCTTATTTTTAGCATTGATTATTCCATGAAATTGATTTTCTATAATTAATTTTGACATGTAAAGCCCAATGCCAGTTGATAATTTATTTTTATTACTATGAAAAGGTTTAAAAATATCATTGATTAAAGCTGTCTGAATTCCACCCGCATTATCGGTAATTTTGAGAACAACAAATTTATCAGAATCTTCAAGTGTAATTTGAATAAAAGGATCTTTAATCGCAGAAGTTTTGAAAATATCAATCGCATTTTGAATGATGGATAAAATCACTTGTGAAAGGCTATTGGAATTTCCAAATATATTCATTTTAGAGTCGATGTTTTGAATGAGCTTGATTTGATAGTGTTTTAAAGAAGATTCAAGAAGTACAAGTGTTTGTTTAATAGAGAGAATAGGACTGAAAATAGTATTATCAACATGTTTGTAAAAATTTTCAAAATTTGTGATAGTCTCCGACATGAATTGAATGATCTCTTCATTTTTGGCAGTTTCTTCTATCAATTCTGGATCGGTAATTTTTTTTCTAATATACATACAGTTAAAATTAAGTTGAGCAAGAGGTTGCCTCCATTGATGAGCTATAATGGCAATCATTTCACCTAGTGCTGCAAATTTAGCTTGCTGCATCATAATTTTGTCTTTCAGTATCTCTTTGGAAATATCTTGCATACTGATAATGAGCATATCTTTTGTTTCGCCACTAATACCAAATGAAATTCTAATAGGAAATATTTGGCCCTTCTTATTAATAGCTTTAATTTCACGTACTTCTTCTTTGTTTTCAATCTCTAAAATGGTTTTAAAGTTTAAAGAACCTTCTTGGTTAATGGGTAAAGATTCTTTAGAGATGACTTTTGGAAAGAAAGGTTCTCCTATCATTTCTTGTTTTGAATACCCAAATATTGTTTCTGACATGTGATTATACGTCTGAACTTTTAAATTTGAATCCAGTGTAACAATAGCATTGGTATTGGATTCAATAATCGTATTGGCATAATCATGTTGTCTAATAATTTCTTTAGTGACTTCCGAAATTTTTCTATTAGCTGGTCGAAAGATAAAGATTGCTTCGAAGAAAAGTGTCACAAGAGTAAAGATAAAAATAAAAAACTCAACATTTTTTAATAGAATCGTATTGGACTCTGTTGTTGCAACATAGATGGACGTTGCTAAGTCTAAATTTTCTAAAAGTTTTTGTGAATTTTGCAGAATATAGGTTAAACTTCTTCCATCTCTATTTTCTTCAAAACGCTTTGCATGATACAAATACGTTCGAACATTTTCATCCAGCATATAAGGTTTTTCAAAATAAATTTTTTTCAACTCCTTTGACATAGGAAACGAAATTAATAAATTGTGTGAATCTTCCATAAGAGCTATATTTGTTCGTAAATTTTCTGTTTTATAATAGATAGCATATAAGGCAATTTGTTGAGAAAGCATACCTTGTTTACTGCTAAGATTGATTATTTTTCCATCATTTGATTGACTGCTAATAAGATGATTTAAATTGTAATAAGCCAGTATGGAAAGGAATGCTATGATTGAAAGTGCAGTAACATAGCGTCTAGTAAAGCTGATAGTTTCGATCATTTTAACGTCCCTTGAATATTCTGATACTAAGAGGTATCGAAAGAATTATAGCTATCTTTTAGATAAAATAGTGTTACAATTCATTTAAGGTACATTACAGTTGGAGGGTTGATTTGCTAGATAAATATGATTTTGTTTTAAAAAATAGTTCATTATTGCTCGCAGAAGACGAAAAAAATCTGAGAGATAGCTTTGCAAAAGTATTGTTGTTATATGTAGAAAAAGTATTCACAGCCTCTGATGGAGAAGAGGCTTTAAATCTTTATAATTTGCATCATCCTGATATTGTGATTACCGATGTAAAAATGCCAAAGATTAATGGACTAGATTTAATTAAAGAAATTAGAAAAGACAATCATACAATCCCTATCATTGTGACAAGTGCCTATACCGATAAAGATTTTTTGCTTGAATCTATCAAACTTTCATTGGTGGATTATGTGGTTAAACCTATCAAAGAAGGTGATTTGACAAGGCTGCTAGAACAAAGTGCAGCTATTTTATTAGAAAAAGCAAAAACTGTTATAAAAATCAATCCTTCTGATTCCTATGATTATAATAATAAAATTTTCTTACAAGACAATATCCCTATTGCCTTAACACAAAAAGAAGTTGAATTAATAGAAATATTGCTAGCACATAAAGGAAATTTGGTGACAAGACAAATTTTAGAAGACAAGCTTTATATCTATGAAGAAGCGCCTCCCTCGGCACTTAAAAACCTTGTTTTTAAATTGCGTAAAAAAATAGGAAATGATGTCATCAAAACAATTGGTAATTTAGGATACGCTATTAAAGACTAATAAAATTGATTTTAATGAAGCGACTAAAAAGAAACTGACTCTATTATAAAATGTCACTCTATTATTAGAAATAGATTAAAATAATAATGAATGGAGGGACTTAAGAATGAAAAAAATAGCGTGTATACTCATATCCGTTGCTGCTGTATCTTTAATGGCCGCAGATGGGGAAGCGATTTATAAAAGTAAATGCTTTTCATGTCATGGAGATAAAGCATCAAAATCTGCATTAAACAAATCACAAATTATTGCTGGCTGGGATGCTACAAAGATTATAGCTTCAATCAACGGTTATAAAAATGGAGAAGGTGGGCCTATGAAAGGTGTCATGAAGCCTATAGCAAGTGGCTTAAGTGAAGATGATTTAAAAGCTGTGGCAACCACAATAGCTTCTTATAAATAAAGAGTGTGGTGATGATAGTATCACCACATTTTCTGCGATTTTAAATTTCTAGTATTTATTACTCTCAATATTTCAAACTACACGAAAGGAACAAAGAATGGCTGTTGAACAAAGCAGAAGAGACTTTATAGGCATGGCATTCGGCGGTTTTGCAGCGGCAGGAGGGGTAATAGCCCTTGGCGCTATGAAAAAGACTTGGGA
>NZ_JCAHZS010000010.1:0-128270 GCF_059415145.1 Sulfurospirillum sp. E15m
TTAGTGTAATGCAAAGAGATAAGAGATAAAGGGGACAGGCTACTTTAATGAAATTAAGCAATAAATCTTTTACATGTAAAATAATGAATTCTAGAATTCTAGGGGTCAGGGCTAAACTTTTTACTTTCGAGTTATTTTATGTTTATATGTAAAAAATTAAAATAAGGAAAATGATGAGTCATCAGCACAGTTTTTTTATTCAAAATCTTTTTACATGTAAAACTGTATTAAGTAAAAAAGTTAAAAGTTTAGCCCTGACCCCTATTTTTATTGAACTGTCTAAAGAGGGATGAAATATAAAAGAAGTATAGTTTTGAGAAGTAAAGATGCTTTGGTTAAGTACGTTTGCCCAATGCGTCTTTTACCATTCAAAGATTTATACAGCTCAAGTAGCCCCCTACTTTTGAGTCACACAAATACTTTTAAGTGTCTTATTAAAGTCACATTTTAGTCATTATTACCTTAAAATTCATAACGAAAAGTATTATTTTTTATAAAAAATTTTATACTTAGGAAGACAATAATATTTATATCAGTATGTAAAATTGAGTCAATATCGCTAAATACATCTCATCTACACATTATCAATTATTACCGATTTCTCAATTTAAAAGAAGCATCCAAGTCTTCTTCTAAACGGTCTGTTGCATTACTGGGTGTATCAGAAAGTTTTGTTACAGCATCGTATATTTCAGAGTCAAGCCTATAATTGACTGCGGCAAGTGAATCTTCTAATTGAGCTAGATTTCTAGTGCCAATAATCGGTGCTGTTACGGTTGGGTTTGCCATCGTCCAACTAATGGCAAGGGTTCCTGGTTTGACACCCAAAGTTTGCGCGTAGTGAACAAATTGCTCTGCGATTTCATAATATCGTGGATGGCTGTAACGTTTAGCGTACTGTTGTTTTTCAACAATACGCCCTACTGTCGGTTTTGTGCTATTTGAAGAGTATTTGCCACTTAATAAACCTGCCGCTAAGGGGCTGTAGGGAATGACGCCCAATTTTTCGGACTGCGCTAAAGGTAAGATTTCTACTTCTGCTTGTCTCTTGAGTAAATTGTACATCGGCTCAATGCATTCAAAACGGGCTAAACTATTTTTTGCGGAAATTCCTAATGCTTTGGCTATTTGCCAAGCTGCCCAATTACTGACGCCAAGATAGAGTACTTTTCCTTGGCGAACGAGGTCATCAAGTACTCTTAGCGTCTCTTCCATAGGTGTAAGCGGGTCAAAGTGGTGAATAAAATATAAATCAAGTCTATCTGTTTTTAAGCGTGAGAGGCTTTGCTCAATAGAAAGCATAATGTGTCTTCTGGATGAACCAAGTGCATTGACATCTGGCCCAACACGCTGAGAAACCTTTGAAGTAATGATCACTTCATTACGACAATCATGAATGAGTTTTCCAAGAATAAGCTCTGCTCTACCATCGCTATAATTGTTGGAACAATCAAAAAAGTTGATGCCAGCATCTCTACTTTTTTTAAATAATTGAGTGGATACTAGCTCATCAGCCTCACTGCCAAAGGTCATCGTTCCCAAACATAATTCCGATACAAGAACACCTGTATTACCTAAAATTTTATAGTTCATGACCTATTTCCTTCTTACATGAAGATGTCTGATATATTATCGTGTTGAATTATACCTTAGAGAATAGTAGATTGTGAGAATTTGTTGTGTAGCGAGTTTTTGATAGGAAAGCATTAGCTAGAAGCGCTCTTGAAAGGGCATTACTTCTAGCTAAAATTGTGATTTAGATTCCTAAATCTTGGCGTTTAAAGTACTCTTGTCCGACTTTACAGAGTGGACATGCTTTTGGTGGTTTTTTGCCTCTATGAATATGTCCACAGACTTCACAAACCCAAATTTCTTCTTCTTCATCGCTAAAGAAACCATCTGCTTTCATTGCATCTTGCAATGCTTGATATTCACGTTCATGTTCAACTTCAACTTTACCAATAGCATTAAAAAGACGCGCTAATTCTTTGTGCCCCTCTTCTTCTGCGATTTTTGCAAAATCTGGATACATTGTTGTGTGTTCATAATGCTCACCTGCCATTGCAGAATCAAGGTTTTTAAGTGTTATGTCTGTCTCTGCGCCATCAACAAGTTTATGATACGCTTTAAATTCAGCTCTTGCATGCCATTTTTCATTTTCTGCGGCTTCTCTAAAGTGACGTGCAACTGCATGCCAGCCCTCTTCTTGCGCAATATCAGCAAAAAGGTCATATTTATTACGTGCTTGAGATTCACCTGCAAATGCTTTCATTAGATTGACGGCTGTCAAATCACTGGTGATACATGCCATTTCTTGACCACAACATGTAAGCTTTCCACCACCTACATTTTGAACTTCTACTTCATTACCACATTTACTACACTTGTATGTCTCATACTGTCGCATCTTAACTCCTTTAAAATTTATGATGAAATTCTAGAACAAGTAAACTTAAATACTAATAAATAGTAATTGATAATTTTTATTATTTAAAACAACTTTCTTTATTTTATTCAAAAAAAGTATATTTTACATAGTTTAATACATAAAATAATATGTATTAAACCTTTTTTTTATGGTTTATGATCTTATTTCGAATATTTTTAACAATTCCGTAAAGGGTAATGATAATCCAAAATACCTCAATAAGAAAGGAACCTAAATTAAAATGGACTAAAAGTGAAGCAATAAGCGCTATTGCACCCATGAGATTAAGTAACTGATACTGTAATGAATGAACATTGTATCTGCCGATTTGTAATAAAAAATAGGCTAAAACGATACAGAGCATCCCTGCAAAACCTAATAACTGAAAAAAATCCATATCAATCGATACCATCTCTATAAAATACCTTTATGGTGAAAAAAAGCTTCAATCACTTTGAGTGAAAATGCTTTATCGTATGTGTATAATTCTTGCCAAGTCTTGCCTTCAAGAAATACATTGGTTTCAATTTTGTATTTATTTTTTGTTGCCTCGACAAATTCCAATACCATGCTAAATAAAAGAGCATATTGCGCAGCGGTAAAATGTTTCAACATATCAAATAAGCGGTAATAATTTACCATCTTTTTACTCGATTCTTCTCCCATTCGAAGGGACCAAATACGCCCAGCAAACTCATGCTGATACTCAACACCGCTTTTTACATGTAAAGCAAATTCACGAAACCCTCGCATCAAAGTATCTTTGGGAATATAATGGTCAATATTGTGAAAAAAAAGATAGATACTAAATAAAAAAAGGTCTTCAGAACAAGGGGCATGCTTTTTGATCTCTTCGCATGTCTCTTTTTCTACAAGCAGTTGCATCCTAAGATAGGCTAAGTGTTTGACACGCCAATTCTCTTTTTCTTTTGCCCTTTTTTGCCACTCGATTAAAGTAGGCCTAGGGATTAAAAAACGCTCTACTAAAGGCTTATAAGACGTTTGCATGGCTTTTTCCTTAGTCGAAATACATTATTTTAGTGCATTTTTAGAAATATTTCAATACATCAGGTGTAAATAAGCTTTAGGTTTTACATATGTATATCATCTCTTTTTTAAATAAAGAGATGATATACATTAAATTATTTTTAAATATGAAAATACTTTAAAAAAGAAGGGTTATTTTCAACCAAACCACGTTCTATCAGGCTTTTAATCGTTGCTTGGTCACAGTTGGTATCGCCTGGCCATTCTCTGCTATAACCATCAAGAGCCGTTTTTGTGGTTGCGTCAATTCCAATAAATTCTTCTTCCATAAAAATATCACGTAAAGCATCAATATTATTGACAACACGCCAAACAAGCATATAGGCATTATCAACGTCATTCCCCTCTTGATCCACGAGAATTATCAGTTTCATATGCTCGCGTAAATGTTTTAGCGCTTCATAAACCTCTTTGCCTGCCCTCTTCTTCTCTAATGCAATAATCGTAATGGGAGTTTTTGTCTCTGTTTTATACTGTTTGAGTGCTTTCGCTTCAGGAACATGTGTGGTAACCTTCAATAAAAGCTCAGCATCGCTAAGAAGTGCTTTCGCTGGTGTATCTATGATGTCACCTGTGCAATCAACACCTAATTTACCACCAAACAATGCATTGGGTGATGCATGATCTAGTGCGTCGCAAACTCCTTCACTGATTAAAAGACGTTTTGCACTGATTCTATTTAAAATATAATCACTAATCTTTTCATAATCTCCCAATTCAGGTGCATTCTCATCTACAAAAATAGCATGCTTGACAAAACTCATCTGCCCCACGCCCCAAAACGCATGCATAAACTGCTTTGCATGCCCAGGATAGAGTACATTCATCTTTGCCAAAATCAGATTGTGAAAAACACCATTTTCAGGCATGTTATAATCAATCAAATCAGGTGCTGTTGTTTTAAGAAGTGGCAAGAAGATACGCTCCGTTGCCCAACCCATGTATTTATCTTCAAGGGGTGGTTTACCCACAACCGTTGCTTGATAGACAGGCTTCTCTTTTGAGGTAATGCACGTTACGTCCATAACAGGATACGGCTCTTTTAGGGTGTAATACCCTGTATGGTCGCCAAAAGGTCCTTCAATCTCCATCTGTGTTGGATCAACCCAACCCTCAATGACAATATCCACATCTTCTGGTACATAAATCGGGTTGGTAAGAGATTTGACCAATCGTGCATTTTCATCTTTAATGAAACCATAAAGCAATAATTCAAACATACCAATCGGCATAGGCGCTTGTCCACACCAAATATATAAAGGGTCACCGCCAATGCCAATGCTCACAGGCATTTTTTGACCTGCCTTTTTGTACTCATGGAAGAAATGCGCGCTGTCTTTATGAATTTGCCAGTGCATACCAAGGCGTGTTTTATCATATACTTGTAAACGGTACATGCCTAGATTTTGCTTCGTGCCGTCTAAACTTTGTGTATACACTTGTCCCATGGTGATGAAAGGTCCACCGTCCTGAGGCCATGTTGTCACAATAGGAAAATCGTATAAATTAGGTTCAGTGAAAACTTTACTTTGACAAATACCCTTACTTTTTAGGCGCTTCGGAAGTGCATTTTTAAGATTAAACAGTGTTCCAAGCATTCCTAGCTTGTCCATAAACGAAGTGGGTGGTTTCATATGCATTAGCGCTTCAATACTCTTGGCGACATCATCAGGATTTTTACCAAAAATAAGTTCGGTTGCTTTTGTAGAGCCAAAAACATTCATCAGCACTGGCATATCAAACGTTTTATCGAGTCTTTTACTCACGGGATTGGTAAACAATAACGCTTTAGAATCCTCTTTTTTAACTTCAATATAGGCTAAATGAGGGATTTCAAGGTCAATATCTAAAGCTTCATCAATGACGCGAAGAAGATTGTGCTGTTTTAAAAGATCGATAATTCGTTGCAATGGCGTACCTTTTTAGTTTTATAAAATCTCATTCAGAGCAATTGCTTCTGCACGCTCTAAAAGCGCTTTAGCGCCTTTGTCAATCACATTTTGAGCCAAAGCCTTACCCAGTGTCGCAAAATCATTTTTAGAGGCACTTAAACTCTCACAAATCATCTCTGAACCATCAGGAAGACCCAGAATGGCTTTTACATGTAAAGAGTCACCTTCGATTTCTGCATTCACGCCAATCGGCACTTGACAACCACCTTCCAGCAGCGTCACAAAATCACGTTCTACACGTGTTTCGATAATCGCATTTTCATCATTCAAGACAGAAACCAAGCGCTCAACTTCAGCATCACAGACAATTTCAATTCCAAGAGCCGCTTGACCGGACGCTGGAATCATGAGCGTTTTAGAGATAGGTGTAAAAAATTTCACTTCACTGGCAAGTCCTAGACGATTAATTCCCGCACTCGCCAAGATGATGGCATCAAATTCACCCTCTTTTAGTTTACGAATACGTGTATTCACATTGCCGCGAAGGTTTTTGATAACAAAATCAGGTCGCATTTTTAAAAGTTGCATTCTACGTCTTAAACTCGTTGTTCCAACCACAGCACCCTTTGGAAGTTCCTCTAAAGAGCTGTATTTTTCAGACAGCATTGCATCGCGTACGTCTTCACGTTTCGTAATGACCCCTAGTTTTAAACCTTCAGGAAATTCCATAGGCACATCTTTTAGGCTATGCACCGCGATATGCGCTTCACCTCTGAGCATTGCTTCTTCAAGCTCTTTCGTAAAAAGCCCTTTGCCGCCAATTTTTGCTAAAGGCGTATCAAGGATTTTATCACCTTTTGTCATCATGACGGAAAGTTCGACTTCTAGACCGGGATGGGCTTTTTCAAGCGCTGCTTTGACGTGCTCTGATTGCCAGAGAGCGAGTTTACTACCACGCGTAGCGATGATTAATTTTTTCATTTAGACTCTTTCAAAAATTTTCGATACTGATGCTTTGTCTCATCTTTTTTACCATCAAAATAGATGGTTGGTGTGCCATTCACCATTAATGCATTGGCAAGGGTTTCATCTTCAACGACACGTTTTAAAATCGCTTCTTGATTGATTTCACTAAGCGTAAAGTTTTTTCCAAATGTCTTATTGAAAATATCTAAGATTTTTTGTTCATCTTTTTCTTCGATATCCAAATAAGCTTTATAAACCTTTTGAGTAATCTCTTTATCGCCCTTCTCTTCTGCTAGAAGCATTGCTTTTACCAATGTGGGCGATGCCGGGTGAATATTGAGTGGAAAATGGTAGTAAAACAGAGCAAATGTCTCAGGGTTCTTTGTAACATCGGCTAAGACTTCAGGCACAAAATCCATACAAAAGGGGCATAAGGGGTCACTAAATACAACAATTTTATGTGGCGCGTCAAAATTGCCGGCTAAGAGATGTTCTTTATTGTAGGCTTTAGGGTCCATATCCAGTGAAAAACGCCCTTTGATACTTCGACCATTATTTAAATCAGCAAAATCTTTGCTCATTAGCGTGCCATTGGTAAAAATCATATCATTGACAGAAATCGTTTTCCCTTGTTGTTTGGTCAATTTCAAATCAATGCGTACAAAATAAACCATCCAACCAGTAATATCTTTTAGTGCTTCTTTTTTGATAATCACCACTTTATCGAACGTATAATTTTCATTAGGAGCTATGGCTTGTTGTAAAAATTTGACAACTTTAGGGTCGTAATTATCGTCGTTACCACTAGCCCAAAGTGAAACACTACTTAATACGATGATGCTCGTCGTCAAGAACTTCAACATCAATGATCTCATCTTCTCTTCCTTGTGTGTAATGATGCGGAGGGTTTTCCTCTTTTACATGTAAAAATTTTGAAGCAAACAGAGTAACAATAGAACTAAATTGCAAAAGAAGGCCTACTATATCGCCCAAAAAACCAGGCAAGATAAATAAAATAGCCCCTACAATTGCCCATAAATTTAAACGTTGAAATGATTCAATGCTAATCTCTCCTTGAACCAGTGCATTTAGGTTTTGCATGAGCGTCACACGCATATTGGCGAGAAGAATCAGACCGACCAAGGCCGAAATCACCAGTTCAAGAAATGTCGCAACGGCACCAATAGAAGAAGCTATATTGACCGTCACAAAAACCTCTAAAAAGAGATAGATTAAAAAATATTTCACGCGAGTCGTTCCTTCAATGCAGCTAAAGCATCTTCTTTTTTGAGAACTGTTTTTTCCAGCGTTTTACGTTCAACAATTTCAACAAATCCCTCTTCAAGTTCCTTTCCTACAATCAGTGCGTATGGAAGGCCAATGAGTTCATAGTCTTTCATTTTAAAACCAAAACGCTCATTTCTATCATCGAGCAGAACATTGAAATGCGCTGCTTTTAAGGCTGCGTAAATTTCTTCTGCGTAACTGTTTTGTGCTTCATCTTTGACATTCGAGACAATGATGTCTAAAAGATAAGGAGCGGTTTGCTTATTCCAAATACACCCTTTATCGTCATGGCTCGCTTCAATCATCACCGCAACCAATCGACTCACACCAATGCCATAACATCCCATATAAAACGGTTGTGCTTTGCCGTTTTTATCCAAGAAAGTCGCACCCATCGCTTTAGCGTATTTTTGTCCAAGTTGAAAAATGTGCCCTACTTCGATGCCTTTGGTTACACCTAGTTCTCCACCACAGCATTTACATGTATCTCCCGCTTTAACCGCGGCTAAATCAGCATAACGTTCTTCTTTAAAATTAAACATGGAAACGCCAACCATATGATAATCCACTTCGTTGGCACCACAGATAATATTTTTCGCCTCTTTGAGTTCAAAATCTATGTAAAATTTTACACATTCTAATCCAATAGGTCCTATAAAACCTGCTTTAAGCCCTGCACGTTCGACTTCTTCAAGGCTTGCATCCACAAGGTCAAGTGCGCCACACGCATTTTGGGCTTTGGTCTCTTGAAGCTCATCATTGCCTCTGACAAAGAAAACAACAACCTCTTCTTTATCCACATAAACGGCTTTTTTTACCACGGCTTTAATACTATAAAACGGATCAACTTTGAAGAAATTGCACACATCTTCAATCGTTTTCATATCAGGTGTTTTAAACTTAGAGAGGTTGGCTTCGGGAGCTTCGCTTAACGTCGTTTTAGGAGCACGCTTTGCTGCTTCGATATTGGCAGCATACGCACATTTCTGACACACAACGATATCATCTTCACCGTTTTGAGCCAGCACCATAAATTCTTTACTTCCACTTCCACCAATCGCGCCACTATCCGCTTCAACAGCTCTAAAATCAAGTCCCAAACGTGTAAAGATTTTGGTGTAGGTTTTTTCCATGACATCAAACTCTTTTTTCATACATGCTTCGTCTTCATGAAAACTGTACCCATCTTTCATCGTAAATTCGCGACCTCTAAGAAGTCCGAAACGAGGACGTGCTTCATCACGAAACTTCGTGGTAATTTGGTACAAATGAAGCGGTAATTGTTTATAACTGTTGATGCGATTTCGAACGATATCGACAACGACCTCTTCATGCGTTGGTCCTAAAACAAACTCATTTTCTTTTCGATCTTTAAAGCGACATAACTCTTTGCCAAAGACATCATAGCGTCCACTTTGTTTCCAAAGCTCCGCAGGTGTGACCACATCCATTTGAATCTCTTGCGCACCTGTTTCATCCATCTCTTCTTTGACGACATTTTTGATTTTATCAAAAACGATTTTTCCCATCGGCAAAAAGTTATAAAGCCCACTTCCTACTTGAGAGATAAAACCGCCACGCACCAAATATTGATGACTCGGAAGCGTTGCATCTTTTGGCGCGTCCTTTGTTGTTGGTGCATACAGTTTTGAAAACTTCATTATTTCATTCCCCCCATTTGGTATTCACATTTATATAAATTCATTCGTTTTGTTTGATCTTCATTGATATTAAAAATGTATTGCACTGCTTGGACAATCGTATCGGCTTCTGGTTTTTCAGCCACTTCTTTTAAATTTTTAGTTGCAGAATGTAAAAACGAGTTAAAAGCATGGTGCATGACTTTCGCTACTTGGTCTTGCAACTCTTCAGGGATATACCCTTTTTTGATTGCTTTTTCGAGTTCTTGCAGTGAACACTCTTTTGCATTATCGCGAATCTCTTTGATAATTGGGTCCACGCACATGCTTTGAAGCCATTTAAAAAAGTCCATTGTAGAGCGTCCAACGATACTATACGCTATCTTGGCTTGTTCTTCTCGAAGCGACATATTGCGATTGACAATCTCTTCAAGATCATCCACGGCATAGACCTGTAAGTCTTTATGTTCTTGCACATCTATATCGCGAGGTACGGCAATGTCGAACCAATAGCGTGAAAATTCTCGCTCTTCCACCATATCATCGGTAATGACGCTGTGTGGAGCTCCTGTTGCGGAAAAAACAAGGCGATAACGATTGATAAATTCTGTGAGTTTTGAATAAGGCGCAACCGTTGCAAGCTCGCCTAATTCAGCGGCAAGTTCTTGGGCACGTTCAAGGTTTCGGTTAATGATGATAATATTCACACCATTGGATATTAGATGTTTAGCCGCTAATTGACTCATCTCCCCTGCTCCAACAACCAAAGCTGTTAAACCACCTAAGTTGCCCAATAAATCTTTAGCTTTATTCACCGCGACACTGGAGACGGAAACGGGGCTTTTAGAGATGTCTGTACGACTGCGCACTTCTGCCGCACAACGAAACGCATGGTGCATCGCACGACCTAGTTTTTGACCACAATAGTTGTTTTCAAAAGCATATTTAAAAGCATCTTTTAGCTGTCCTGCAATTTGAGTTTCCCCAATAACAAGGCTATCAAGAGACGAACAGACTGTAAAAAGATGATGAATAGCACCATTATCTTCGTACACATCCGCATGCCCTTCTAATTCTTCGCGTGTTACATTAGCAACATGGCTTAAAAGGTCTAACGCGTCACTCAGCGCAGACTGACAATCCGTAACGCTGGCAATGATTTCTACACGATTACAGGTAGAAAGTAAAATCACTTCATTCACTGCCGCACAGGCTTTAAGTGTTGCCATAAAATGACAGCTCTTCTCTTCCGAATTAAACGCTAGTTTTTCACGAATCTTGATATCAGTATTCTTGTGTGTAAAACTAATGGTAAGATAGTGCATTAAAAATTCCTCTCAATCATCTCTTTCATAATTGAAGATAAACCGACATCTTCTTCTTTCTCAATTGCATGTAATGCCTCAAAACCAAGTTTTTTGGCGTAATCAATGGTATCGACGATAGCATTGGTTTCTTGCATTTTCGTTTTAATCCATGCCGCTTGATTAGCATCTAAGGTTACACCAAACAGTGACAGGAGTATTGTTTTATCGTGGTCATTTAATCGTTGATACATGTAAACGTAAGGAAGCGTTGTTTTGCCCTCTTTAAAGTCATTCAAAGAAGGTTTGCCAAGTGTTGCGCTGGATTCGGTAATATCAAGAACATCATCAATAATTTGAAATGCGAGTCCAAGATTTTTACCATAAAGAGCATAAATAGCGCTGTCTTTGCCAGCCAGTAAAGCAGCAGCTTTTGCAGAAGCTTCTATCAACGAAGCTGTTTTTTTATAAATCATATCGAAGTAGCGTTCTAAATTATCGTTAAAGGACTGTGCTAATTCAACATCTAAAAGTTCGCCTACGGAGAGTAACGCAACCGCATGAGAGATGCTGTAAGCAACTTCTTGAGGCATGGATGTTAATTCGCTAAAACCTTTTGAATAGAGAATATCACCTAACATAATGGCTGTTTTGTTGCCAAAAAGTGCGTTAATAGACTCTTCGCCACGTCTGGTAAACGCATCATCTATGACATCATCATGCAGTAAACTCGCCGCATGAATCAACTCAACAATGGCAGCAAGTTTCAATGAAAATTCACTCACGCCTGCAATTTTTAAAATAAGCTTTGCGCGTAGGCGTTTGCCCTTGGGAACTCTATGGAAGAGTTCAACACTTCTGGCATCACCTAAAGATGAAACCATCTCTAACATCAAATTTTCTACTTTTTCCAGCACGTGCGGTCCTACTTTTTATTAGGCTGACGAAATTCAACCTCAATGCGATCTTGAATATCGGCTATAAATATATCTAAAATTGCCTCATGATTACTTTGATTAAAGTCACTAAAAACAATTTTGGCATATGTTTTTGAAGCAATACGATTGGTGCCATCAGGCAATAAAGGTATTACAACATTTTTTAATGGATTGTGCTTCTCAAGAACGTATTGTGTCGGATAACCTCTATAATTGACTAAAAGCGTCAGCATATTATTGGTAAACAGTGTCCAACGTAAACGAAGGAGGTATTCGTTGTTGGGATTGTCTGCCGTTGGTTTCTTAGTGACCTCTTTACGATTGATTAGCATTAACCCTGGTTCGTCTTTTTTGAGAATGAATTGATGTTGGTATTTAAACGGCTGTTCTGCATAGGCGCAATGCGCTAAAACCAACCATCCCAAAAAAATATGGGTTATTTTACTCATTTTGAGTTAATATTTCCCCAACGGTTGCAATAAAAAGATCATTATTGCGATGCAATATCGCATCAGGTTCTTCAAAAAGGGTTGTACGAATGGCTTGTTCCGTTGCTTCCTCACCCATTTCTCTTTCAAGTAATAGTTCCATCGCACAATAACGATCAACAAGTTCGAGCAGTTTTGTTTTTACTAATTCTCTATTGGCATTAAAGAGAATATCAAAAAACTTACTCTTAGGACTCCCCATAAAAAAATCATCTTCGTCTTCGTATAACATGTAAACTCCTGCTATTTAAACCATTCGATTATAGCTCGTCTCTTCTGAAAAAGCGCTTCTAAAATAGAACAGCGCACGATTTTAAGCACTAACACTCTGTTAGTAATGATGAAAAATATAGGCAAAAATTGCCATCTTAAAAGTGCCTATATATAGTTATTTACATATAATTATACATATAATAATCTGTATAATTTATTGCGTTAGTAGAGAGGTGTCATTCGTCACTTGGCGTATTATTCTTTTTACAAGTAAAAGCAGTTATCACATTTACATGTAAATATAGTTGAGCAAATTCTACCCTCCCCTCTCAAAAAAATATACCCTACTTTTTTAATCATTAGTTATTTTATCAAATTACTTGACATTGATTTAAAAATAGTCTATACTTTCAGCAACGAAACAAAAAAAGGATTTTTTATGAATCAAGAAACACTCGCTCTACATTACGGATATGACAAACAGCAGTTTGGAACAATGTCAGTACCTGTGTATCAAACAACTGCTTATGATTTTGGAAGTGCAGAAACAGCGGCAAATCGTTTCGCTCTTCGTGAGCTTGGACCTATTTATACACGTCTTAACAATCCTACAACGGATGTTTTAGAATCTCGTATCGCTGCTTTAGAAGGCGGAGAAGCTGCCATCGCGACAGCCAGTGGACAAGCTGCCATCTTTTTTGCAATCGCCAACCTTGCAGAAGTGGGCGATAACATTATTGTTGCTAAGAAAATTTACGGTGGTGCTACAACACTATTGACACATACGATTAAACGCTTTGGTATCACTGCCAAAGTTTTTGATAGCGATAATGCCGATGATTTGGAAGCTTTGATTGATGATAAGACAAAAGCCATTTTCTTTGAATCACTTTCAAATCCGCAAATTGCGATTCCTAATATCGAGAAAATTGTTGCGGTAGCGCAAAAATACAATATTATCACGGTGTGCGATAATACCGTTGCTACGCCTATTTTATTTCAACCATTACTCCATGGTATTGATGTAAGCGTTCACAGTGCAAGTAAATATATCAGTGGACAAGGCACAGCGCTTGGTGGTTTAATCATCGAGGCAAAAGGTCTGAACGCAAAATTAATTGATAATCCTCGTTACGCACATTTTAATGAGCCAGATGAGAGTTATCATGGACTCGTTTATGCAACATTGCCATTCCCTATTTTTTCACTCAGGATTCGTCTTTCACTCATTCGTGATATTGGAGCAACGATTTCTCCATACAATTCGTGGTTATTGATTCAAGGCTTAGAAACGTTGCCGCTTCGTATCAAAGAGCATTCACACAATGCGTATAAAGTTGCTTCATTTTTGAAAAAGCATCCAAAAGTCAAAAGTGTCGCGTATCCTGCATTAGAGAGTGATCCTTTACATGAAAGAGCTAAAAAATATTTTAAAGATGGATTAACATCAGGCTTGTTAAGCTTTGAAGTAGAAGATTTTGAGAGTGCAAAACATGTTTTAAACACAACAAAACTCTTCTCTGTCGTTGTAAACATTGGTGATTCAAAATCGATCATTACCCATCCTGCGAGTACGACCCATCAGCAGCTCTCTCATGATGAGTTAGAAAAAGCAGGCATTAAAGAAGGTGTCATTCGTCTGAGCATTGGACTTGAAAATGCAGACGATTTGATTGAAGATTTAACGATTGCATTAGGGTAAGGAGAAATTATGTCATTATTATCAACCAAAGGCATGTATGGCTTAAGTGCCATGTATCAGCTTTTTTTATCAAAAAGTGATAAACCCATGCAAATTAAAGAGATTTCGGCGAAAGCTGAAATCCCACAAAATTATCTTGAACAACTTTTAATTCTCCTTCGTCAAGCAGGACTTGTTACAAGTGTTCGAGGAGCATACGGTGGGTATTTACTTGCAAAAAATGCTCAAGATATTTTAATTAAAGATATTTTGATTGCATTAGAAGGAACGCTTGCTGTCATCGATGGTGAGACGAAAGACCCTATTTTACAAATTTTTTATACCGAGAGCAATGCTAAATTGCAAGAAATCTTTAATTTTCCATTATCGGACTTTGAGATTTATGCCGAGCGTTTTAATGCTCAACTTAACTACAGTATTTGAACTTGAAAGGATTAAATTATGTATGCAAACAACGTAACTGAACTTATTGGCAATACACCTCTTGTGAAGCTAACCCATGCATCGAAAGCTTCTAACGCACTTGTCCTTGGCAAATGTGAGTTTCTTAATCCTTCACATTCTGTGAAAGATAGAATTGGCTTTAATATGATTAAAACAGCTCTGGATAAAAAACTAATCGATAACAATTCGGTTATTATTGAGCCAACCAGTGGCAACACAGGCATTGGACTTGCGACTGTTTGTGCAAGTTTAGGACTAAAACTCATCTTAACAATGCCTAGTTCTATGAGTTTAGAGCGTCGTAAGCTTCTTGCCGCTTTGGGTGCAGAATTGGTCTTAACAGAGCCTACACTGGGTATGAGAGGGGCTGTGGATAAAGCAGCAGAGCTTTCTAAAGAGATACCAAACTCATTCGTACCACAGCAATTTGCCAACGAATCCAACCCTGCGATTCACTATGCGACAACGGCTGAAGAGATATGGAAAGATACCGATGGCAAAGTAGATATTTTTATCGCTGCGGTGGGAACAGGAGGAACCATCACAGGAACAGGTAAACGTCTCAAAGAGCTCAATCCAAATATTAAAATTATTGCTGTTGAGCCAGACACTTCACCTGTGCTTTCAGGGGGCAATCCTGGACCACACAAAATCCAAGGCATTGGGGCTGGTTTCGTACCTGCTGTTTTAGACACAAAAATTTATGATGAAGTCATTAAAGTGAGCTATGACAATGCCATTGAAACATCACGCAATCTGGCCAAACAAGAAGGACTGCTTGTCGGTATTTCAGCAGGAGCCAATGTCTATGTAGCATCAACAATTGCGCAACAACCAGAGAACAAAGGTAAAACAATTGTTACTATTTTGTGTGACACAGGTGAGCGTTATTTAAGCGCTGGATTATATGAGTATAAAGAGTCGTAACCCGACTCTTTCTCTTTATTTTAATCTTTTACACAGCCTCTCTTTTAATTTTTTTATGGTACTATTTTCCATCTGCGTAAAGGGGCATACGTTAGGATGAAAAGAATTCCAAAAGCTATACTAAAGAGACCTATATTACTAGGTTTCATCACATTTACTATTAACTTATTTATGAGCACCGTTCCTGTCATTATGCTGCATAATAAGCATGTGGAACACTACTTAGCCTCCTTCCCGGAAAACCAATACATGAGTACGCAATGGTTATATGACCAACAAGCCATTGTGCATACAGCGTTGATTTATTCTTTTATTTTAACCGTCATTATCTCGACACTTGTCACACTCTTAGCCTACTTTTTAAAAAAAAGTTACCTAGAAGTTGAAAATCTATCCCATTTCGATGGTTTAACAGGATTGTACAATCGTTTGATGTTTGTCACCATTGTTCATAAGGAAATTCAAAAAATCAAACGTTCACAAAATCAACTTTTTTTAGTTATTTTAGATATCGATGATTTTAAGCCTATCAATGACACTTATGGGCATTTGGTGGGTGATGAAGCTATTAAAACAACCGCTCAAACGCTTCGTTATTTGTTACGCGCTTCAGATACCATCGCTCGTTTTGGTGGTGATGAATTTGTTATTTGCATTGTTGATGAAGATAAAAATGCTGCTTCTCATATTGTGAATCGTATTTTAGAAGAGTTTAACAATAAAACAATTCCTGTCACACGAAATCAAGAAAATCAAGACCTACAAATCAATCTTAGTATAGGTTATACCTCGTATAAGCAAGAAGATGATTTTAACATCATGCTACAAAGAGCAGATCAAGCGCTCTATATCTCTAAAGAAGCGGGCAAAAATACGGCAACCTATCTTGCTTAAACCAAGTCTTACCCCTCTTTTTGTATAATCTCCCAAAAATTCTATAAGGCAACATACGATCATGAGTGAAAAAAGTACTGTTTATACCCCCAAAGAAATTGAAGAAAATTACTATAAGATTTGGGAACAAAGAGGCTATTTTGAAATTGATGGCAATAAAAATATTCAAGAAGAAGGTAAAAACTTCTGTATCATGATGCCACCTCCAAATGTCACAGGAAGCCTCCATATCGGACATGCCCTTACATTTACTCTACAAGATATTATCACACGTTATAAACGCATGGACGGTTTTAAAACGTTGTGGCAACCGGGAATGGATCATGCGGGTATTGCGACTCAAAATGTTGTCGAGAAACAGTTGCTCGCTCAAGGCATTAAAAAAGAAGAACTCGGACGTGAGAAATTTTTAGAAAAAGTCTGGGAATGGAAAGCGTACAGTGGTGGACAAATTTTCAATCAAATGCGAAAACTTGGAACTTCTCCTGCATGGAGCAGAGAACGCTTTACGATGGATGATGGACTTAAAAATTCTGTTAAAAAAGCGTTTGTTAAGTATTACAAAGAAGGACTTATCGTTCGTGGTAACTACATGGTCAATTGGTGTACTCATGATGGCGCCCTCAGTGACATCGAAGTGGAATACGAAACCAACAAAGGTAAATTGTATCATTTAAAATATTTTCTGAAAGATTCCAAAGACTTTTTAGTCGTTGCGACCACGCGTCCTGAGACTTATTTTGGCGATACTGCTGTGATGGTACACCCTGAAGATGAGCGCTACAAACACCTTTTAGGGAAAAAGGTTGTTCTACCCCTCATTGGTCGTGAAATTGAAATTATTGCCGACGAGCATGTTGATATGAGCTTTGGAACAGGCTGTGTTAAGGTCACTCCAGCGCATGATATCAACGATTACGAAGTTGGAAAGCGTCATAACCTAGAGTTTATTACTATTTTTGATTCCAACGGTATTTTAAATAACTTTTGCGGTGAATTTCAAGGCTTAGAACGTTTAGAAGCACGTGCTCCAATCATGGCAAAACTTGAAAGCGAAGGCTTTGTGGATAAAGTCGAAGATTATGAAAACCAAGTAGGTCACTGTTATCGTTGTAAAAATGTGGTAGAACCTTACATTTCTAAACAATGGTTTGTTAAAAAAGAGATCGCCGAAGGTGCAATCGAAAAAGTCAATCAACACTTAGCAGAGTTTTATCCAAGCCACTGGCTCAACTCCTACAACGCGTGGATGAAAGAGCTTCGTGATTGGTGTATCTCACGCCAACTGTGGTGGGGGCATCAAATCCCTGTTTTCTACTGTGATGCATGTGGACATGAGTGGGCAAGCGAAGAAGAGAGTGAACAGGAATGCCCTACATGTAAAAGTACCAAAATCCACCAAGACCCAGATGTTCTAGACACTTGGTTTAGTTCAGGTTTATGGCCTTTTTCAACTTTGGGTTGGGAAAATGGTGATGTTTTTAAAGGTGAAAAATGGAATGAAAGCGATTTAAAAGATTTCTACCCAAATACCTTGCTCATTACTGGCTTTGATATTCTCTTCTTCTGGGTTGCACGTATGATGTTTTCAGGCGAACATACTTTGGGTGAGCTTCCGTTTAAAGATATTTACCTTCACGCACTCGTCAAAGATGAACACGGTCAAAAGATGAGTAAAAGTAAAGGCAACGTCATCGACCCATTGGTGACGATTGAAGAATACAGCGCCGATACCTTGCGCTTTACCCTGGCTATTTTAGCCGTTCAAGGTCGAGATATTAAGTTAAGTGGTGAGAAGTTAGAACAAATTCGCAATTTTACGAACAAACTTTACAACGCTTCACGCTTTTTATTGATGAATGCGTCTTCATTTGAAGATTTAGAGAACATTGAGATTCAAACAGCGCTGGGGGCTTATATGAAAAGCCGTCTCGCCGTTGCGATGCAAGAAGTACGCTCACACTTTAGCGATTATCGCTTCAACGATGCGGCAACGACACTCTATCGCTTCTTGTGGGGTGAATTTTGTGACTGGGGAATTGAGCTCAGTAAAGCTGACAAAAGTAGCATGAAAGAACTCGGTGCCATTTTTAAAGAAGCGATGAAACTTTTACATCCATTTATGCCGTTTATCTCTGAATTCCTCTACCAAGAACTGTCAGATACAACACTCGAAGAGAATGAATCTATTATGGTAAAACGCTACCCTCACGCGCTTCAACAAGACAGTGAGATTGAAAGAACATTCGAATTGGTGATTGAAGCGATTGTCGGCATTAGGCGTGCCAAAGCCAATATTGATCTTGGAAACAAAAAAATTGAACATGCCTATATTAAAGTGGCAAATGCCAATAGTTTAAAAGATGCTATTAAATACATTAGTTTATTAGCAAAAGTTGAAAATATCGACTTTACAGAGGAAAAAATCGCGAACTCAGCTACAGATGTTGGGGATAATGTTGAAGTATTTATTCCACTTGAAGGTGTTGATTTAAGTCCGATTATTGAACGCTTGAATAACCAAAAAATCAAACTTGAGAAAGAGATAGCAAAGCTCTCAGGTATGTTGTCCAACGAGCGTTTTGTTGCCAATGCACCCAAAGAGGTCATCGCCGAAAATCAAAAAGGGCTTGAGGATGCTAAAGCCAAGATGGACAAAATCGAAAACGAACTGCATTCATTAGGGAAGTAACAGATAAAATTGAAGAATCATTGATAAAGGAGAACATAATGCGTTTTGTCTTAGCAATTTTTGCTTTTATGTTAAGCTTTGTATCGGCACAAGCGGGTAATGATAACAAAGTTTATACACTCACCCTTGCTTCAACATGGGGAGAACAAGTTCCTTTTTTAGGAACAGCACCAACAACATTGGCTCATACGGTTGAGCAAATGTCCAATGGTCGATTGAAAATCAAAGTCGATTTTCCAAATAAACACAAATCTCCTTTTGGTGTTATGGATATGGTTAAAGCAGATCAATATGATTTGGCTTATACTGCTTCGTATTATTATAAAGGGAAAGATTATAAGCTGGTTTTCTTTACAACTGTCCCCTTTGGTATGCTCATTTCTGAACAATATGCCTGGTACAATTACGGTGGTGGTAAAGAGTTAGCTGATAAAGTTTACGGCCAACATGGTCTTATCTCATACCCAATGGGAACAACCGGTATGCAAATGGGCGGTTGGTTCAAAAAGGAGATTAAATCTTTAGCCGACCTCAAAGGCTTAAAATTTAGAATTCCGGGGCAAGGCGGCGAAGTCATGGCACGATTAGGCGTGAATGCGATGAGTACACCTCCTGGTGAGCTTTACACGGCGTTAGAACGCAATACAATTGACGCTGTTGAGTGGATCAGCCCTGTTTTTGACTTTGCTATGGGTTTTCATAAACTTGCCAATTATTACTACACGGGATGGCAAGAACCAGCAAGTGAAATTCAATTACTAGCCAATAAAAAGAAAATTGAAAAATTACCGGCGGATTTAAGAGCGATTTTAGAAGTAGCGATTAAAGCGGTAGGAAGTCAATTAATGGACCAAGCAACCAATGCAAACGCTGAAGCTTGGGCAAATATTTCAAAAGAATACCCTAATGTTCAAGTCAAACAGTTTCCACCGGATGTTATGGCAGCTTTGAAAAAGGCAGCACGTGATATTGAAGATGAGCAAGCGGCAAAAGACCCTGTTTTTAAAGAGATACTAGACTCTCAACGCGCTTACATCGCAAAAGTCCGTCCTTGGACATTGATGGGCGATTACGGCTACCTCAAACAACTCGGACAGTAATAAATTACCATGAGAGGACTTTACATGTAAAGTCCTCTTGCATTGATTTAAGCCTTAGGTCTAAAAGGCTTAATCACCTCTTCATGACATGTAATAAAAGGCCCTTCTAATAAATCAACACAATAAGGAACCGCTGGGAAAACAGCATCTAAACATTCACGGATGGATTTTGGTTTTCCAGGAAGATTAATAATCAGACATTTTCCTCTAATTCCAGCTGTTTGACGAGACAAAATGGCGGTTGGAACATATTTGAGGCTTACTTGACGCATCAATTCACCAAAACCTGGCATCATTTTTCCACAAACGGCTTCAGTAGCTTCTGGTGTCACATCTCTCAGTGCTGGTCCTGTTCCACCTGTGGTAACAATGAGGCAGCAATGTTGCACATCCACCATATCTTTGAGTGCCTCTTCAATCAATGTCTGCTCATCTGGAATCACTTCATACACGCTTTCCCATTCGCAAGAAAGATATTCACTCAGTGTTTGAATAATGGCTTTGCCAGATAAGTCTTCATAAACACCCGCGCTTGCACGATCAGACACGGTTAATATGCCAATTTTAATTTGATTCATTTATCTCTCCATTTTAAATTCGAGTAAGGTCGCGACGGTCTTGGTATAAGGAGCATCGACATCTACTTGATGCAATGCACGAATCACAACACCACAGATTTCTTCTATTTCCAACGCTCTTTTGTGTTCTAAATCAACCAACATGGAAGGCTTAATAGAATCAAACTGCTTGATTAAAGCAAACATTGCATCGACATCATCTTGCGATATTTTAACATTCAATGTTCTTGCCGCATGAGCCGTCTCTTGCATGAGTCCATACACTAATGCCGCTAGCTTTTCCGATTGGAACAATACGCCTGTTTTCACTTCTAAAAGAGCGCACAAGGCATTCACGCCATTGTTGATAATAAGCTTTTTCCATAACTCTTGTTTGATGTCATACGTTGTTTGTGTTGGTATGCCAGCATGATTTAAGGCTTGCACCAAAGCTTCCAAAAATTGTTCGCTTTCAGTGGTTGAATGCATCGTACCCAAAATGGTTTCAGCAGGTCCAACGGCTTCTATGTGTCCAGGGGCAACCACATGGGCACCAATTTTGCGTGTTAAACCACCGATGATAAACTCTTCGGCAAAATAATCACTCAAAATTGCTTCATTTTCTACACCATTTTGAAGGGAGATGATAGAAGGAGGCTTGATTTGACCTCGAAGCCATTTGGCTAAAGAGATGGCAATATCACGCGTTGCCGTTGATTTTGTGGTCAAGATAATAGCATCAAAGAGCGTGGGATCACACTCCATCAACGCTTCTATACCCATGGCTTTAATTTTTTGCGTAAAATTCAGCGTTGGATGCTTTACATGTAATCCATACGTTTGTAATGCGTTTAGATGTTCACCTCTTGCGATGAAAGAGACTTTATGACCTGCTTCTAGAAGCTTTGCACCAAAATAACTCCCAACGCCTCCTGCGCCTAAAATAATAAACTTCATCTTATTTTTTTAAACGAACTCTCACACTCGCTTCATGCGCGCCAAGTCCTTCCGTATGTGCCAAAAGCGCACACGCCTCACCAATTTCATCAATCCCTTGCTTGCTCATACTGATGATGGACGAGCGTTTTAAGAAGTTCTCAACACCCAAAGGAGAATAGAACTTTGCCGTTCCACCCGTTGGCAAGGTATGATTAGGCCCTGCGATATAATCACCTATAGGCTCAGGCGTATACGAACCCATAAAAATAGCCCCGGCATGGTGAATCTTAGGTAAAAGATCAAAAGGATGCGATGTAACAATTTCTAGGTGTTCAGGGGCAATTTGATTCATCAAAGAGACGGCTTCATCCATGTCCGATGTAACAATAATCGCCCCGCGCTCTTTAATCGAAACTTCTGCAATCGCTTTACGTG
Organism: Sulfurospirillum sp. E15m; assembly: GCF_059415145.1. Classification (NCBI taxonomy): domain Bacteria; kingdom Pseudomonadati; phylum Campylobacterota; class Epsilonproteobacteria; order Campylobacterales; family Sulfurospirillaceae; genus Sulfurospirillum; species Sulfurospirillum sp. E15m. Next base: position 21,894 of record NZ_JCAHZS010000010.1, read on the forward strand.
ATAATGTCTCTAACCATGTATAAATTTCGGTACGCGTTTTTTCGGCAATTTCCAAAGAAGGTGTAATTAAAATAGAGCTTGCCATCTCGTCGTGTTCGGCTTGCGAGAGTAAATCAATGGCCAAAAGATGCGGATCGGCACTGGTATCTGCTAAAACGCCGATTTCGCTTGGTCCTGCAATCATGTCGATATTGACTTCACCAAAAACAAGCTTTTTTGCCGTCGCAACAAAGATATTGCCAGGACCGGTAATCACATCAACTTTTGGAATACTCTGCGTACCATATGCCATCGCAGCAATGGCACTTGCGCCTCCTACTTTAAAAGCCTTTTTAATCCCACAAAGATGCATTGCGGCAAGGAGTAAAGGATTTAACTCATTATTAGGTGCAGGCGTACACACAACAACCTCTTTAACACCTGCCACAATTGCTGGAATCGCATTCATTAAAAGACTGCTCGGATAAGCTGCTTTGCCACCTGGAATGTACAGCCCTGCACGATCTACGGGAGTTACTTTTTGTCCAAGCACCGTTCCATTTGCTTCAAAATCAAGCCAAGATTTTGGTAACAGTTTTTCATGGTACGCATAAATACGTTTATACGCAAGTTCTAGTGCAGTTTTGAGCTTATCGTCTAGTGCATCGTAGGCTTTTTGCATCTCGTGTGTTGAGACTTCTAGGGCGCCATCGCTTTCAACATGCCATTTATCAAATTTTTCAATATGATTTTTTAAAGCGCCATTGCCTTCAGCCTTAATTTCAGCGATAATATTTAAAACAATTTTTGAGACATTTTCCATATCCATGTTCCCACGTTTTAAAAGCACATCAAACTGAGCTTGAAAATTGGGTTCACTGGTTTTTAAAAGTAACATTGTCAATCCTGTATAAAAGTTCTTTATTATAGCATATTTGCCTTACGAGCATACCGAGCCAACATGGAAGCATTGCCTAGAAGTCCTCCTTGATGCAAGTAAATCGGTGTCCCTTTGAGAGATTTATGATGTTCTAAAAAGACATGCCATCCCACAGGGTCATACACCAAATCAAACTCTACGCCCATTTTTTCTTTCAGTTCTTGCCAAAGCATAAAAAGCTCTGGATACAATTTTCCGTAATGAAATTTCTGGGAGCCCTCTAAAATAATCGGTAAAGATGTCAAACCATGGTCTATCATCTGCCATTGCTGCTTTAAATAATCACTGTTGCCAACGGTAGGACATGTATACACGAGAAAAGGAAGATGTTTTTGTAAAAAAAGTGCCGTTGTGCCAGTCCCCGATGGTAAAAAAAGATACGGGTCTTCAATACCATGCGTTGCAACATCTTGGCACAATTCTTGCGCTAAAAGAGCAATGCCCTCTTCCGCTTCTTTTTGCCTTCCACCCTCTTTGACATGTAACGTATGCGCATCAGACCATTTGAGAATTTCGACATCACGCTCATGGCTTTCGATAAGCTTCATGCCATTAGCAAGTGCTGCTTGATAATTTCCTATTGGATTGTTTTTGAGAAAAGAAGGAAGATGGTCACAGCAATAAATAAATTCCCACCCTTTGTGCTTTGCTAAAACCGAAAGGGAATACATTGCATTGGATTGGTTGGAGCCAGAGCTAATAACACGCTGGATGTGAGGAAAATCATGCGATAGAAAATAGTAAAACTTTCGCGCCTTATTACCCGAAAAATGTTTATCTAAAAGGTCATCGCGCTTAATGTAAAAAATCTGATGGTTAAAAGAGTGCTTTTCAAAAGCAGAGGCTTGAAATAACATTTACATGTAAAAAGAAGAAGCCTCTAAAGAGGCTTCTGTGATGATTATTAGCAACGGTTGAGACAATTAAGGTCTTCAAACGCCTTAAGAAGACGCGCTTTGACCGCCTCTTCACCAGGGCGAAGCCATTTGCGGGGATCATAATATTTTTTATTCGGTTTATCGTCACCTTCTGGGTTACCAATTTGGCCGTGAAGATAAGGAGCGTATTTTTCAATATAGCCCTTAACGCCTTCCCAAAATGCCCATTGTGTATCCGTATCGATGTTCATTTTAATGACGCCATAGCTCACAGCTTCACGAATATCAGCAAGCTCACTACCGCTTCCACCGTGAAATACGAAATTGACGGGTTTTGCATCGGTTTTAAATTTTTCTTCAATATATTTTTGAGAGTTATCCAAGATTTTTGGTGTTAGATTGACATTACCCGGTTTGTAAACGCCATGAACATTTCCAAAGGATGCGGCAATTGTAAAATTAGGACTAATGTTTAAAAGCTCTTCGTATGCATACGCTACATCTTGTGGTTGTGTATAAAGCGCTGCGTTATCCATATGTGTGTTATCCACACCATCTTCTTCGCCACCCGTACAACCAAGCTCAATTTCCAATGTCATACCAATTTTACTCATACGTTTGAGGTAGGAAACACAGGTTTGAACATTTTGTTCTAACGGTTCTTCTGAGAGGTCTAGCATGTGAGAGCTATAAAGCGGTTTACCCGTTTTAGCAAAATGTATTTCACTTGCGCTCAAAAGCTCATCAATCCATGGCAATAACTTACGTGCCGCATGGTCAGTATGTAAAATAACAGCCACGCCATACGCTTCTGCGAGTGTATGAACATGCAATGCCCCACTAATAGCACCAAGCACGCCTGCTTTAAGTCCATTAACGCCTTTTCCTGCATAAAATTCAGCGCCACCGTTGGAAAACTGAACAATGACAGGAGAATTGGCCGCCTTGGCTGCTTCTAACACAGCATTAATCGAATTTGTTCCTACGACATTGACGGCAGGGATTGCAAATTGGTTTGCTTTCGCGATGGCAAACACTTTTCGTACATCATCACCCGTAACAACACCTGGTTTCACAAAATCAAAAATTTTTGCATTCAACATGAAAACGCCTTTTTTATTTTGATAGGTCTTAGTTGCAAAGCCTAGCAAGCTACGCTATGCACTAAGACTTTGCCTTTTTAAGGCAGATTTGACACATTTTAGACGTAAAACTCATAAAAGCCTACACCCAGATAAAACAAGAGCAATGCTCGCTGTTTTGGTAAGAAGCTTACCTAATAAAAGAAGGTAAGCTTGTGTTATTTTGAGTTATTTGATAGTTACTTTCGCATTTTGACGTAATTTTTTTGCTTTTTCAGAAACTTGTACACGGAATTTTTCCATTTTCAAGCCATTTTCAATTTGTGCTTTAACAGTATCAAATGATGCTTTTTCAGCTGGTTTTGTATCTTCAACGAGGATAACATGATAACCAAATTGTGTTTGAACAGGCGTTTTAGTGATTTCACCTTTTTTAAGTGCGAATGCAGCATCTGCAAAAGGTTTTACCATTTGATTTGCAGCAAACCAACCAAGGTCACCGCCACCTTGACCACTTGGTCCTGTTGATTTAGTTGTTGCTAACTCAATAAATTTATCATTAAGTTTTTGACCACTTAAACCTTCAAGTTGTTTGATAACATCTTTTGCTTCTTCTTCTGTTTTAACAAGCACATGTCTTGCTTTAACAGTTGCGGGTTGCATAAATTTATCAGCATTTTTATCATAATAATCTTTGACTTCTTTACTATCGACTTTAACGCTGTCAAAGATTTTTTTCATCCACATTTCAAGGGCAAGATCACTTTTAATACGTTTAAGCGCTTCAAGGTACTCTTTGTCTTTTTCTACACCACTTTTAACAGCTTCTGTTGTTAAAAGTTTACGCTCAACTGCTTGCTCAACAATTTTTTGTTTAGCATCAGCAGGAAGACTCTCAAATTTTGCACCTTGCATTGCACGCATCAGTACAGCAATGTCTTGGTCATTCACATCTTCACCATTAACGGTTGCATAAACGGTAGCATTTAAACTCACACCAAGTACTGCAGCAGCAATACTACTTAGAATAACTTTTTTCACTCAAATCCTTTGTGTTTTAGTTCGCGTATTGTACCCCAAATCTTATTACGATTTCTTAAACAAAGTGTTAATTGCTAGGATTGTCGCTATAATTCTTCGAAAAAAAACAAGGTTGTCAATGAAAAAAGCTACGAAAGCAGAAATTGCTCGGATTAAAGCACTTTTTTTAGAGAACTATCCTAAAGCGGTTACGGAACTAAAGTATAGTTCCTTATACGAATTATTGGTCTGCGTTATGCTCTCAGCCCAATGCACTGATAAACGTGTAAACCTCATCACACCCGCTTTATTTGAACGCTATCCTGATGTCACAGCACTTTCAAAAGCAAATCTCGATGACATTAAATCTTTTATTAACTCATGCTCTTTTTTTAATAACAAAGCGGTCAATCTTCTTAAAATGGCACAAAAAGTTGTTGAGGAGTATCAAGGAGAAATTCCATTAGATGAGCACCAATTGGTTTCATTAGCAGGTGTCGGACAAAAAACAGCGCATGTGGTGATGATTGAATATGCAAAAGCGAATTTAATGGCAGTGGATACACATGTTTTTCGCGTTGCGCACCGCTTGGGATTATCACAAGCCAAAACAGCTATTAAAACCGAAGAAGAGCTTACAAAAATTTTTCAAAGTGACTTGGATATTTTACACCAAGCCATGGTACTGTTTGGAAGATATACGTGTAAGGCTATTAAGCCGCTTTGCGACGATTGCTTTTTAAAAGAATACTGCAAAACGACACAAAGCTTTAAAGTTTAAACAAAGATGGTAACGCATTAATTAAGACCAATGAATTTACATCTTAACCCGTGACGGTATCAATCCATTTGATGGAACATCCCATGGAGGGGTGTTGTGTTGCAGGGGCATCTTGTTTACTAAATAACAGCATGATAGCCTCACGCAACTCTTCTTCTTTTACGCTACGTGCATCTTGCCAATTATCATCCAATCTCCCATGGTAATAGAGCTTTTGCTCACTATCAAATAAAAATAAATCCGGTGTGCATGTTGCGCCCAAGCTTTTAGCGACGGCTTGTTTTTCATCAATCAAATACGGAAAGTCTATTGCCATCTCTTTGATTTTATCGAGCATATGAGCCGGTGAATCTTCTGGATAATTGGGATGAATATTGGGATTAATCGCTACGGTTGTAATATCCAGTTTTTTAGCAAATTCCGCTACGGCGACCAAACGTTTCCAAATGGCGTTTGAATAAGGACAATGATTACACATCACGGCAATCAAAAAGCCCCCTTTTCCAAAGAGTGTTGCACTCTGATAAATATTACCTTCTGGATCTTCTAATTGAAAATGTTCTAATGGTGTTCCTAGTGCAATAGGTGCTGATTCAATCAGTGCCATAGTCTAATCCTTATACGTGGTAATTATTTTTTGAACAATCGATGCAATATTATACACAGAATTTAAGTCACATTCTTCTCTTAATGAATGCGGATAGCGAATCGTAGGTCCTATGGAGACAGCTTCAATTTTCTTTTTCTGATGTAAAATCAACTCGCCACACTCTAACCCAGCATGTATCGCCTTAAATGAAGCATCGTGATACACTTCTTTCATTGCATCTTGCACGGTATGGGCAAAAGAGCTGACTTCTGGTTTCCATGCACCATGCCACCCTTCTTGAGAGACGCTAAATCCTAATGCTTTAAAAAAAGCCATTGTTTCATGTGCTAGTATAGCCAAATTTGCATCATCCATAGCACGTGCCGCACAATCACAGCGTAAGGTATTCTCTTTTTGCGTTACCACACCCAAATTGATACTCACAGAAGGGATATCAAGCGCTCTATCCCATGCCCTCACCCCTTGAGCAAAGGCACCTAACGCATGAATAATTGCAGACGATTGCGCTAAGGAGTGCGTATACAAGCCTTGTTCTAAAGCCTTTACATGTAAACGAGAATCTTCGCACACCAAGGGAGTTTGCGTAGCAACAATTGCCGTAGCACTTTTGGGAATAGCATTGCGCCTATCGCCGCCTTCAAGGGAGATTAACTGAATATTATGCTTTAACAGTTCATAGCCTAAAGCTTTTAGAGCAGAAGGAATTTTTTTATCAATATCGACCCCCGAATGCCCTCCTAAAAAATCAAACGCATGAATCTCATAAACATACATGTCTTTGTCTAAAGGAATATAATCCAGTTTCATGGAAGCAATAACATCAACACCGCCTGCACAGCCAATGTAAATATCACCTGCCTCTTCTGCATCAAGATTTAAGAGATAATGAGCTTGCAGAGGGTGAGAAAAATGCATCGCACCAATCAATCCGACCTCTTCGTCAGCCGTAAAAAGGCACTCAAGGTCATCATTCTGCTCCATCGCCCAAAACATCATGGCAATACCCATACCGTTATCGGCACCCAATGTCGAATGGCGTGCTTTTAAAAGCGAACCTTCTTGAATTAATTCTATATGCGATGTATCACCGATGCACACCATATCGTAATGTGCTTGCAAGCATAAAGTCGGCTTTCCCTTGGAGCATAGAATATTGCCGACGTCATCTTCTATAATATTAAAGTGCAAGTTTTGTGCAAATGCAATAATATGTGCCTTCATTGCCGTTGTATGATAACTACAACGGGGTATCTTCGTAATAGCTTTAAAATGCTCTAAAATGCGCTCCATAAGAACCCTTGATTATTTTATAACCGAAATGGTATTATACGCGCCATGAAAACAATATTAATTCTTATACCACTTTTTCTTTTTCAAGGTTGCCTCTATTTCAACGACAGAGGTGTATCGGGCCGCTATTATAATGACTGCAAAGAGTATTATGATGGCATGGGCATTTACCACAAAGAGTGCGATGAAAACCTTGTTGAGTATAAAACCGTTACCGATGGTGTTAAAAAAGGAATTGATAAAAGCGTCGATACAACTAAAAGGCTTTTTGAATAGAACCCATGGATTTAGAAAACCTACGAAAAGAACGTCTAGCCTGGCTAGAGTGGAAAGATATTAAGCCCCTTCGTGAACGACTTGCCGCGTTGCCACACATCAAAAAGTGCGTTACAACCCTTGGAGATTGTGTCACCATCAATGCTTTACATGTAAAACCAGAAATCAAAGCAATCATCAAAGAGTGTGCCGTAGCATTAAAGCCGTGGCGCAAAGGCCCGTTTGAACTTTTTGATACCTTTATTGATACCGAATGGCAAAGTTTTATCAAATACAATCTTTTAGAACCACATGTAAATCTTGAAGGTAAAATTGTAGGCGACATTGGCTGTAATAATGGCTACTATCTGTTTCGCATGCTTTCACAAAAGCCTAAAAAACTCGTTGGATTCGACCCATCCGCTTTGTATAAAACACAATTTGATTTCATCAACCACTTTATTCAAAGCGATATTGTCTATGAACTGCTTGGTGTTGAGCATCTTCCTTTTTACGAACATAAATTTGATACACTCTTCTGTTTGGGTGTTTTGTACCACCGAAGTGATCCTATTGCTACACTCAAATCACTCTATCAAGGGCTGAATGCAGATGGAGAACTGATTTTAGATACCTTTATGATAGAAGGCGATACCCCTGTCGCATTAGCACCTTCCAAAACATACTCTAAAATACCCAATGTCTATTTTATACCAACAATTTCAGCTCTTCGCAATTGGTTAGAGCGCGCAAAATTTAAAGAGATAGAATTGCTGGAAATCAAAAAAACAGATGCGACTGAACAACGTAAAACAGACTGGATTTATGGGGAAAGCTTGGAAAACTTTTTAGACCCAGCCAATCCAGAATTAACGATTGAGGGGTATCCTGCACCCAAACGTGTTTACGTTAAAGCAAAACGTTAAAATAGTCGATTTGCCTAAAACACATATGAAGAAGGACGCCTCATGGCAAAGAGTAAATTAGGTTTGGTCAAAGATATGATTGATAATGTTGCAACCTATGATGACGAGTTAGAGGAAAACAGTGAGGACACCTCACTCGAAGATGCATCCAGTGATTTGCACGATAACCTAAAAACCCATCAAAAAATTAAAAATATTTATGTCGGTAATCTAACCGCGCTTTCTAAAAGCGGTGCTAAAGTTATTTTACAAACAACACACGATATGACCGTTGATGAACTAGGACTTGTTCATAATGGCTTTATTTTCGGTGCAGCCGAATACGCGGCTGTGTGTGCAATTAATGAAGAAAACGTCGTGATTATCGGGTGTCGTTCCAAATTTTTTGCCCCGGCACGTTTAGGTGACATCATCACCTTTGAAGCAAAAGGTAGATTTGAAGAAGCGCGTAAAAGAGAGATTAAGGTCATTGGAATCATCAATGAAATCAAAGTATTTGAAGGCGTATTTCAAGCTGTTTTATTAGAACATCATATCTTAGAGACCAAGTTGGATGAACTACAAGCTAACTTTAGTCCCAAAGAACTTACTTCGTATTAACTAAAAAAAATTAAGCCAATACGGTACATTTTTTTGTTCGGCTTTGACGCTTGTTCTATCACCATGTCCTGGAAAAACATCCCAATTACTTTCAAGTTTGAGGAATTTTTCCAAACTTTGGTGCATCATATCAGCGCTACTGTATGGAAAATCATACCGACCTATCGAATTATGAAAAATAAAATCACCGCTAAAAAGTGCATTTTCAATTAAAATAGCACTACAACCTGGCGTATGTCCTGGAAAATGCAAAAACCGTACGGCAATACCTGCAATATCAAAAGCCACATCACCCTCGACAACAACATCCGCATGACTGGGAGGCGTTCCTTGCCCAAAAGGGTCACTTTCAAGCATAAAGCAGTCTCCTTTAGGAGCATACAATGGAATGTGAAATTTTGAAACAAGCTCCGCGTTACTCCACACATGATCAAAATGACCGTGCGTGTTTAAAATAGCAACAGGGTTTTTAACATTACGCACAACCCAATTCACCGAGTCCATTCCAGGATCAATAATAATTTCTTTATCATTTATTTTCACGATATAACAATTCGTTCCATAAGCACCACACGCTCTATTAATAATTTCCATACATCACTTCTTTAAATTATTTTTTTTAGTGTAACACATCTCATCTTATTTTGCTTTACAAGCTTAAAAGAATGCATTAATTTTAAGTTTAGTATAATTAGTTCTAGTTCAAATTATTCCATGAGGTTGCCACCGTGAATAAATACCAATCATTAGAAACTTTTTTAGTTCAATTTTTAAAAGATGAAGTTAAAAAGGCGGGTTTTTCAAAAGTCGTTTTAGGCATCAGTGGTGGTGTTGACTCTGCTGTTGTCGCTGTTTTAGCACATAAAGCTTTTCAAAATAATCTTTTAGGTCTTATGTTACCATCGTCTACATCTAGCAGTGCAAGCTTTGAACATGCAGCAGAACTTTGTCAAAAATTTGGTATTAGGGTTGAAAAAGTACCTGTTGGACCATTGGTTGATACTTACTTCAAAAATCATCCTGATGCATCCAAACTTCGTATCGGTAACTTTAGCGCCCGCATGCGAATGTCAGTACTTTATGATATCTCAGCACGTGAAAACGCCCTCGTTTTAGGCACAGGCAATAAAAGCGAAATTCTTTTAGGCTACGGTACTATTTTTGGTGATCTTGCATGTGCTATTAATCCTATTGGGGAACTTTATAAAACAGAAATATTTGAATTTGCTGCTTACCTTGGTGTTCCTGAATCTATTCTAACCAAAGCACCTTCTGCTGATTTATGGGAAGACCAAAGCGATGAAGGCGAATTTGGCTTTACGTATGCTCAAATTGATAAAGTACTCTACGCCCACATCGAAGAGAAAAAAGATAAAGCTGCGTTAATCGCATCGGGGTTTGATAGAGAGCTTGTAGAGATGACACTCGAACGCATCGAGAGCAATCGTTTTAAAGGGAAACTCCCCACTATCGCTAATTTAAATGCAATCAAATAAAGGAACTATATGAAAGAGATACCATTTTACAAACCTTATATTGACAATCGAGAAAGAACACTCATTAATGAAGTTTTAGACCTAGAAAAGGCCAATAAGGTTGAAACGCTTGAAAAAGAGTTTATCAAGTATACAGGATGTGGGGATGCTATCTCTACTGTCAATGGTACTGCAGCAATGCATCTTGCGATGTGTGCGCTTGATCTTAAACGTGGGGATAAAATCATTTGCTCAGTCAATGCATTCCCGTCAGTTGCAGAAGTGGTGCGACATTTTGATGCAGAGCCTATTTTTGTTGATATCGACAAAGATGATTTCAATATTGATGTAGACCAACTAGAGAGCGTTCTCAAAAACAATAAAGCCAAAAAACTCAAAGGTGCTTTCATCAGCCACATTGCTGGACAACCTGCTGATTTAGGACGCATTTATGAATTGGCAAAACATTATGATATAAAAATCGTTGAAGATGCAACAGCAGCTCTGGGTGCAAACTATAATGGTAAAAAAATTGGTTCACTTGAGGCTGACATTACCGTTTTTCGTTTTAATCCACAATCCAATTACTCTATTTCAAGTGCAGGAATGATGACAACAAAAGATGAAGAGCTGAGCAAACGTGCTCGTCTTCTTCGCAACCACGCTATCGTAGGTGAAGGTTGGGATAAATTCGGTAACATCGGTTATGTCTATGATGTTATTGATATTGGTCTTAAATATGACCTAAATGAACTCAATGCCGCTTTTGCAATCGGGCAACTAGAAAAAAATGAAGATTTTATTGAAAGAAGAATGGAAATTGCCGACATCTACAACAAAGAGTTAGCATCATGCCCTCATGTTTCTACGCCGATTAAAAAACGTGACCATATTTATGCACAATACATTATCAAAATTGACAAAAACCGCGACAATTTTGCAAAAGAGCTCAAAGAAAGAGGTATTTACACAGGTCTTCATTTTATACCATTGCATTTATTGAGCTATTACAAACATAAATACAACCTACGTGTCAATGATTTTCCAAAAGCACTCAGTAACTATCAACAAATTCTTTCATTGCCTATTTATTCAAGTTTGAGCGATAAAGACATTCATCATATTTGCGATCATATCAAAGAGATTGCTAAAAATCGTGTTTAAAAGCTCAAAATTTGTTTTTTGGGTAGAAGAGTACCTCTTCTACCCAAAATCACTCTTTCAACGAATTCTCTCCTTCTTACTTCTTCCTTTAACGGCCATTTATTGCAGTATTGTACTTTTTAAACGGTTTCAAGGAGAAAAAAATAAATTTGTTTCATCGATTCCTATTATTAGCATTGGAAATCTCACCGTTGGCGGCAATGGAAAAACACCTTTTTGCATTGCATTAGCAACGAAATTCAAAGATGTTGCTATCATTTTACGAGGGTATGGTCGTAAATCACACGGCTTGATTTTAGTATCGGACCAAGGACAAATTATGTGCGATGCAATGGCAAGCGGAGATGAAGCGATGCTTTACGCAAAATCACTTCCTCAAGCAACGGTCATTGTAAGCGAAGATCGTATAGAAGCGATTCGTTTTGCAAAAAAAAGAGGTGTGAAAATTATTTTTCTAGACGACGGTTTCTCAAAGAGCAATATTGCCAAAATTGACATTCTAATGAAACCAAACCCAGAGCCTAAAAATAGTTTTTGTCTTCCAAGTGGACCGTATAGGGAACCTCGTTTTTTATATAAAAAAGCTGACATAGTTATTACAGAAGGTGATGATTTCAAACGTCATGTCAATGTTAGCGCACCTACTTCTAAAATGCTGCTGGTCACAGCTATTTCTAAACCCAGTCGATTGGATGCGTATTTACCTGAAAACGTAATTGCAAAAGTAAGCTTTCCAGATCATTACATGTACAATGAAAAAGAGCTTGAAACCCTCTTGCATACTCACCAAGCAACCTCTATTTTAACCACACAAAAAGATGCTGTCAAGATGGCAACTTTCGATATCCCCCTTTCTATTTTAAAACTCGATATTGAGATATTTCCAGAGACTTTTGCAAAAATAAACGCATTTTTAGCTCCTAAACGCTAAAATAAATCTTCTTAATATATCCTCAAAGGATGCATCGTGCAACATAAAATTCAACAAGCACAAATCTTGATGGATGCATTGCCATACATCAAACACTTTAATAAACAAAAAATTGTCATTAAATATGGCGGTGCGGCACAAATCAACCCAGAACTGAAAGAACAATTTGCAAAAGATATCGTTTTACTCTATCTTGTCGGCATTAAACCGATCATCGTTCATGGCGGTGGAAAAAAAATCAATGCTTTGTTAGATAAACTAGAAGTAAAAAGCAATTTTGTAGATGGTCTTCGCGTCACGGATGACCAAGTGATGGAAGTTGTCGAAATGGTCTTAAGCGGTAGCATTAACAAAGAGATTACAACACTTTTAAACCATCATGGCGCAAAGGCTATTGGTATTACGGGTAAAGATGCCAACTTCATGCATGCAAAACCCATGGACGATGGACGCTATGGATTGGTCGGTGATATTACCAAAATTGATAAAAAAGTGCTCAAACATCTGATTCGAGAAAAATTTGTTCCGGTCATCGCACCTATCGCTTCTGGAGACAATCCTGACCACCCTGGCTATAACATCAACGCTGATCTCGCCGCAAGTAAAATAGCCGTCGCCTTACAAGCGAAAAAAATCATTTTTCTCACAGATACCCCAGGTGTTTTGGATAAAGAAGGCAATTTAATTTCCAGCCTCGATAGGGCTAAAATAAAAGCACTAAAAAAAGACGGCACAATCAGTGGCGGCATGATTCCAAAATTGGATGCGTGTTTAGAGACCATCAAAGGTGGCGTTGAGTGTGCTCATATCATCGATGGACGTGTTGAACACTCTATTTTATTAGAGCTTTTTACAAAAGATGGCATTGGTACGATTATTAAAGAATCAAACTAAATGTAGTGCCTTTGTGGCTAACGTAGCTTAAAGAGCTTTGCTTTTTTAGCATCATAGAAAATAAATAAGGAAATTTATGTTTATCGAAACTCGTGGAAATGATGGTATCAAACCAGATAAAGTTCCCTTTTCATTTGCTATTTTAAACCCAAGTGCAAGCTTTGGCGGTTTGTATGTTCCAGAATCTCTTCCAAGCATTGATAAAACGTTTTTAGAAAATGCACGAACCAAAAGTTATAAAGAAATTACACTAGAGATTTTAAAGCTTTTTAACATTGATATTGAAGATGAGGTCTTACAAAAAGCCGTTGCTCTGTACGATCATTTTGATAATCCGAGTGAACCAACACCCCTAAGCCAAATTAAAGAGGACCTTTTTGTCAATGAACTTTACCATGGTCCTACGCGTGCTTTTAAAGATATGGCATTACAACCTTTTGGTTCTATTCTCTCGCATTTGGCCAAAAAGATAAACGAACAATACCTTATTTTAGCAGCAACCAGCGGAGATACCGGTCCTGCAACCTTAGACACGTTCGCTAACAAGCCCAACATCAAAGTGGTTTGTCTCTATCCAGATGGTGGAACAAGCGATGTACAACGCTTACAAATGACCACACAAAAAAGCCAAAATCTAAAAATTATTGGTATTCACGGTAATTTTGATGACGCGCAAAATGCATTAAAATCTCTCTTAGCCTCAACCAGCTTTAAAGAAGCGCTTAATGAACGCCATATTAAATTAAGTGCGGCTAATTCAGTCAATTTTGGTCGCATTATCTTTCAAATTATTTATCATGTGTATGCCTATATTGCACTCCTCAAACAAAATAAAGTCACCGTGGGCGATCCTTTTTATACCATTGTACCGAGTGGCAATTTTGGAAATGCATTGGGTGCTTATTATGCAAAAAAAATGGGCTTACCCATTGAGAAAATTCTCATTGCGTCCAATATCAACAATATTTTGACCGACCTTATCAACACAGGCGTTTACGATTTGCGCCATCGAACGCTCCTTCAAACAACTTCTCCTGCGATGGATATTCTTATTTCGTCCAATGTTGAACGTGTTTTATTTGATAAATTGGGAGCGCATCGTACCAAAGAGCTGATGGACTCTCTCAAAAATGAAAAGATGTACACACTCACACCAGAAGAATTAACGCTTCTACGTGAAGATTTCGATGCTGTCTATTGCGATGATACCTTTGGAAAACAGACGATTAAACACTTTGCCGATCAAGGGTATGTGATGGACCCACATACAGCAACGTGCCTCAAAGCATATGAAGTGCTTAAAAGAAAACCATTGCCGAGTGTGCTTTGTTCAACCGCAGAGTGGACAAAATTTGCTCCAACCATGCTCAATGCCATTAAAGAAGATAGAACAAAATACACCGATAAAGAAGCATTGGATGGCATTAGTTCCGCTTTACATGTAAAAATTCCTGAATCTATTCATGCGCTTTTTGAACAGCCTATTGTTCATGATAAAGTCGTTGAAAAAAATAAAATTGAAGCTGAAATTTTTACGTTTTTAAATACAAAAGGTTAAGGTATGATTATTATTCCCGCGAGACTTGCCTCAACACGGTTTCCCAATAAAATCTTGGCAAATATTCATGGCATTCCTATGGTGATTGCCACAGCAAAGCGTGTTCAAGCTATTGATAATGTCACCATTGCAGCCGATACAAATGAAGTCGTCACTTTGGCGCAAAATTATGGGTTTAAAGCGATTTTAACATCACAAAATCATCAAAGCGGTACCGATAGAATCAATGAAGCAGCGTCAAAGTTGAATCTTCAGGATGATGAAATTATTGTGAATGTCCAAGCCGATGAACCTTTTATTGAAGAAAGTGTCGTTAGAAGCGTTATTGAACGCGCCAAACAAAGCGATGCTATGATTACTAGTGCTTGCAAGAAAATTGATCTTTTACATGTAAAAGACCCCAATCTCGTCAAAGTCATTTTAGATGCAAACCATCATGCAATCTATTTTTCGCGCAGCCCGATTCCCTATGATAGAGAGGGTGGATTTGAAGATTATTTTGGGCATTTAGGTATTTATGCATTTCGCAAAAAATCACTCCAAACTTTTTGTGCACTCCCCAACGCACCTTTAGAGCATATCGAGAAATTAGAACAACTTCGAGCTCTCTACCACGGATATAAAATCGCAATGGTAGAAGTTCAAAGTCAAAGCTTTGGTATTGATACGCCCGAAGATTTGGAGAAAGCTTTAGCCTTTTTTGCGTAGTTAAACAGAAACTTGCTCAAACGTATCTTTTTCTTGATGGAAAAGATACGCTTCCATTGGGTTTTCTCCAACTTGGAAAATAATTTTACATGTATCAAATCCTGCTTTTTTCAATCCCTTTTCAACTACTTCTAAAATGAAAGCACGTGTACTAAAAAGATGCGTTGTTGTTGTACCATGATACGCAAACACTTCATCCGGAATTGGGGTAAATCCCTCTTTTTTTAAATGCTTTTCAAATACGTCTTGATCTTTTAACCCTTGAACTTCAACAATTAAAACAACTTCCATATTACAGTCCTAATTTTTCAAGATGTGCCAAAAACTCATCGGCATTTTTATACCCTACTAAACGTAGCTCGCTGATTTCTTTCCCATTTTTAAAAAATAAAATTGCTGGTGGACCAAAGATATTAAATGTTTTTTGTAAAACTTTATCATCGTCACTATTTTTTGTCACGTCTGCTTGCAAAAGCGTTAAGGATGCGAGTTTTGCTCTAACCCTTGGATCCGAAAAGGTAAATTGTTCAAACTCAATGCAATTAACACACCAATCAGCATAAAAATCTAGCATGACTACTTGCTCAGATGCTTTCAATGTCTTTGTCAGTTCTTCTAAGTTTTTTACTTTTTTAAAAATACTCTTTGTTACATTCTCGTGCGTATTTGTTTTAAGCGTCAATTTTTCCAAAGGCATCAAGGGATTGGTCGCACCGCTGAGAAGACCAAAAAAGAGCATGATGCCATAAAGCAAGATGATAAATAAAAAACTTTTCAAGAGTTTTTGCCACCCACGCGTTGTGGAAACAAAAGGCTCTAATGCGCCAAAATAGATGGAAGAACAGATCACAAGTAACATCCATAATGCCATCGTTGCATTACCGGGTAAGATGCGTGAAAGCATCCAAATAGCGACGCCTAAAAGCAGTACGCCAAAAAAAGCTGTTATATTTTGCATCCATACACCAGGACGCGGCATATAACGCCCGGCTGTTGTACCAATAAGTAAGAGTGGCGCTCCCATCCCAAGGCTCATAACGAATAATGCAGTACCGCCTAAAAGAGCATCTCCGCTTTGTCCAATATATATCAATGCGCCTGCAAGAGGGGCAGCAACGCACGGTCCTACAATCAAAGCCGATAAAAATCCCATAATGGCAATTCCAATAACACCTTGTGCTTGCGCTTCACCTGATTTTTTATTGACTCTATTTTGAATGAAATTAGGCATTTTAATCTCATAAAAACCAAACATGGAAAGTGCTAATAAAACAAAAATAGCACTAAAGAGACTAATCACCCATGGATTTTGCATGGAAACTTGTAAATTTGCACCAAAAAGGGCTGCTAAAATCCCTGCTATCGTGTAAGCTAAGGACATGGCTAATACATAAATCAAAGAGAGTAAAAAACCTTTTTTAGCACCCATTGAAACACTCGGTTGCGATACAATAATGGAAGAGAGAATAGGAATCATCGGAAATACGCATGGTGTTAAAGAAAGAAGTAAGCCAAAACCAAAAAAGCTCAGTAAAACGAAGGCAACATTTCCGCTAGCCAATTGTGCCGCAATACCTTCTTGTTCTGATAATGCTGCACTTCCTTTTTTAGGAAAACTAAATTGTGTAGAGAGTGGCTGATAGCAAATCCCTGCTTCCGCACATCCTTGGTATGAAACTTTTAGTGTAAAGGAACCTTTTGGACTGTATTGATGCAATAACGCTTGTGGAACTATCAACTCAAATGATTTTCTCTGTGTCATATAATCATGGAAATTTTCGGCAGGAGGTCTTTTAATAGAAGGCGTTAAATCAATTTTTTTGGGTTCTACCAATTCAATTTTTATCTTATCATCGTATAAATAAACACCTTGATGAATATCAAACTGTATTTTAATGCTTTCTGCATCTTGAATAGCACTAACTTTAAAAGCCTCTTCTGGCGTTATAAATGTCGGTTTCTCTATTGCATGCAGTGAACCAAAAAGGAGGAAACAAACCAAGGTAAAATATTTTATAATATATCGCACTAAATAGCCTTTACTAAAATAATTTTTTATTGTATCCAATCTCCCTCTAAATCTTTTTTAAATTAATACGATTTCTAGAGAGTGATATCTCAAAATGGAGTGTACATGGGCAAAAAGAAAAAAGAAAAAATCACACTTCAAAATGAAGAAGTAGTGATGGCTAAAGACTCAGATAGCAATGGTAAGATACAAATTTGGGTTAAAAAAAGCGAACTAAAATATGAAAAAGAACTCAAAACTCTTCAAATTGAATTACTCAAATTTCAAAATCACGTTAAAGACAAAGGTCTTAAAGTGTTGATTCTTGTCGAAGGACGTGATGCCGCGGGGAAAGGTGGTACCATAAAACGTATCACAGAGCATCTCAATCCTCGTGGTGCGCGCATTGTCGCACTTTCAAAGCCCTCCGATACGGAAAAAAGCCAATGGTATTTTCAGCGCTACACGCAGCACTTACCCTCAGCAGGTGAAATCGTACTTTTTGATCGTTCTTGGTACAATCGAGCGGGTGTCGAACCCGTGATGGGCTTTTGTACACAAGAAGAACACAAAGAGTTTTTAAGAGAAGTTCCCAAATTTGAGACGATGCTTGCAAATTCTGGGATTCTTTTATTTAAATTCTATTTTTCAGTCAGTAAAGAAGAACAAGCAAAACGCTTTAAAGAGCGTAAGACGGATCCTCTTAAGCAGTTTAAACTTTCTCCTGTCGATGAAAAATCACAAGAACTTTGGGACCAATACACCGTCGCTAAGTATTCGATGCTTTTAGCATCCAATAACCCTCGTTGTCCATGGACGATTGTTTTGTCTGACGATAAGCGAAAAGCACGGCTCAATACAATTCGTCATATTTTACGCAATGTCGAGTACCCCAATAAAATTAAAAACAAAAAATTAGCATGTGATAAAGAAATCATTAGAACAGGCAAAGAGGAGATAGAAATTATGGAAAAAAGCTTACCAAATGAAAATTTATCACATTTAAATGGTTGAAATATTATTTACATGTAATATTATTTTAGAGGCAAATGAAAGAACTCTTCAATCCGTTCAAACGGATTGAAGAGCTTAGAAGATTATTCTACTTCAGCGTCGATGACATCATCATCTTTTTTAGCTTTTGGTTGTTCAGCGCCACCTGCTGCACCACCCTGCTCTTTTTTATACATTGCTTCTGCAAGTTTATGGCTTGCTTCACTTAACGATTTTACTTTCGCATCAATTTGGTCTTTTGTTGCACTTTCATTCGCCAAAACATCTTTAAGTGCTTTGAGTTCTGCTTCAATTTTAGCTTTATCTTCAGCACCAATTGCATCGCCCATCTCACTTAACGATTTTTCTGTTTGATGTGCTAATGCATCTGCTTGATTTCTTGCATCAACCGCTTCTTTACGTTTTTTATCTTCTTCTTTATGCAATTCTGCATCTTTGACCATTCTCTCGATTTCTGCATCATCAAGTCCTGAGCTACCAGAAATTTTAATCTCTTGCGCTTTACCGGTTGCTTTGTCTTTTGCTGAAACAGTTAAGATACCATTTGCATCGATGTCAAACGCAACTTCGATTTGAGGTACACCACGAGGCGCTGGTGGGATGCTCTCAAGATTGAACTGACCGAGTGATTTGTTATCTCTTGCAAACTCACGCTCGCCTTGTAGCGCATGAATGGTAACCGCTGGTTGGTTATCTTCCGCTGTTGAGAATACCTGAGATTTTTTAACAGGAATCGTTGTGCCTTTTTCGATGAGTTTTGTCATAACGCCACCCAACGTCTCAATACCAAGGCTTAGAGGCGTAACATCTAAAAGAAGAATATCTTTGACATCACCTTTAATAACCGCACCTTGAATGGCTGCACCAATGGCGACAACTTCATCAGGGTTCACAGATTTGTTCAGTTCTTTCTCGAAGAATTCTTTTACTTTTTGTTGAACGAGAGGAACACGGGTTGAACCACCAACCATAACAATTTCTTTAATCTCAGCTTTTTTCAAATCAGAGTCATTAACAACTTCTTTGATTTTTTTAATAGTAAGCGCTACTAAATCTTCGATCATAGACTCAAATTTTGCACGCGTAAGTTTTTTAACCAAGTGTTTTGGACCTGTTGCATCTGCTGTAATAAATGGCAAGTTAATCTCAGTTTCATTCGAAGAAGAGAGCTCTTTTTTCGCATTCTCAGCCGCTTCTTTAAGTCTTTGAAGTGCCATAACATCCGCTTTAAGGTCAATGCCATTTTCATTTTTAAATTCTGCAACCAACCAATCGATTAAGCGGTTATCAAAGTCATCACCACCTAAGAATGCATCACCACCGGTTGCCAAAACTTCAACAACATTATCACCTGTTTCAAGAACGGTAACGTCAAATGTACCACCACCCAAGTCATAAACAACGATTTTTTCAGCCTCTTTTTTATCTAAACCATAAGAGAGAGCTGCTGCTGTTGGCTCATTAATAATTCGAAGTACATTTAAACCTGCAATCGTACCAGCCTCTTTTGTTGCTTTTCTTTGGCTATCATTAAAATATGCAGGAACGGTGATAACCGCGTCAGTTACTTCTTCACCTAAGAAACTCTCTGCATCTTCTTTTAATTTCATTAATACTTTCGCACTAATCTCTTGTGGTGTATAAACTTTACCATCGATTTCAATCGCACATGCACCATTTCTGTCTACAACGGCATATGGAAGACGCTTTTTAGCTTCATTTGCTTTGTCTTCGTTACTCATAAGACCCATAATTCTTTTGATAGAATAGATGGTTCTTTTTGGATTGGTGACGGCTTGACGTTTTGCTGTATCACCGACAAGAACCTCTTCTTTATCGGTAAATGCAACAACGGAAGGCGTTGTGTTTTTACCCTCTTTATTCGGGATAACTTTACTTTCACCTCTTTCATAAACACATACACACGAGTTTGTTGTTCCTAAATCGATACCAATTACTTTTCCCATTTTTTTATCCTTTTATTAATTTTTGACACGCCAACAAAGCAAAGCTTCTTTTGGCCACGTTAGCCTCTCGGCACTGAAGCTTGCTGACAAAGCCAGCAGAAACTTAACTTTTTATTTTACGATACTCACCATTGCTGGTCTTAAAATACGGTCTTTGATTTTATAGCCTTTTTGAAACACTTGTAAAATTTCACCACTTTGTTTCTCATCACTCTCTAATTGCATCACTGCTTCATGAAAGTTTGGATCAAAAGCACCTTCAATATCTACAAGTTCAACGCCATGCTTCTCGAAGGCTTTTCGAAATTGCTCAATCGTTAATTCTAAGCCTTCTTTGACTTTATTTAAAAGCTCTGCGCTTTCTACTTCATTGTTATTGCCAGCAAGAATCGCCATTTCTAAAGAGTCAATCACTGGTAATAAATCACGTGCAAATACTTCATGAGCGTATGAAATAGCTTGCATCTTTTCTTTTTCTAAGCGACGTTTCATGTTATCGAAATCTGCATTAGCTCTTAAATACTTATCTTCAAGTTCAGCTACTTTGGATTGAAGTTGTTCCATTTCATTGGGTTCACAACACGCTTCGTCATCACTGTTTTCGCAGCACTCTTCCGAGGGTATTGCCTCAGATTCCTTTGGAATCTGTTCTTCTTTTAGTTTGTCATCCACATGTTACTCCTTAACTTGATTAAAAAAATCTTCAAAATCGCTCTCAATGCGACCAAAACAGAACATTTCAGCATTAGAAGCTTCATCTTTAAGCTGAACCTTTTGTTTGACTGCCATACACCCTTCGGGAATAAATCCGCCAAAATAAAGCCCATCATCAATCGATTCAATAAAATGCAATGTTTGAAACCGTTCTATAAAAGTATCATTTTGTAACTCTTGTGCAATAGCATACATCTCGCGTTCACCCTCTTTGAGAATAGGTGCTTGTAAAAAGATTGCAGAAAGCTTTTCATGTAATTCATAGAGCCCCACTTGTGCTGAAATGTCTTTGAGCTCTCGCATTTTACAACCAACCAAACGATTGAGAAATTGCTCTACTTTAATATTGTATTTTAAAACAACTTCATGCCCATCAAATACCAAAAGTAAAAAACGATTTTGAACACTTACAATCTCTTTAAGCATTGCTTCAGCGCTTTTTTCAACAATGCAAAACAGGTTATGTTCATTGGTTGAACGTTTAATTCTATCAATATTTTTGATGGTTACGGGGTGTGATGTATCAATTTTTTCTTGCCAATACCCTTGTAAAGCTCGCAAGGTAGGTACACGCCCGCTACTGACATGTAATTGTACTAATGAGCCTTCATCAGAGAGTTTTTTAAAATAGATACGAATAGTTGATGGTGAAATACCTAATGTCATCTTCATCTGCAGTTCAGATGAACCTATAGGCATTTTTGATTTTAAATATTCTTGAATAATCGATTCTAAAATCAACTCTTGCTTGGAAGGTTTTTTCATTTTTAGCACTCTTAATGTTTAATTGCTGATGAAATTATACAACATTGAGTGTAATGTTGTCAAGTAATAGTTAAAAGAATTCGGGCAGAGGAAGTGTTAAACGGTAATAACAATGCATTAAATCATGGAGGAATGATAGAAGAGGATAAAGGATAAGGAAGAAAATAAAATTAACGTACGGGGTGTTTGATTCGCTTTTTATTGCGCATAAAAAGAAGTTTTAAAAGGTGTTTGAACTCGCCTTTAGTCTCTTTCATTCTTGAAAAGAGAGTCTCTTTTTCCGTGATGGAAACAAAGATATCATTTAAAGCTTTTCGTTCATTTTGTGACAATGTACTCATTTTTCATCCTTAATATCTTTTACAATACGTTTAATCAAACGCAAAGCATCATCTTCATCAAGTTCACCAAGCATTTTAAATATTGCTGATGCTGCTTGAGGATTGGAATTGCCCAATCTCCAATCTTGATACGTTCGCATTGATACGCCAAGTTTATCTGCCATTTCACGCTGAGAAATCTTCTTTCCCATGAATTTTGATTCAACAGCATTATGAAGGAGATTAAAAATATCGTTTGTTTTCATGACAATGATTCTAGCCAAGGCTGGTTTAATTATACATAAATACGATATTTTATAAGTTATTATATCTTAAAAAATACGTTTTTCTACATTTTTATCTTTAAAATAAGTATTTTATACGTTTTTTTTATTTAATAAACATTTTATATATATTTTATACGGTTTTTTGTATAAAAATTAATATTATATAGTTTATTAATAAGTATTAAGGTCATAATAAAATGAAGGAAAAACATACGTCATAGGATTCATGTGCTGAGAAAAGGTGAAAATGTAACGATAGAGGGGAAAAAGAGGAAAGGATGAGTTGCCTCATCCTAAATATATCGAATAAAGTATGTGACTATTTATCTCTAATAGAAAGTTCTTTAATCACTTTACTGTATGTTGCAAAATCTTTTCTTTTAAGATATTGCATTAAACGTTTGCGTTGACCTACTAATTTTAGAAGTCCGAGTCTTGATGAGTGATCTTTTGCATTGATCTTAAGATGTCCCGTTAAATCACTGATTCTTTTTGAAAGAAGCGCGATTTGTACTTCTGGAGAACCTGTATCTCCTTCTTTTCTGCCAAACTGACTAACAATTGCTTGTTTTTCCGCCGAACCTAAAGCCATGATGACCTCCTGATTGGTAATATATTTGCTTTTAAAAGCCCGAAATTCTATCTAAAAAAACCAAAATTAAATATTAAATGAATATAAGTTTAGCAAATGCCTTGTATAACTAGCTTAACGATTAAAGCAAATTCTAACAATTATTTAGTACAATATTTCTCTTATTTAACTTTATTATGAAACTATTAGAGGATGGACGATGCTATTAACCAAAGCGAGTGAATACGCGCTACTTTCATTAATTATTATTGCACAAAAAAATAGCCCACAAGATGTTGATACACTATCGAACCAACTTGGTATTTCAAAAAGTTTCCTAGCAAAAATTCTACAAGCACTGGCAAAAGAAAATATTCTCTCTTCGTTTAAAGGAGCCCACGGTGGATTTATGCTTGCTCGAAAACCAGAAGATTTAACACTTAAGATGATTGTAGAATGCGCAGAAAAAAAGCAGACCATGGTTTTTGAATGTTCACCCTCCTCACAAAAATGCCCGGGAGGAAAAGGAAATTTTTGTCGCGTTTGGCCTATTTTAAACAAA
Organism: Sulfurospirillum sp. E15m; assembly: GCF_059415145.1. NCBI lineage: Bacteria > Pseudomonadati > Campylobacterota > Epsilonproteobacteria > Campylobacterales > Sulfurospirillaceae > Sulfurospirillum > Sulfurospirillum sp. E15m. Next base: position 45,193 of record NZ_JCAHZS010000010.1, read on the forward strand.
CTTCAAACTAAAATTGACCAATTTTTGGATAATATGACACTCAAAGATATTATCGAAGCTTAAAGGCATTTATTGGCAAAAAATCAAAATGAGTTACTCAAGCGTATTATCCCCTATTTAGAGCCAATAACCAAATCAAAAGACCTGACCGTTGTGGTCTTTATTGTTGCTATTTTGGCTATTATTATCGTCCCTCTACCTAGTCCTGTACTCGATTTTTTCCTAGTGATCTCTTTATCAGTTTCTGTATTAATCATTTTAATTTCGCTTTATATTCCACGCCCTACGGATTTAACAACCTTTCCAACACTCATTTTAATTATCACGTTGTACCGCTTGGCGCTCAATATCTCAACGACCAGAATGATTTTAACGAATGGACATTTAGGACCTGATGCCGTAAGCGAAATTATCTCGAGTTTTGGTCAATTTGTCGTAGGTGGAAATTACGTTATTGGTATTATTGTTTTTTCAATTTTAGTTTTGATTAACTTTATGGTTATTACCAAGGGTTCTACAAGGGTTGCAGAGGTTGCGGCACGTTTTACCCTCGATGCGATGCCGGGTAAGCAAATGGCGATTGATGCTGACCTTAATGCAGGACTGATTGATGAAAAATCAGCACGAAAACGTCGTGAAGAGATTATCCAAGAAGCCAATTTTTACGGAGCGATGGACGGTTCGAGTAAGTTTGTTAAAGGAGATGCCGTTGCGGGCATTATTATCACTATTATCAACATTATCGGTGGTTTTTTAATCGGTGCCTTCCAACACGACCTTAATCTTGCCACAAGCGCACAAACATATACCATTTTAACGATTGGCGATGGATTGGTCTCACAATTACCTGCTCTTATTAGTTCAACAGCAACCGGTATTATTATTACCCGTGCTAACAAAGCTGATGAAGAAAGCTTTTCAGATGGTGCTGTCAATCAACTCTTTGGAGATTATAAAACGCTTGCTATCGTGGGCTTTATCTTGGTTATGTTTGCTCTTGTTCCAGGTCTTCCGACCCTGTCACTCGCTTTTGTCGGATTTATCTTTTTAGGTCTTGCTTATTTGATGAAGCAGACACACGATGGTCACTTTTCATTGCAAAAATTCTTTGCATCAGCCTCCGCGACAACACAAAAAGCGCAACAAGAAGCCCAAGCAACGCAAGCAGCTCAAGCACCCAAAAAATCACCTGAGGAGCTTCGTAAAGAAGAGGAAACCGCCCTTAATGACATTCTCAAATTAGAAATCTTAGAGCTCGACTTAGGGTACCAACTCATTAAGCTAGCAGACCCCGCACAAGGTGGAGATTTGTTAGATCGTGTCAAAAGTATGCGTCGTAAAATTGCAGCAGATTTTGGTTATTTGATTCCACAAGTACGCATACGTGATAACTTGCATTTGGCACCGAATCATTATCAACTCCTTCTTAAAGGTATTGAAATCGGCAGCGGCGAAATCTATCCTGACAAATTTTTGGCAATGGACAGCGGTCTTACTATTGATAAAGTACAAGGTATTCCAACCAAGGAGCCCGCTTTTGGACTGGATGCTATTTGGATAGAAGCCAATGCTAAAGAAGATGCCATCATTAAAGGGTACACAACGGTTGATCCTGCAACGGTTATTTCAACGCATTTAAGCGAATTGATTAAGAAGTATGCTGAAGAGCTTCTCACCCGTCAAGAAGTTCAAAGTTTGATTGATAAATTGCAAAAAGATTATCCTGTTGTTGTGGCTGATTGTCTTAAAGTTGCCAACGTGGGACTCATTCAAAAAGTTCTTAAAGCTCTTTTACATGAAAAAATTCCGATTAAAGACCTTCTCACGGTAATTGAAACCATCAGCGATGTGGCAGAAGTGACTAAAAATGTCTCGATTATTGTCGAACAAGTTCGTGCAAAACTTGCGCGTGTTATCACAAAACTCTATAAAGATGACAATGGTTATTTAAAATTGCTCACATTCAATGCGGCAACCGAACAAAAGCTTTTAGATGCATTACGGGAACGTGATGGAGTACGAGATTTGGTACTCAATATTGGGCAAATCAACACACTCGTTAAAGCGTGTAGTGATGAAGCAGCCAAGCTCTTGCATAAAGGTATAGCCCCAGTTCTTATCATTGTGGATCCTCTGCTTCGAAAATCACTCTCGGATATTTTCGAAAAATTTGGCTTAGAAATTGTTGTCTTATCACATGCAGAAATTGATTCTACATCAAAATTTGAAGTGATGGGTTCTATCGAAATCGACAAATTATAATAAACACTACGTATTTAAGGATATTTATGGATTATCAATTACACCACCTCTCACATACCGATTTGGATGGTTATGGCTGTATGATGGTGAGTGCACACTATTTTCAATCAATCAGCTTTTATAACTCAAATTATGGTAAAGAGATCAATGAATGTTTCAACCAGATTTTAGATGTCATTCAGGCCTCTTCAGAGCAAAAACATGTTATTTTAATTACCGATTTGAATCTTACGATGGATCAAGCCAAAGAGTTTGAAGCAAAAGTGAATATTTGCGATAAAGAGATTATGTTATTGCTCTTAGACCATCATAAATCGGGTCAAGAGTGCGCGGATGCCTTTGAATGGTACTATCTTGATTCCAACCGATGTGCGACCAAAATCACTTATGATTTCTTTAGCGCACTCTATGGTACAGACGAGAAGCTTAGTACCTTTGTAAACGTGGTCAATGCTGTTGATATATGGCTCGAGAATGACCCTTCTTTTGAGTTGGGAAAAGTCTGTATGGGCATGGTTAGCGGTGCTAAAGAAGTCAATAAAATCATGTTCCCCAAAGAGAACACTGCTTATATATTTTCTCTGCTTCAGCAAGCACAAACGTACTTTACATGTAAAGAGGCTCATATCGCCTTAGACGACGCTATTCACGGCATTAAAAAAGCCTTTTTTACAACCACATGCAATAACACGTTAAGCAATCTTGTCTCTGCTTATAATGTCATTTTACTCACCAATAATAAAGAGCGCATGCAAATCAATTACAAAGACTATAAAGGGATTTTAACTTACAACATCGGTAATGTTTCGATCATCGGCAACGACTTTCTAGTCGCTAATCCCGACTTTGACTTTTTTATGGATGTGACCTCTAAAAAAACCATTAGTCTTCGCTCAAGCGGCAAAGTGGATGTCAGTAAGATGGCAGCGCATCTTGCCAATGGCGGGGGTCATCATAATGCCAGTGGCGGGCTTCTCAGCAATTTCAAAGATGCTTTTATCTATGATGCTATTCGAGCGCAAATTATGACAATTATCTCATCAAAAGGATAACCCAATGGATACCAAAGAACTTCAAAAAGCACTGGAAAAAGCAGAAGTAGAAATTGAAGAAATGGCAATGCAACTTGCCGATATGTTAGGTGCGGCTCTGCATTTTGCCGGCGTAAAAAACGAAGAAATTCCTAAAGCAATCGACCTTTATATTAAAAGTATCGATGAAGTCTTTGAAGACGAAGATGATGATTCAGAGATGGGCTTTGAAGAGGTAATTGAAGTTATAGAGTACCTCAAAACCAAGCACCCTAAATTATTCCATAAATAAAACCATAAAAAAAGGGGCTTACCCCTTTTTCTTGGCCACAAAAGTCACAAAATTTCCCCATTTAAAAATAGTTTCTATTGTTGAAAAACCTGCATTTTTCAGCATCTCTTTGTTTTCATCTTCCGTATACGGGATTAAAACATTTTCAAGTGCTTCTCTTTTTTGAGCTATTTCAAAATCACTGTAACCTTGTTCTCGTTTAAAATTATAATAAAGGTCTATCATCTGCTTGGTCAGCACTTTATCGTCAAAAACAATCTTTTCACTAAAGATGAATAACCCATCAGGATTTAAAGCGTCATAGATTTTTTTTACAAAAGCTGTTCGTTGCAAAGGCCTAATAAATTGAAGCATATAATTAGCGATAATGACATCTTGCTCACGCAAGGCAACTTCTGTAATATCTGCTGATTGTAACTCAATTTTAGCGCCATAGGCGTGAATCTTTTGCTGTGCTAAATGTAACATCGCTTCGGCATTATCAATGCCTAAAAGATGGTAGCTCTTATTGCTTTTTTTATACAAGGCTAAAAGTGTATTGGCAGTTGAACAACCAAGATCAACCACATGAGCGCCCTCTTTTACATGTAAACAGATAAAATTACATGTAAGGTCAATCACTTCTTTATAAAAAGGGATGGAGCGTTCTAGCATATCGTCAAATACAACGGCAACATCCTCGTCAAATTCAAATTGTTTATGAATGGGTTTTGTAAAAAGTTTGTCCATAATGCTTCCACAATGCTAAAATTTAGGCAATTATAACAAAAGAGTACTTGTATATTAGTTACTCTTAAGCATTCTCTTTTTATACTAGGGCAATTAAAAGCATTAGGTAAACAATGAACCAGCGACTCCAAGAACTGACCGATTTAACGCTAAAAGAAATTCTCAATCTCGAAATTGTTTTGCCTGAAATCTACCGCGATATTTTTTATACAAAAGCCAAAGAACTCGGCATCAAACTCAACGATATCGATAAAGAAACCGCACTCATTTACGCACTTAAAAAAATTCAGCATGTCGAGAATGAAACAAAAGAATCAACATCGTTTTTAAAAGAAAATGTCATGAATGCGCGCATGGCTCTGACCAACCATGATGATATGGCATTGCAGTTCATTGAAAACAATATGATTGAATTGGAAAATAAAATCGCTTCTTTGCAGCAAGAGCTCTATTTAGATGAATTGACACGCCTTTTTAATCGACGATGGCTCTTTGAAGCCTACTTGAGCGACGAACACTTTAATACAGCAGGTGTTTTAGCGTTTATTGATATTAATGATTTTAAAGATGTCAATGACAATTACGGACATATTGTTGGGGACAAAGTACTGCATATTATGGGAAAAGTTTTGAAAAAAATAGTTCATTCCACTGCCGTACGTTTTGCAGGAGACGAATTTTTAATCTTAAGCAACCACCACACACAAGAAGAGATGGAAAAAATTCTCAGTGCCGTCAATCAAAATCTGCGTAAAACGCCTTTTAAACATAATGAAACGCAGTTTTATCTTGATTTTTCTTTTGGTGTGACATGCTTTAGCGCAAAGCAGAGTTTTAGAATGGCGTTAGAACAAGCCGATCAAAACATGTACAACTATAAAAAATCCCTCAAATAAAATCGACATGTCTTTAAATATTTTCTAGCTTCTGTAATATCACGTTCTATCTGAATTTTTAAATCATGCAATGAATTAAATTTTTCATTTTCTCGCAAAAATTCAACAAAATAGAGCTGAACACTACTGTGGATTTCCTCTAAATTCGCATCTAAGATATGTGTCTCGACAGAAAAAGATTTGTCTGTTGTGTGGCGCACGCCGATAAAAGAAACCGAATCATAAATGACATTGCCAATTTTTGTTCGTGTGGCATAAACGCCACTTTTGGGAATCAAATATTCTAATACTTTGAGATTCAAGGTAGGAACCAATTCTGTTTTTCCAATGCCCTGCCCTTTTATAACATCGCCAATAATCGAATATTCACGCCCTAAAAAACGATTGGCATCATCCAGTTTTCCTTCTGTTAAATACTCACGAATCATACTTGAATGAACAGAAACACCTTTATAACTAAACTCATCAATAATGATAACCTCACCATCAAAAAGACGTTTTAAATCATAAGCGTTGCATGAGCGATGTTTTCCAAAACAAAAATCATATCCAACGATAATCTTTTTAAGATTGACAAATTCCCGTTTTAAAAGCTCAACGAACTCTTCCCCACTTAAATGCTTCACTTTAAGAAAATGGAAAAACATGCATGGATACCCAGCGTATTCACTACGTTTCACACCCGGTGTAAGATTGGCTTGGTCTTTATCGATGACAAATAAAGCGCCATTATTGCCAAGTTGTCTAATTAGTTGCTGGTGTCCCACATGAATACCATCGAAACTTCCAATGGCCAGTGTATCGACACTATCTTTTTTCAAAATAGTAGAACGTCTCAACATTCCCCTCTTTTCCTTTTACAAGCGAATCACGTTTATCGATCATTTTCCAACCTAAAGACACTGTTTGTGCTTCAAATTGATGTTGTGCGCGAATGATAGCCGAGCTATCTTTAACCACACCTTTGGTAGTGCGTTTGACCTCTTTACCCACTTCAAATTGTGGCTTAAATAAAATAATAATAGCGCTATTTGCTAACGTATCGATTACATGTAATAATGAACCTATCCCAATAAATGAAACATCACAGCTAATGATATCATAAGTTTTCGTTGGCTTAAAAAGTCGTATATCCGTATTTTCATGCAAAATAATTCGAGAATCGACTTTAAGGCTTGGATGAAGTTGATCACTCCCCACATCAATAGCGGTAACACTGTTGGCTTCTTCTTCAAGCCACACCTGAACAAAACCACCCGTGCTACTGCCTATATCTAAGACATCGCGCCCTTTTACATGTAATGCTTTTTGTTCATTGACAAAGCCTCGAAGCTTCAGCCCTGCTCGGCTGACGTATTGAGTGATTTTTGTGACTTCCACCACATCGGCATCACTGATTTCACGTGAATTTTTGCGTTCCACACTACCATTCACCCATACACTTCCCTCAGCAATCAGTTCTGCTGCTTTATTGCGACTTTGCGCATGCCCTTGTTCAAAAACAAAACTATCGAGTCTCATGATAACATCGCTTCCATTTCTGCTTCACTCATTGTTTTCACACCCAACTCTTCAGCTTTTGTGAGTTTGCTACCGGCATCTTCACCGTAAATAACAAAATCCGTTTTTTTTGAAACACTACCACTTACTTTTGCACCCATTTGCTCAAGTAAAGCTTTAATCTCATCGCGTGCTTTATGCATTGCCCCCGTTAAAACAACCGTTTTACCCGTAAAAAAAGATTCGGTTATCTCTAGCTTTTGACATACGGGTTGAATGACAGCCATCAGTTCTTGCGTCTCTTCACGATTCACATGAATAAACTCTATCAAACTCTTTGCCATCTCTTCACCAAAACCTTCAAGCGCGATAATAGCCTCATAGGTTGCATCCAACCATTCAAGACCAAAGGTTCGTGCGATTTTTTTTGCCGCCACTTCTCCGATATGCTCAATGCCCAAAGCATTGATAAGCTTTTCAAGCGCAACACCTTTACTCGCATCAATAGCCTCTAATAAGTTTTGTGCTTTTTTAGCTTTAAAGCCTTCCAATGCAAGCAATTGTTCTAAAGAGAGCGTGTACAAATCTTTTACATGTAAAACAAGTTTTTGTGCATAAAGTTGCTCGACTATTTTATCACCTAGTCCGTCAATATTTAGGGCTTTTTTAGAGGCAAAGTGAATAATCGCTCCCACGACTCTAGCATCGCATGAGAGATTTTGACATTTAATCAATGCGCCTTCATCAAAAAGTTCTTCTCCGCACACAGGACATAACGTCGGCCTTTTTACGATTATTTCATTTCCATTTCTACGCTCTTGCACCACTTTAATGATTTTAGGAATGACATCGCCACTGCGTATAATAATGACACTATCATGAATACGAATATCTTTGCGCTCAATCTCATCAAAATTATGCAGTGTCGCTCGCTCAACCACCACACCTTCAATATTGACAGCTTCGACTTCTGCCACAGGCGTCACAACACCTGTTCGTCCTACTTGCAAGGTAATCGCTTTAATTTTTGTCACTTTTTCAATGGCTGGAAATTTAAAAGCTACCATCCATCTTGGGTATTTAACGGTGTATCCCAACTCTTCTTGCAACGCTATTTCATCGACTTTGACAACCATACCATCCATCATCATCTCTATCTCATCTCGTGTCGCGATGAGTTCATGATACAAGGTATGAACATCTGCAACCTTATTCGTTACCACAATGCGTGGCGGCTTTAAAAAGCCCAAAGTATAAACATACGCCATTTTATCGCTGAGCTGTGTTTGAGAGAGCGTATTGACACCAATGCCCCACGGATAAAAAACAAGTTTTCGCTTCGCGGTAATGCTTGTATCGAGTTGTCGCAAACTGCCCGATGCGGCATTTCTAGGGTTAGCAAAGAGTGGTTCATTGGCACCTAAACGCTCTTGATTCATCGTCTCAAAATCTGCTTTTTTAATCACCACTTCACCACGAATTTCAATCAACCCAAGATACGCAATTTGAAGAGGAATAGAGCCGATTGTTTTAACATTTTGCGTCACATCCTCGCCAATGCTTCCATCGCCTCTTGTAATGGCTTGTTGCAATCGCCCATGCTCATAAATCAGATTTAAACTGGCCCCATCAAATTTGGGTTCGCAATAAAATGTAAAGTGTTCTTTAACTTTTTTAACACGTTCAATCCACGCATCCAAATCTTCTTCATTAAAAACGTCTTCCATGCTCCACATGCGCGCTTTATGAGAGGCTTTCACGAAACCTTCCAAAACTTTTCCACCTACGCGTTTTGTAGGACTACTCTCATCAACAAACAGAGGATTTTGCTGTTCAAATAACAAAATCTCATGGTACAACGTGTCATACTCTTCATCACTGGCAATTGGCATATCATCGACATAATAGGCTTTTGCCCACGCATTTGCCAGTTCAATTTTTTCTAAATAATCCTGATGTGTCATGATGCAAAATAACTGTTATAAAAAAGTTTGATTAGAGTAAGACCCACCATGGTAAGGAAAAATCCACGAATAAATCCAACCTCTTTTTTGATGACCATATTCGAACCAATATAAGCGCCTATAAGTTGCCCTGCTCCCATTAAAAGACCAACGGCAAACAGTACATTACCACTCCATAAGAAAACTGCCAAAGAGACAATGTTACTGGTAAAATTCATCACTTTGGTTTGGGCAGTAGATTTTTTAAGATTGAGCCCTAAAAGCGTTACTAGCGCTATTGTCCAAAATGTTCCTGTTCCAGGTCCAAAAAAGCCGTCGTAAAAGCCAATACCGATACCAAAAATTAAAAAAAAGAGATGATTGCCTAAATAAGCATGTCTATCATTTTCACCCATTTTAGGGGATAAAAGCGTATAAATAAAGATGGCTACTAACATCAAAGGAATCACTTTGGATAGCATGCTCGCGTCCATCAATAAAATCGCATACGTACCAATTGCCGCACCAATGAAGGTATAAATCACTCCGATATACACTTCATTCCACGAAATGAATCCTTTTCGAATAAAGTTGATAGACGCCATACCACTACCAAAAGTTCCTTGCAGTTTGTTGGTTGCAAGCGCAATATGTGGAGGCATACCAGAAGCCATCAGTACTGGAATCGTAATGATGCCACCCCCTCCGGCTATTGAATCAATAAAGCCAGCTACAATGCCTGTTGCTAGAAAAATAATATAATAATAAAACTCAAATTCCATCGTTTTTCTTCTCTTCTTTCACATCATTTTCCAAGGTAGCATCAGCCGTCGTCTCATTATCACGCTTTGGTTCCAAGCTTTCGTAAGTACTTTGATTTTCTTCATTGGGTGCTAAAGCTTCTGTCTCTTGATCATCCTTAGATTCAGGGATGATTCCATGGTTTTCAATCGCTTGTGCATCATCCTCTACCGTCTCATCACTTTTTACATGTAAAGGCTCTTCTTGTGTGCTTGATTGCGCAATTTCAAGGAGAAGTTCTTTCTCTTTTTCACTTTTGAGCTCTTGATACAACTCAAGGGCATCTTTGGTCGCAACAGAGACTTCATTGTATGTACCATCTTTGATATGACGCCAAATATCGCGTTTAACAAGACTGAGTGCATAACGCCTATCTCCACCAACTACGCGCCCCAACTCATTACCGCCACATTCATTGCAGACAAAAAAGGTGATTTTATCTTGTAAGGTCGTTGTAGATCGGCAATTTTCATCATCACAAATGAGCATACCTTGGCAATTTGGGCAATAACACCACAATGAAATTACGTCGCCTTTTTTATATTTCCAACGCCACAATACTTTAAATAAAAACATTTCACGATATTTATAATATTTAGGTCGCATTAAATAGCGCGCTACAAAAGGTGAAGCGATTAAAATAATACAAATAGCAATAGCACCGCTATCTACAATCCATTGAGGAATGTTATAGAGTGTACTAATACGACTTAAAAGATCCAGTATCTTTTCCAAAATCAAATCCTAAACGGTAAGGTTCAAAGCTCTCAAAACACTGAGAGCTTGTACATGTTCTTTAACATCATGCGCACGAATAATGGTCGCACCATGCTCATAGGCTTTTAGATGCAAAGCAAGTGTGCCAGGCAACCTTTGAGCAACAGGCGTGGGAATAATTTTATCAATCATTGATTTTCGGCTTGCCCCAATTAAAAGAGGATACCCAAAATGTAAGAAATGCGCATGATGTTTCAGTAGCGTTAAATTGTGTTCTAAACTTTTGCCAAAACCGATGCCCACATCCAGCACAAGTTTATCAATGCCAAACGCTTTGGCTTTTGCGATTCGCTCTTCAAAAAAAGCATCGACTTCCACCATAACATCGTCATAAACTGGCTCGTGTTGCATCGTTTGGGGGTCACCTTGCATATGCATCAAAACCACTGTGGCATTATATTTTGCCGCAACGCGCGCAACATCATCATTTGCCAAAGCCGTGATGTCATTGACAATGCTAAAACCATTGCTCAACGCGTACTCTAGGCATAAAGGCGAATAACTATCGAGCGAAAATGCCGCTTTTGCTGGAAGGTCATGCTTGGCAATTAAATCAACAATCGGTTTAATACGCGCCAACTCTTCTTCATCACTTACGCGAAGACTTCCTGGTCGGCTTGAAACGCCGCCTAGATCAATCATCGTTGCACCATCGTGTATCATCGTTTCAATATGCGCAAGTGCTGCATCTCCATGAAAACGACTTCCTTGAAAAAAGCTGTCTTCATTGGTATTGATAATGCCCATAACGCTAAAATCATCTTTACATGTAAAAACCATTTCACTGAGCTTGTGTGCGACATCTTTAAGCCCAAAAGGCTGTATTCTCTCTTTACGACTCAACTCTTTTAGTTGCTTGTCGTTGGCAATGAGCACAGCGTCCACAAAAGGAATTTTACATGTAATGGTCTCTTTAGGTACGGCTAAATCAGCCCCAATAGAGAGTGCGTCTTGTTTTAAAATATTTGCAGCAGGCGTTTTGAGTGCTTTGATATAAATAAAATTCAAATGGGATTTAGCCATTAAAAGGGCTTGCCCTTCAGGTGTTACGCCCATTTTATGCATTAAAGTTTGCAACTGCGTCTTTGATGAGAGCTTATAAAGTTTCATGGATGACGCCTTAACATGATAGAAAGCAATAACGATGTTAAAATCGTTTGTGGTCTTGAATTGAGTTCAACCAAATGTAACAGTTTTTGAAAATGTTCTAACTCTTTTTCACTAAAATGCAAATGATGCGTATTGATAGCTTCATACACGATGGTTTGCACTAAGCTTTTTAACTTATTTTTTTCAAGAGACTGGTTTTGTTGTACAAAAGGGTAAATATCGCTAAGGTCGAGTTTATTCAGAGGTAAACCGCTAGACATCCACTCTTGTTCAACACTCAATTCTCGTTGTGCAAGACGTGAGCGAATCGTTGGAAGCAATGCCGTTTTAGAAGGTGCAACCACGATAAAAACGATATGTCGTGGTGGTTCTTCAAGGATTTTCAACAAGGCATTTTGTGCTTCAACACGATAGCTTTTAGCGGATAAAATCAGGTATTTATTGGAAGATTCCGCGATATAGGCCTCTTTTACGACCTCTTTTGCATCGTCCATTAAGAATTCATCTTTGGTATAAAAAAGATGGCGCTCTTTTGAGAGAAGCTCCATCAGATGTTCGTTCGCTTTTTCCACATTTTTACAGATTAAAATATGGCTTAAACCTTTTTCCTCACTCATTTTCAAAAATAACCTCAGCAAAAAGTACAGCATCGATACTTTTATCAAGAAGTCGAAAGAGTTGAATTAATTTTATATCTAGAGTGTCATCATCGCTTAAAAGATAAAAGCTATTTTGAATGTGCTCATCCATAATCCACATAAAACTATCATCTTTTCGCTTGGCAATTTGCATTTTGATATCGCTGTTTTTACCCACGTAAAAAAAGGTGTATCCACTGGGGAAGGCTTGAGAAAGCATGTTTTCTAACAATTCAATATCTTCTTTTGTTTTGACTTGATACAAATTGGGATAGAGTGTTTGCAAGGAGATGAACGGCAACAATGGTCTGTTTTTTTGATGATTGTTAATGGCGCGCAGCATATAATGGCAAAACCAACCGCGATCATCATCGGTAATCACAACAAACGTATGCCCTTCTAAAAGATTTTTGAGCATGGAAGCGGCAAGAGGAACCCATTCGAACCTCTTCTCCTCCATCCAACTCATAGAAGAGCCGTCTTTTCGTATCTCTTCTAGTGTCCACTTTAAAAATTGTTGCATTAATTATTTATCCAATTGGTATGCGCTATGAAGTGCACGTACGGCTAATTCACCGTATTTTGCTTGAATGACCATAGAAACTTTGATTTCACTGGTACTAATCATCTCAATATTAATACCCTCTTTTGCCATAGTATCAAAAGCTTTACACGCTACACCACTGTGTGATTTCATGCCAACGCCTACAACAGAGACTTTGACAATCTCACTGTCGTATTCGACAACATCACTTGCTTTGAGTTCACTCATCGCTGTTTTAGTAATATCTAGTTCATTTTGAGGTACGGTAAATCCTAGATTAGTCGTACCATCATGTCCGACATTTTGAATAATCATATCAACGTTTACATTGCAATCAGCAAGTTTTTTGAAAATTTCTGCGGCAATGCCTGGCTTATCGGTTACACCTCTTAGAGTAACTCTAGCTTGGTTTTTATCAAGTGCGATTCCGCTTACTAATGGTTGCTCCATAATGTTATCTTCCTTTGTAATAAGTGTTCCTTCATGATTATTAAAACTACTGCGTGTTACTAAATTGACGTTGAGTTTCTTTGCCATCTCAACAGAGCGGCTTTGAAGCACTTTTGCTCCAAGGCTAGCAAGTTCTAACATCTCATCGTAACTGATTTTATCCAGTTTTTTGGCTTTAGGCTCAATGCGAGGGTCGGTGGTATACACACCATCAACATCCGTATAGATTTCACACAAATCTGCTTCCAATGCACCAGCAACCGCAACAGCAGAGAGGTCACTACCACCACGTCCAAGGGTTGAAACCTCACCACTTAACGTTATGCCTTGAAAACCAGCTACAACGACAATTTTACCTTGGGCTAACTCTTCTTTCATTACGGTTGTATCAATGTACTCAATGCGTGCTTTTGTATGCATGTTATCGGTCACAATCCCAGCACGTCTTCCACTCATGGAAACAGCAGGATATCCCATCGCTTCAAGAGCGATAGCCAGTAAAGCACTGGTGACTCTTTCACCAGAACTAAGCAACATATCTACTTCACGTTGATTAGGCGTTGGGCTAAAAAAAGCTGCAAAATCTAAAAGTTTATTGGTTTCACCACTCATTGCTGAGACAACGACCACTAAATCATGTCCCGCTTTTTTACTTTCAATGACTCTTTTGGCAACCGCTTCAATGCGCTCAACATTGCCAACACTTGTACCACCGTACTTTTGGACAATCAACATTTTATAGATACCCTTCTTTTTTAAAATATTCTAATACTTGCTTATATACCGGTCGTTTAAAATAAGTGATAAAATCAAATATTTCTTCTAAACTTACAAATTTAAAATCACAAAATTCAGGCTCTTTGGTGGCTAAATTAATCTTAGCGTCTTTTTTAAGTCTGACTAAAAAATACTTTTGGCTTTGTCCATCAAATGGGTACATTTTTTGGGCAATCTTTTGAGGGAAATCGTATCGTAGCCATTCTGGATATTCACCAATAATTTCAACTTCATTCGTGCCGATTTCTTCTTCCAGCTCACGATAAAGTGCTTCTCTTGGCGTTTCTCCCGCATCAATACCACCTTGAGGAAATTGCCAAGCACCTTCAATATCACTTCTACTTGCGATAAAAAGTTCACATTTAAAAGGATATTTGTCAGAGACCACCACAGCTGCAACATTTGGTCTGTATCGTTTTGGTGATTCCATGATTGTGCATTACCTCTATATTTTTGTTAAAATGGTAGCTAAAAAGTCATTAAACTTGCTTGATACAAGGAAATAAGTGTTAGCCTATCTTCATATCCCATTTTGTGACAGTAAGTGTCACTACTGTGCTTTTAACTCCTATGATAATAAATCTGCTCTCAAACAAAAGTACATGAATCGCATTCACGAACAGCTTCTTTTTGAGCTGGATAAGTTTGAACCACAAGCACATTCCATTACCTCTTTATTTATCGGAGGGGGCACTCCTTCAACGATTACACCATCATGGTATGAGCCATTTTTTCAAACACTGCGCCCTTTTCTAAGCACGGATGTTGAAATTACCTCAGAAGCAAATCCGCACTCGGCAACACAAGAGTGGATAGAGACGATGCAACACTTAGGCGTCAATCGCCTCAGTTTTGGAGTACAAAGTTTTAATGCGCAAAAACTCACGTTTTTAGGTCGAAACCATACACCAAAAATCGCACGTGAAGCCGTGGAAACAGCAGCAAGCAGTGGCATTCACAATCTCTCTTTAGACCTGATTTATGCAACCGCTCTTGATACCCCTGCTCTTTTACAAGAAGACTTACGCATTGCAGCATCCTTGCCTATCAATCATTTAAGTGCTTACGCCCTTACCTTGGAAGAAAATACACCTTTTTACAAACGTAGTGATGTTACTAACCCGTCAGAAACACTTGCGAAAGATTTTGTCGATGATATTATCAAAGCGGGATTTCCACAATATGAAATCTCCAATTTTGGTCGTTATCAAAGTCGGCACAATAAAGGGTACTGGGAACATCAAAATTATCTTGGAATAGGTTGCGGTGCAGTCGGTTTTTTAAACAATAAACGTTTTTATCCCTCTAAAAACATAGAAGAGTATATTAAAAATCCTCTGCAACAAGACGTTGAAGAGCTCAGCAGAGACGATTTACATGTAGAAAAAATTTTCTTAGGATTAAGAAGCACTATTGGCATTGCAATGGATGAGTTTAATGAACAAGAGAACAAAAGAGTTTTGCTTTTAATCCATGAAGATAAACTTACATGTAAAAACAATCGCGTCTATAATAACGACTATTTTTTAAGTGATGAAATTGCTCTGTTCATTACTCAGTAGGATTATCTTCAATTGCTACTTTTAAAAGCGCTTTAGCAGCTTCACGTCCTTCATTAATGATGTGTTTGACTTGCAGTGCTTTTAGAAGTTTTTTCTCATCATAATCGCTTGCTTTTGCCACGATTTTTATCGGCTTCTCAAATGATTGCAATATTTCACACAATAAAATGAGCTTTTTCTCATTATTGATGGCTATAATCACGGCTTTAGCATCTTCAACAAAAGCATTTTTCAAAATACTTCGTTCAGCCGCATTTCCAAAATAGACAGGTTCACCCCTGCTTTGTCCCAATTTAACCAGCGTAATATCATGCTCTAGTACAAGGTAATTAATATTCATCTTTTTCAAGCGGTAGACAATTTCTTGCCCTAATTTACCATAACCACAAACAATGATGTGGTCTTTAATGCCCGAAGAGTGAATCATAAAATCACCTCTGTTGGGCTCTTGGGTAATGGCATCAACAATTTTTTTCATATTTTTAAGGATAAAAGGCGTCGAGACCATAGATAAAACAACCGTGACAATTAAGACTTGTGTTGTTCTTGCATCAATCAAACTTTCAGAACTGGCAAGGGCTAGAATTGCCAAAGAAAACTCACCGCCTTGACAAATTGCAAGTGCCGTTTTGAGGGCTATTCTTCCGCCTACTTGAAGCATTAAAATAATAAAAACAACACTGATTTTGATGGCTAAAATGGCAACAAGTAATACCAAAATAAGACCATAATTTTCAGCAATAAGGCGCAAGTCTATTTGCATTCCAACGGTAATAAAAAAAAGTCCTAGTAAAATATCGCGAAAGGGAACCAAGTCTGCTTCAATTTGATGCTTATATTGCGTTTCAGACATCATCATACCCGCTAAAAAAGCACCTAAAGAGTACGAAAAGCCCAAGGAATGCGCTAAAAAAGATGCACCAACAACAAGCATTAACACAGAAGCAATAAAAATTTCTTCGGTATCCGCCCAAACCACCAAAGAGAGAAAACGATTCAGTAAATATTTACCGATAATAAAAAGAAGCCCAAGAATAATGACAGCGCTAATTAATGTTTCTAACAATAAAGACGAAAGGGTACTGGTTTGATTAGAAAAGATGTTAATCATTAGCAAAATAGGAATAACAGCGATATCTTGAAACAATAAAATTCCAAGCGATTTACGCCCATACACCGTGTGGATTGTTCCGGTATCATTTAAGATTTTAAGAACAATTGCAGTAGAAGAAAGAGCCAGTGCATACCCAACGATAATAGCACTTTTGCGGTCCATTCCAAAAAAGTATTCTGCGCTTAATGAAATAATACCACCTGAGAGTAATACCTGTAAAAAGCCATTTAAGAAAACATCTTTTTTCATACTCATAAGATGCTTGATTGAAAATTCTAAGCCAATCGTAAACATCAAAAAGACGATACCAAATTCAGCAATATGCGTTAAAGAGTCATTATTACGACCCAATTCAAAAAGATAGGCAATAGCAAAGCCCGTTAAAATATAACCGATAATCGTTGGAATATTATAACGTTTTAAAACAATATTGAAAAATGTTGCAATGGCTGTTGCGCTTAAAATAATCGCCAATAAATTGTCCAACACTACTCTCCAAATAAAATAATCTCGTAGCTATTTTTGTGTTTTACTAAAGGATTTTTGGATTGTGAACTTTTTTTAGAGAGTCCACTAATTTCAGAACGCAATGTATCGATGATGGATTCGTATTCATCTATTTTATCTTTTAGCTGCATAATGATATCAACCCCGGCAAGATTGACACCCAAATCGCGAGTGAGACGTTGGATCATCTTGATTTTATCAATATCTCTTTGCGAATATAAACGCATTTTACCATCCGTTCTAGAAGGGCATACAAGACCTTCTCGTTCATACTGCCGAAGCGTCTGAGGATGAATCGTTAAAACTTTTGCTACAACACTGATTAAATAAACGGGTTCTTCATAACCATGATGCATTTTTCGCTCCTTTGATATTATCCATTCGGTAATTTTGTTTCCATTATTGCTTTTAATTCGCTATCCAAAGAAGCAATAGAAGGAAGAACAATATTTGCCACCAAATACAAATCACCTTTACTTTGTGTTTTACGGTTCAATGCACCATACTCTTTTACTCTAAATTTTTGACCATTTTTCGTGTCTTCTTTGACTTTGAGAGTAATCTCTTTATAGAGGGTATCAACAGCAATTTTACCACCAAAGAGTGCTGTTTTGAGAGGAATGTCGATTGTCTTAATCAAGTCATCGCCTTCTCTGGTATACTCAGGACTGGAAGCAACTTCTACGCTTAAAATCAAATCGCCTTTTCTACCTTGAAATGACTTTCCCTTATCTTTAACGCGCATCTTTTCGCCATTTTTGATTCCCGCAGGGATTTTGACGTCGAAATTTTCACTGTTATAAGAAAGAGAATGCTTACCACCTAGGATGGCAACATTGAAAGGAACAATAATTTTTGCACTTACATCCAGATCTGGCTCACTAAAACCACCAAATCCGCCTCCGCTAAAACCACCAAATCCACCGCTATTAAATCCTCTGCTTGAGCTACTAAAGCCGCCAAAACCTCCGCCGCCACCAAAGATACTTCGTAAAATATCATCAAGATTTGCGCCACCTTGGGCATTGGCAAAATCATGAAAATTTTGTCCGCCAAACATATTATCACCGTATTGGTCATATTGACGACGTTTTTGCTCATCACTTAAGATTTCATAGGCAGCATTAATCTCTTTAAATTTTTCTTCGGCACCTGCATCTTTATTAATATCAGGATGATATTTGCGTGCCAACCTTCGATAAGCTTTTTTTATCTCTTCTGCACTGGCATCAGATGAGATGTCCAATGTATCATATAAACTTTTGCTCATGACCTCTAACCTCGTTAAAAGATGTTTAGAAATATAAAAGAAGATGTCCTTTTATTGCTCCACAACATCTAAGAATATTTATAGTGATTATAACATAAAAGTTTAGTCTAGGTCAATCAACTTATATTCAATTCATTTGCTTAATGTTTGCTGAATATTTACTTTGTATTTACACCTATCCCTTATAATATCGAAAATGAACTAGTCTAAGGAGATTAACCATGAGAAAGATTGTGATACTTTCATTTATCGCTTCACTTTCACTTTTTGGAGCAAATATTCAAATTGCTCAAATGCCTAAAGATGACCCACGGCAAGATGCGACGTCACAAAATGTGATTTTATCTTATAACAATGCTGTCAAAGATATTAAAAAAAGCGTTGTTAATATCGCCACTACTAAAAAGAATAAACAAAGCGACCAACTTAACGAGTTGATGATGAATCCATTTTTTAAAGAATTTTTCGGAAATCGAATTCCAGAGCTAAAGCAGCCTGAACGAAAATCTCATTCATTAGGATCAGGTGTTGTTATCTCAGCTGATGGCTATATTGTCACCAATAATCATGTTGTCGAAGGTGCAGATGAAATCGTTGTTACCTTGCCAAATGATGAAAAAGAGTATAAAGCAAAAGTCATTGGAGAAGATTCAAAAACAGACCTTGCCGTTGTTAAAATTGACGCAAAAGAGCTGCACATTGCAAAATTTGGCGATTCGTCAAATCTATTAGAAGGCGATGTCGTATTTGCGATTGGCAATCCATTTGGAGTTGGTGAGACAATCACACAAGGGATCATTTCAGCACTCAATAAAAATAACGTAGGACTGAACCAATACGAAAACTTTATCCAAACAGATGCCTCCATTAACCCTGGTAATTCAGGTGGTGCTTTGGTAGATAGTAGAGGTGCACTCATTGGTATTAACAGTGCTATCTTATCAAAAGGTGGTGGGAATAATGGTGTAGGGTTTGCAATTCCTTCCAACATGGTTCAAAAAATTGCAACTTCACTCATTGAAAATGGCAAAATAGAACGTGGTTTTATGGGAGTTTCCATTTCAGACTTAACCAATGACCTTAAAGAGCTTTATGACAATAAACAAGGTGCTTTAGTCCTTATGGTTGAAAAAAATTCACCTGCTGAGAAAGGTGGTTTACAAGTATCCGATCTCATTATTGATGTGGATGGAACAAAAATTAAAAATTCCAATGATCTTAAAAACACCATTGCAAGCATTGCTCCTGATAAAACAGTGACTATCAGCTATGAAAGAGATAAAAAAATAAAAACAACAAAAATCAAACTAGTCAAAATGGATGTAGAACAAGCATCATCACAAACAGATGCAAAAGGCAACTCGAGCCCAATTGAAGGACTTGGGCTCTTAGAAATCAATGATAAAACACGCTATCAATACCAAATTCCTAAAGAGATAGAGGGCGTCTTAGTCACAGATGTCAAAGAAGACTCTAAAGCAGAAAAGATAGGATTTAGAGAAGGCGATGTCATTATCCAAGTTGAACAGCAAAATATCACAACACTCAAAGAGCTCAGTAATGCACTCAAAGAGTATAAAAATCGTAAAAAACGTATCATCATCAATCGACAAAATTATCGTGCCATTTTAGTCATGCCTTAGCAGCTTAATTAGGAGGCAAAAGCCTCCTAATTAGTATATAATAAGCCTCTTGAAAGAGGAAAGGTAGCTATGACGAAAATTTTAATGATTGAAGATGATTTGGAACTTGCAGAAATACTTATGGAGTATTTGGAGCAATTTGATATTGCCATTACAATCGCTGAAGACCCATATATTGGGCTATCAACACTGGATACAGAATCATTTGATCTTGTTATTTTAGACTTGACATTACCCGGAATTGATGGCCTTGAAGTGTGTAAAGAAATTCGAAAACGTCATACATTGCCAATTATTATTTCCTCAGCCCGTACTGACATAACGGACAAAGTTACCGCTCTTGAAAATGGCGCAGATGATTATCTTCCAAAACCTTATAATCCAAGAGAATTGCAAGCACGCATTATGAGCCTACTGAGGCGTCAAAAAGGTTTTATCCCAACAGAACAGACCGTACATAAAATAAAAGATTTAATTCTCAATGAAGAGCAAATGGCAATTTTCTTTCACAACAAAGAATTGCACTTAACAGCAGCAGAATATGGAATTTTAAGCTACTTGATGAAGAAGGAAGGCGGTGTTGTTTCAAGAGAAGAGCTCATTTATAATATTGAAGCTATTAGTGAAGAAACGACCAATAAAAGCATCGATGTTATTGTAGGACGTATCCGTCAAAAATTGGGTGAAAACCCTAAAGAGCCTACCTACATTCATGCTGTTAGAGGTGTAGGATATAAGTTTTTACAATGACAAAATCATCGATCTTTTACAGTATTACCTTTATTTTTACCATTAGTATTGTCAGTATTTTTTTGGCATTGTTATTTTTACTTGAATACGATAAGCAAAACTATACAGAAAAGCTCAATACAAAATATTCTATTATCGCGCGTGCAACACTGTTTCATTTAAATAACTTTATTACCAATGATGAACTCAAAAGGCAAGTTCAGGGCTATCAGATGCGTGAGATTACGGATAAAAATACGAAAGAGCAGATTATTCAACATGCACAAATCATTCAAAAAATTTCTGATCGTATTGGAACCAGTGCTATTTTACGTTACGACAACGACCACTATTTGCAAATAGAAACAAAATATTCGTCTTTACTACTAAAAGATGAAGATTTCCAGCCTTATCGATACGACCTTATTAAAACTATTTTTGGCGTTGTATTTGCCATTATCATTGTCGCGTATATTCTCACTATTCGTAAGCTTAAACCTCTTCGTAAACTCAAACGGCAAATGGACCGTTTTGCCAAGGGTGATCTTAATATTCATTGTAAAACGGACGGAGAAGATGAAATTTCTCAAGTAGCCAATGCTTTTCACAACGCTGTAGAACAAATTAATAAGCTCAATCAATCCCGCCAACTCTTTTTACGCAATATTATGCATGAACTTAAAACCCCTATTACAAAAGGACGTATTAGTGCCGAAATGCTTGAAGATGGCAAACAACGCACGCGTCTAATTGGAGCATTTGAAAAGCTAGAATTACTCATTAATGAATTTGCATCCATTGAGCAAATTACCTCAGGAGAAGGACTGAAAAATATCAAGCCTTACCGTTTGGTTGATATGCTCGATGAATCAATAGATTTAGCAATGATTTCACCCTCACAAGTTGAAATTGATATTGTTGATGATGAAATTATTTTACATGTAGATTTTCGACTCTTTACCACGGCTATGAAAAATGTCATTGATAATGGTATAAAATACTCCTTTGATCAAAAGGTACATATTGTTGCCAATAAGTCAAAAATCTCATTTATCAGCCAAGGGAAGCCTCTTAAATATGATCTTGAACATTATCTCGAACCTTTTGTTCAAGAAAAAAATTCGCATCAAAGTTTTGGCTTAGGACTTTACATCGTACATCACATTGTAAAAGCACATCATATAGAATTTACCTATGAACACAAAGACGGATTTAATTACTTTAATTTTGGAAAGATTGACATTTTAGAATAAATTTGAGGTACAATAATTAAAAATAGGTCTAAAGGAGTTTCCATGTCGGGTATAGCTTTTTCAAATATTAATCTTGCTAATTTAATAGACCACCACATAGCATTACTTGAACGTTTTGGCATTAAAGATGAAGTCCCCTTCTCGCTCATCTTTTTTTCTTTGGAAGATCGTAAAGAAGTTGATAGTTTAGAGATGTTTCAGCGTATCCTTCGTCGTACAGATGCTATTTTTAATCACAGTAATCACTATGTCGTCATGCTAACGGGAACAGATTGGAATGGCGCGACTGAGGTGCTTTCTGGTATTCAAGAATTTTTAGACCAAGAACCACATGATAATGTTGTCACTTACCCAGAAGATGGGGTTGATTCTAAGTCGCTCTTAGGAAAATTACGTGAAACAGTAGAAGATAACTGCAATATTACAACGGATTTACTAAAATAAAATGAGTAGGTAAACCCTACTCATTGACTACTTTTATTCATTACGTAGTGTTTCTAAAACATTAATCTGCGTTGCTTTATGGGCTGGATAATATGAAGAGAGTGCCACAATAACACTTGTACCAATAACAATTAAGACAAAATCTATAACAGAAAGATCTAAGGGTAATTTAGTGGTTCCATAGACATCTGCAGGTAATGAAATAATATTAAATGACCCCAAAAGAAAAAGTGCTAATCCACCAAGAACAATACCAAAGATCATTCCGCCGCCACCAATCACCAATCCTAGGTAAAAGAAAGTCTTCTTAATCTCTTTTTTATAAGCACCAAGAGAAAGCAAGAGTGCAATCTCTTTACGTCTGTTCATTACTGTCATTAAGAGTGAGCTGATGATATTAAGAGATGCAATAAGGATGATAAGCATCAGTACAATAAAAAGTGCACGTTTTTCCAAAGCAAGTGCTGAGAAGAAGTTACCATTCATTTGCCACCAACCAACAACACCTAAATGCTCGGGTAAAACCTGACGAATTTTTTCAATATCGCTAAAAGGCTCATCCGAATAGACATGAATTCCATCAAAATCACCATCATTGTATTGCAATATTTGGGTTAATGATTCTAGTGTCGTGTACATATAGGCTTTATCGTAAGCGATAAGTCCAGAGTGAAAAGCTCCTTTATAATTAAAGCGCTTCATCTTAGGAATAAGGCTAATACCGCCTGGATCATTTTTTGTAAAAATCAATGTTGCTTTTTCATCAGAGCTTAACATATGCGTTTTTGCAATTTCACTGCCCGTGATAAGGTCATACTTGTCTAATTCTTTGCCTTTAATAGCTTCTGCTACAATACTATTGATTTGAGCTTCTTGCTCAAAATTAACACCAAAGAGCATACCACCTTCTAGACGATTTCCTTTTTTAATAAT
Organism: Sulfurospirillum sp. E15m; assembly: GCF_059415145.1. NCBI lineage: Bacteria > Pseudomonadati > Campylobacterota > Epsilonproteobacteria > Campylobacterales > Sulfurospirillaceae > Sulfurospirillum > Sulfurospirillum sp. E15m. The sequence continues at coordinate 68,398 of NZ_JCAHZS010000010.1, forward strand.
CACTTGCGTTGAGATATAAGGGCTAAATTTTAATTTTGGAAATTGTTCCTGCAGTGTATTAAGGTCTTGTTGTGTCACAGGCGAAAAACTACGTGCATAAATTGAAAGCGGGTAGTTCATAGTAAAAAGTTTTTTTTCAAACTCTTTATCAAAGCCATTCATTATTGCCATAGCAACCATTAAAACTGTCAGCCCTATTGCTACACCAAAAAATGCCAATAGTGAAATAACCGTGATAAAGGGTTGTGACTTGTCAAATCGTAGATACTTTTTGACAAGATAGATACTAAGATTCTTCTGCACAACTACCCTTTACGCTAATAGCCCTTTTTTGGGACCACTTTTGCCACAGCATTGTTTATATTTTTTTCCACTGCCACATGGACATGGCTCATTTCGTGCTATTTTTTTCTCTTTGTCTTCATCTTCTTCATCATATGGATTATGATGTTGAAGAGTTGCATTTGCATTTGCCTCTTCCATACGTCGTATCATCTCATCCATCGCACGACGTTCTTCTTCTTCCTTGTTATCACGCAATTGAACAATATGCAATGTTCTAAAACTATCAAATTTAATTTGCTCAACTAGTTCAACAAAAAGGTTGTAACTCTCTTTTTTGTATTCTGTTAAAGGGTCTTTTTGATTGTATCCACGAAGACCGATACCTGTTTTTAAAATATCCATTTGATAAAGATGTGCGCGCCATGTATTATCTAACACTTGTAAATATAAAATTCTCTCTATCTCTTTACATTGCTTTTCATCAACAACAGACATTTTTTCTGCAAAACTTTTCTCAAGGGCCTCTACCAGTTTATTGCGCAATGCATCAAACTCAAGGCCTTTTAACTCGTCTGTCGTAAATGTTTCACCCAATTCATCTTTAAAGATCATGACAAGGCGATCTAAATCATACTCTGTTTCAGAAATGCCTTCATAAATTTCTGCTTTAAAGAGAAGATTGGTCACAAATTCAACACGAATTTCTTTGATTTTAGTTTCAATGTCGTATTCAGGATTTAACAAGTCATTTCTAAAATTATAGATCGTTTTACGTTGTTTATTGGCAACATCATCGTATTCAAGAAGATGCTTACGCGCTTCAAAGTGAAGTGCTTCAACCTTTTTTTGAGCATTTTCAACAGCACGCGTTACCATTTTAGATTCAATATGTTCGCCCTCTTCAATACCCAAACGTTCCATAATAGCTTTAATACGATCACTGCCAAAAATTCTAAGTAAGTTATCTTCTAAACTAAGGTAGAATCGACTTTTTCCATTATCGCCTTGACGACCTGAACGTCCACGTAATTGGTTATCAATACGTCTGCTTTCGTGACGCTCTGTTCCTATAATATAAAGGCCGCCCAATGCTTTGACTTCATCATCTAACTTAATATCAACACCACGTCCAGCCATATTGGTTGCGATGGTAACAGCACCTTTAACACCAGCATCTTTAATAATTTGCGCTTCTTTTTCATGGTTTTTAGCATTCAAAACGGAGTGTGGCACTTTTTCTTTTTTTAACAGGGCATGTAAAAGTTCACTTTTTTCAATTGAGGCTGTACCAACAAGAACAGGTTGTCCTTTTTCATGGCATAACTTAATATCTTTAATAACCGCTTCAAATTTCTCACGTTCCGTTTTGTAGATAAGGTCATTCATATCATCTCTACGCATAGGTAAATTTGTTGGGATAGAAATAACTTCTAAATCATAGATTTGTGAAAATTCTGCAGCTTCGGTTTGCGCAGTACCTGTCATACCGGCTAACTTTTTGTAAAGTCTAAAGTAATTTTGGAATGTAATGTCAGCGAGTGTTTGTGACTCTTCTTTAATCATCACATTTTCTTTTGCTTCAAGCGCTTGATGCAATCCTTCACTAAAACGTCTTCCTTCACTCAATCGTCCTGTAAATTCATCCACAATGACAATTTCGCCTTCACGGACAACATAATCTACATCGACTTCAAAAAGATAATGTGCTTTGAGTGCTTGATCCAAATGGTGAGATAAAACGGCATTTTCGAGGCTATAAAGGTTATCGACATCAAACAGTTTTTCGGCATTACTAATACCGTTTTCTGTCATAATAATCGTTCTGTTTTTTTCATCAACAGTAAAATCTTCTTCTTTTGTTAATTTGCGAGCCACATTGTCGGCAATTTTATAACCATCTAACGTACGATTGGATGGTCCTGAGATAATCAGTGGTGTTCGTGCTTCATCAATTAAAATGGAATCGACTTCATCCACAATAACAAAGTTGTGTGTACGTTGTACTCTTTCATCTAAAGAATAGCGCATATTATCGCGCAAATAGTCAAAACCAAACTCATTGTTGGTTCCATAAGTAATGTCAGAATCATACTGTGCTTTACGTTTTGCATCGTTTTCAAGGTCATTGGTTACAACCCCAACGCTTAAACCTAAAAATGTATAAATTCGTGACATATCTGCAGCATCACGCTTAGCAAGATAATCATTGACGGTAACGACATGAACACCTTCCCCTGTCATAGCATTGAGGACAACGGGTAACGTAGCGACCAATGTCTTACCTTCGCCGGTTTTCATTTCAGCAATATTGCCACCATGCAAGACTAAACCACCAATCATTTGAACATCAAAATGGCGCATACCTGTGGTACGTTTACTGACTTCTCTGGTAATAGCAAAAACATCATTTAAAACATCATCTAACGATTTTGTACCGGCTTTGACTGCTTCTTTTAACTCTTCAAAGGCCGCTTTTAGGGCTTCATCACTTAATTTTTCATATGTTGGCTCTAAAACATTAATTTTCTTAACGCGGTTCATTAATTCCTTAACAACACGATCATTCTTAGTACCAAAAATTTTGCGAACAATACGACTCAATAACATGCGATTCTACCCCTATTCTTCTTTCGTTACATACGTTCTTATCAATAAAACTTAGGATTTTATCATACTTTTACTATCTATTTGATAAAACTCCATATCTTATTTATCTTGAACAGGAGTATTTGATGCGATTTTTAGGATTTTTATTCTGTATAACAACACTTTTGTTTGCGAAAATGGGAGATTTTAAAACAATACAAAGTGATTTTGTTCAAAAAGTGACCAATGATCAAAATAAAACAATTACTTATGAAGGTGTTTTTTACGCAACACACGATAAAAAGGCATTATGGATTTATGAAAAACCTGTAGCAAAAAAGATTTATTTTAATCAATCTAAGGTTTTAATCTTAGAACCGGAACTGGAACAAGCCATTATTACAACCCTTGAAAACACTCCAAATATTGCGCAACTCTTGCGTGAAGCTAAAGAGGTAGCACCCCATACCTATGTCACAAAATTTATGGACACGGTTTATACGATAACAGCTAGTAACGAAAGTATTGAAAAAATATCGTATAAAGATAAGCTTGAAAACAGCGTTGAAATCCTTTTTTCAAACCAGTCAATTAATCTTTTTTTAGATGATGAATTATTTAAAGCAGAAATACCAAAAGGCTATGACATCGTTCGTGAATAACCTTTTACATGTAAAACTACAATAACTCCAATTGCGTAGGTTTTCCAAAATAATAGCCTTGGAAAAATTGGCATCCTAGCGATTTTAATGTTTCAAACTGCTCTTTGGTTTCAACGCCTTCGGCAATGACATCCAAATGAAAATTTTTGCCAATAGAAATAATGGTCTCAACAATCATTGCATCATTGCGGTCTATCATAAAATCATGAATGAACGATTGATCAATTTTTAGCTCATCAACACTGAGTTGTTTAAGATATTGTAAACTAGAATAGCCTGTGCCAAAATCATCCACAGATAACGAGATACCTAACTCTTTTAATGCCTGAATTTTTTTCACTGCCTTGGCACTATCACCGATTAAAAGGCTTTCGGTTAATTCCAAACGAATTGAAGAAGGATTTGCCCCTGTCTTCTCTAACGTTTCGCGCACAACGGTCACAAAATCATCTCTCTCAAATTGTTTGGTACTGACATTAATAGAGACACGCCAACCTCTTTTGTTGGAGTCTTGCATAAAATAGCTCGCTTGACGCATTGCCTCATACATAACCCATTTTCCAAGAGGAAGAATGAGTCCAGATTCTTCGCATAAAGGAATAAATTCAACAGGAGAGATGAGTACGCCTTCTTGGTTCTTCAATCTCACTAACGCTTCTACACCAATAACATGGGCATTGGAATCTACTTGGGGTTGGTAGAATAGGAAAAAGCGTTTTGAATCAAGAGCATCACGCAAATACTGAAGCAATAATGATTTTTCTTCCATCACTTTTTGAATATACGCGTCAAAAAAACGGATGGTATTGCGCCCATCTGTTTTAGCCGCATACATAGCACTATCAGCATGACGCAAAAGCTCTTCCACACTCTCATGCTCATCAAAAAGACTTATCCCGATACTCACGGTCATGAAGAAAGGATGTTCATCAATAATAAAAGGCTCTTTAGTAGCAAGAAGAATTTGCATGGCAAGATCTTCTGAGAGCTTTGCAGTCTCTTCTAACGTTGTACTTAAATTGGGTAATAAAAAGGCAAACTCATCACCACCGAAACGAGCAACAATATCACTCTCATTAGCATAATTTTCCAAACGCCTCGCCATCATCACCAGCAGCTTATCACCTGTTGCATGCCCTTTTAAGTCATTGATGGATTTAAAATTATCCAAATCCATAAACAAAAGTGCACCATAGATTTTTGAACGTTTACTTGCACTAATGCATAAACGTATCTGCTCGGTGAGCATTGCTTTATTCGCTAAATTGGTTAAAGGGTCATAATAAGAGAGCTTCAAAATACTCTCTTTTTGCATAAAAGAGTTAATTGCAAATCCAATATCACCTGCCAATTCTTCAATCATTGCATGCTCTTCTACACTGAATCCTTCTTTCATCGTGGTACATATTGTTAAAATACCTAGTGCATTATGCGCAAATTTGTCACTTTTTAAAACAGTGACGTATGCTTCGGTTACATGATACTGAAGCATCATTGCTTTACACCTTGATGGTGTATCGGTACTTCTAGTCGTTAAGATTTTAAAACTACCTGTATCAAAAACATGTTGTTCAATTTCGTTAATATCGAATTCTTCTTCTAATCCATAAGACTCTTTGACATTTAATGCCTCTTTTTCAAATAAAGCAATTTTAACGTGGGCAAAGGAGTCATTTGCAAAAAGGCATAATGCCGTTTGATGCAATAGCTCGCGAACGTTTGAGGTCGTGATTAAAATTTGATTACTATCGGTAACGGTACGTAAAACAGAGTAAAGATGCTGTTGGTGCATATATGATTTTTCTAATTCTTTACTTTTATTGAATAGGTCTTGAGTTCGTTCTAAAATTAAACTTTCCAACTCTTTTTTCTGTTCAACATCACGTTTTGTTAAATCTTTGATCGCAATATAAAGAACAATCAGCAAAAGTAACATGACTATTCCACTAAAAAGTGTCTCTTTCCAAAATAGACCTATAACATCATCAAACAGCGTTTTTTTAGGGATTTTAATGCTGGTTATACCTCTGACTTCACCTATTTTATAGCCATATGCTGAATCATACCGCTTTGCAATATAAGGCAATACTTCACTTTTTTCACCATGACACACTAAACAATATGCTTTAATGCGCAAAGGAGAAGTAAAAAAATAATAGCTTGTATTACCGTCGTTAATAAGGCGCATACTTTCATTTTGTTCGGGGTGTTTATCAAAATAATGAATCATCTCTTCTTCATCAGGATTTGCTTTGTTCGTTGGATTTCGTGGTCTATCCGAGACATTACGAATCGTAATGCCTTGTTTTGAAGTTTTATGAAATTCTTCACTGATATGGGTTGAAGCATGTGCAGGAAGAAATCCCACAGTTGAATCATTGAGGTCAATGCCACTAGAGAGAAATTGTTGATGATAAATATAACGCATTGAGACAAAATAATCTTGTAAGGTCTTTGCTTTAGAATAAGCTCTTATCTGTGATAAATTGTTTGCTTGTTCATACAAATAAACAACAATGACTAAATTAGCCACACAAATAAATGTCGCTATGATCCAAAAAAGACGCTTCGTTAGAGTGATTTGTCTCACAATAAGGCTCCTTTCAGACGATGCAAGGACTACCTGATTTTAGTATCTCTAAGCTTAGAAATTTGTTATAAAACTTTTTTTAAAAAAAGATAGCCAATGATGCCAGAACAAAAAGAACCTAATAAAATAGCAAGTTTATCGGCATAATGAAAAATATTGGTATCGTTATACGCCAAAGTATTCACAAAAAGACTCATTGTAAATCCGATACCTGTTAAAATTGCTATACCGTACAGCTGTAAAAAGCTACTGCCGGAGGGAAGCTTCGCAATTCCTAGTTTAATGGCGATATAACTAAACCCAAAAACACCCACTTGTTTACCAATGAGTAAGCCTAATGCAATTCCCAACGAAACATCGGAAAAAAGTGTCGAAATGGATATATCTTTTAGTTCAACACCCGCATTAACAAAAGCAAACAGAGGCAAAATAAAAAATGCAACCCAATAATGCAGGTCATGTTCCATCTCTTTGAGCATCGAAAATCGCTCGCCTTGCCCATTATAAGAATAAAGCGGTATTGAAAAAGCGAGAACGACACCAGCAATCGTTGCATGCACTCCCGATTTTAGAACACTAATCCATAAAACAATTCCGACCAAAATATAGGCTGCTTTTTTTACTACTTTCATCTGATTCATGACAACCAATACCATTAAGGCTATCACTGCAATGATAATAGAGATAAATGACAAATCATTCGTGTAAAAAAGCGCAATGATGACAATGGCACCTAAATCATCAATAATAGCCAATGCCATCAAAAAAATCTTTAAAGAAGCGGGAACACGAGAACCTAGCAATGAGAGAATCCCTAAGGCAAAAGCAATGTCGGTTGCAGTAGGTATAGCCCAACCATTCATTGAAAAAGCATCTTTATAATTAAATGCCACAAAAATTACCGCAGGAACAAACATCCCACCAATAGCTGCGATAGCGGGTAGAATAACTTGACTTCGTGAGGAGAGTTCCCCTTCTAAGACTTCTCGTTTAACTTCAAGCCCTACCAAGAAGAAAAAAATAGCCATGAGCCCATCATTCACCCATAACAATAAAGGTTTTGCGATACCAAAAGAACCGAAGCTTACTTGAACAGGCGTATGAAGAAAATTTGTATAAAAATCTGTCAAAAAACTATTTTGGAGTAACAAGGCTAACAATGTAACTGCTATCAGAATAACACCAGAAGATGACTCTTTTTTAATAAATTCTTCAATCGTAGAAAACATAAAAACCCTTTATACTTAGTGTTTTTATCCTATCATAAGCAAGTAAATAGTTTGTAAATAGCTATTTACCCAAACAGAAGTTACTAAACATCTTATCTAAGATTTCATCACGTTCAAAAGCAGAGGTAATAGAAGAGATATGCTCAATTGCACTATTGAGATGAAACGCAAAAAGCTCTAATTCACCCTCTTTTAGAAAAGCATAAGAACTTTGAACATCTTCATGCGCTTTTTTAACAGCGTTAATTTGTCTGGATGAAGTAAGCATAATGCTATCTTCTCCTACGGTTTTATCTAAAATTGATTGAAGTGTTTGGATCAAGTTTTGACTGTTTTGCTGGCATGAAAGCGCAATAAAATCATTGCCTAATTGTGTTACATCAAAATGATTGGGTAGGTCTGTTTTATTTAAAATTTTTAGGATGTGTTTAGAAGCTTCATAGGTATGTAGCAAAGAAAGCATTGTTGCATCTTCACTGTCGCAAACCCTACTGTTATCAAACATCGCTAAGACAATTTCAGATTCTTCTATGGCGGCAATAGAACGCTCAATACCAATTTTTTCAATCACATCATGGGCTTGACGGATTCCTGCAGTATCAACAATGCGGACTAAATGAGAGCCTATACGTAATTCTTCTTCTATTGTATCGCGTGTTGTACCAGCAATATCACTGATAATAGCTCTGTCATAGCTCAGTAATGTATTAAGAAGTGAACTTTTACCGACATTAGGTTTTCCGACAATGGCTATTTTAAAACCATGCATCAGTCCTTGTCTTCTTTGGCTGCTCTCATATGTTTTTTGCAATTCTCGTGAAAGGAGGTCTAGTTTTTCTTGAATTTTTGCAATCATATCCAGAGGTAAATCTTCTTCAGCATAGTCAATATTTACTTCAACAAACGCTAAAATTTCTATCAATTGTTCTCTTACATGTAAAACAAAATTTTTCAATTCACCTTTAAGTTGTCGTGTAAGCATTTTAGCGGCATCAACACTTTTTGTTTCAATTAATGCAGCAATGGCTTCGGCTTCAGAAAGATCGATTCTACCGTTTAAAAAAGCTCTTTTAGAAAATTCTCCAGGATTTGCAAGTCTTGCACCATAGGCTAACAATGTGTCTAAAACCATATGCGCTACGGTTGATCCACCATGGCATTGGAATTCAACGACATCTTCTGCGGTGAAACTATGAGGGGCTTTAAAATAAATCACAATCGATTGATCAATAGCATCATGGTTGTTATCGTAAAGAAAACACAGCGTTGCCATACGAGGCGTCAGTGTTGTTTTATGAGTCAGTTTTAATGCAAGAGAAAGAGCATCGGCTCCACTTAAGCGAATAATCGCAATAGAGCCGATACCTGAACTTGTAGCAATCGCAGCAATTGTATCTATGCGTTTTTCCTATTAAAGTCATTGACAACGATAAATTTACCGCCATCTTTTCCTGATTTAATACCAACGTATTTTTCAGGAAATTCACTACGTAACGCTTCAAGAGCAATTTTGATGAGTACCCCATCCAAAATTTTCGTTTGCCCTTTGCCGCTATTGCGAATACGTTCAATCACAGGAGAGAGATATTTATCAATCATCTCTTCTTGGTTTTTCAAAAACTCTGCAATTTCAAGACGAATATTAAGACCATATTTTAAATTAATCCAATTGTAAAGCAAGTAAGAGAGTGCTTTGTAACGATACCCCTCTTTTCCAATCAATAACGCAGCATCTTCACCACTAAATTCAATCAAGATAGTATCGTCGCTGTATTTAGAGACCACAGGAACATCTAATGTAAAACAACTGTATTTAAAGAGATTTTTAATTTGAATGCGCACTTCATCCAAAATATCATTAATCTCGCGCTTTTCTTGATGAAAATTTTGATCAATAGCACTGGTTGAATGGGTATGACGAGGCTCTTTGTGCGGTTTTGGCTCTGGTCTTGATTCTTTTACTACAGGTGTTTCTTTAGGAAGGATTACCGCATCAGCTCTTTTTTCAACACCCTCTTCTTTAGTAAATTCTCTATTTTTATTGCGATTTCGTCTATTTTTATTGCGTTTATTACGGTCTTTTCGTTCATCCAAAGAGGCGACATTACTATCCGCCTCTTGGTGATTTTCATTTTTTAGTGAAGGTGCAAACTCTTTTTTCTCTCGTTCTTGAGGCTTAGCGCCTTTACGTCGGACTTCAATAATGGCGCTCTTTTTAAAAAGTCCTAAGAAACCACTTGAACCATTTTGAACGATATTAATATCTAAATCGATGACTGAACAAGACAACTCACTCGCAGCCTTGGAGTAAGCTTCTTGGAGTGTTGCTGCTTCAACTTTTATCATTTTTCGGCCTTTTGCTCTTCATGTTTCTTTGCAAAAAGTTTATTAACATAAAACTGTTGTACGATAGATGCAAGATTGTTTGTAAACCAATACAACGTTAAACCTGCAGGGAAAGACACAAAGAAGAATGTAAAAATCAGTGGTAAAAATTTCATAATTTTTTCTTGCATTGGATCTGTAAAACTTGTTGGGGTAATACGCTGATGTAAGAACATTGTGATACCCATTAAGATTGGAAGGATAAAATAATGGTCCATCACCGCAAGATCATGAATCCAGAAAATCCACGCGGCACCTTTAAGTTCAATAGCGTTTTGAAGAACGCGATACACTGCAAAAAATACTGGAATTTGAAGAATAATAGGCAAACATCCACCCATAGGGTTTGCACCATGCTTTTTATAAAGTTCCATCATATGGGCATTTAGCTTTTGCTTATCATCGCCATATTTTTTCTGTAGCTCTTTAATCTTTGGTGAAAGCTCTTTGAGCTTGTTCATAGACACCATACCTTTGTAGGTCAAAGGATAAAGTACCAAACGTACACTGATTGTCATAGCAACAATTGCCCATCCCCAGTTACCTAACAAATCGTGAAGGTAAGAAAGCCAAAGGAAAAGTGGTTTTGCTATAAAAGTAAAAAATCCATATTCAACAACATCTGTCAATTCCGGATTAATAGATTTAAGCAGTCTATGGTCTTTTGGTCCAATATAACCACTAAGCGTTAAATTACTATCACCTTTAACAAATAAAAGAGGATCTTTATCTTTACCTAAAGAGACAACGGTATCAAGTCCTTTATCTAAATTGTAAAAAAATGTTGTGTAATATTTATCTGCCGCAGCGACAATTTTTGCATTTGCAAAGTGTTCATCGCCTTTTGCCGAACCATCTGCAATGGTTTGAATCGTGTTGTCACTTTTTTTAATAAGAACACCATGAAACGTATAACTATCGATAGCTACATGAGGATGAAATCCTGTTGAAATAAAATAATCTTTCGGCGTTGAAAGATTTACATGTAAATCATAATTTCCATTAGGATAAAATGTTAATGTTTTAACAATCGTTAGACCACTCAAAGGTTGAGTTAAAACGATGCTTGCGCCTTTTTCAGTTACATCAATACTGCTTTTATCCGCACTATAAGACATGGCAAAAGCATCTGCATTCGTTGATTTATCACTAAAACGAATCTCTAAAGGAAAAAGATTTTGAGAAGCATCTATCAGTTGAAAACGTTCACCTTTATCATCTTTGTATTTATTTTCGAGAAGATAAAATTTTGAAATTCTACCAAGACGGTCAATGTGCACTTCGTAAGAAGCAGCTTTAACCGTAGCGATAATCTCACCCTCTTTGCCTGCTGTCATAGGCGCTTGTGCAATATCCCCACTGCTTGCAACAGATTTAACTTCTGGCGCAGTTGTCGCATTAGATGATGTAACGTGTTGCTCAACAACCGTTGAGGCGTTGTTTTCAGCAAGTGGAGGATTTTTGGGGATAAAAAAATGATCATACAGAGCAAAAAATAAAAAAGATAAAACAGTGGCAAGTATAATGCGCACTTGAGGTGTAAGTTTATCTGTCACGAGATTCCCTTTATTTCAATGTTTTAAAAGCTTTTACCACATAAAAACTTTGTGTGTTTTTTGGTACAAACCAAAAAACAATACGTTGCGTCGTGGAGTCATGAGGAGCAAAAAAAGAAGGAGTAGCAAAAGCCTTTTGTACCACTGGATAATCAATACCTCCAGGAAAAAGCTGATTGCATTTTAAAATACGTATAAAACTATAAAAGAGAGCTTTTAAAAAACTGTTGTGTAGAAGTTGCTCTTTCGCATATTGCGAGCAAGTGGGATAATACCTGCAACTTCCATAGCCAATCAGTGTAAAAAACTTCTGATAGAGCTTTATCAATAACAACGCTAAAGATTTCATTCTTTAACACAGTTTAATTTTTTCATAGACCACATGATTCCTTTTTTAAGTGCATCATATGATATGTGATGTATCTTCTCTTTTGCAACAAATACATAAACACCATCTTGCAACGTATGTTGTATTTCTAAAAATATAGCCCGAAGCCTTCTTTTGGCTAAATTCCGTTTGATAGCATTACCGACTTTTTTACTTGCCGTAAAGCCAACTCGTTTTGTTATGTCATTTTGGTAAAAAACAAGGGCACCTTCATAGTGCCATTTCTTTGCATGGTTATAAATAGATGTATACTCTCTCGTCTCTTTGAGAGTTACATACCCTTTTAAGCGGCCAATCTTTTTCTACCTTTAGCACGACGTGCAGCAATAACTTTGCGTCCACCTTTAGTTTTCATTCTAAGTCTGAAACCATGGGTACGTTTTTTAGGTGTACTGTGTGGCTGATACGTTCTTTTCATCAAAAATTCCTTCTCTAAAAAATAATTTAAGGTATGGATTTTACCTTAGCTTTACTTAAAAATTCCATAAGCTTCGATTAAGCACTGTACAACATTATTGGATTTATCGCAGCTCTACTACCTCTTTACGTAAAATTTCTTTATCAATTTTTGCTTCACTTGGACTTGTTTGCGGAAGCTTTTCTTTATAAACAATGATAGAAGGAATCATATGATTTGGTAAATGTTTTTTGAGCTCAAACAAAATTTCATTTTTAGGAATTTCACGAGACGCTGCATAGACCATAACAATTTCTTCTTCTGTTTTTTCATTTTCAATAGAAAAAACAGCGCATTGGGAAATCATCGGAATCCGCTCATACACAACACTTTCAATCTCATAAGGGCTGATACGAAAACCACTCACCTTAATCATATCATCTTTACGAGAGACAAAATAAAGATACCCCTCCTCGTCCCTGTAAACAAAATCTCCACTGGCGACAACAATTTCATCTGTTAAATCGCCTTCAAGATTCACAATCTTGTCAAGAATAGCAATGCTTTTATAACGTTTTTGCGTATCTTCTTTAGATTTCCAATACCCTTTGTAAATATACCCACCTCTATGGATGAGTTCTCCAACTTCACGTGGTTTACACTCATTACCTGCTTCATCAATGACATGTATTTCAACCCCAGGAATAGGCTTTCCAATCGAATGTGGTCTAATCTTGAGTTGCGCTGGGTCAAGATAAGTTGAACGAAAAGCCTCTGTTAATCCATGCATAGAATAAAACTTCGCATTAGGATAACGCTCTTCGATATCTTGAATCATTTTAGAGGTAATTTTACCGCCTGAAGAGGTTACAATACGAATATTGGCTAGAAGTTTTGGGTTGGGAATACGTTTTGGGTCACTTTCAAACATTTGTGTAATATGCGGAGGCATTACAGGAAGTACCGTAACGTTATCGTTGATAAGATGATTGAAAAAATCGGCTGGTAAGACTAATGAGTGTAATGCGAGCGTTGCATGATTGTAAATAGAGCAAAAGAGTTGATTTAATCCATAGTCCAAAATAAAAGGCAATGTCCCAGAAATCACATCGTCTTCTTTGAGTTCAAGGTAATTAGACGCAACACGCGCACTATCAACTAAATTCCGGTGTGTAATCACAATTCCTTTTGGAAACCCAGTCAATCCAAAACTGTACGTAATCGCGGCATTTTTATAGTCACCGATATTACATGTAAAAAGGTCGCTACAGCATTTGTAAATCTCTTCAAAAGATACAATATCGCGCTCACTCGCTTCATACGTAATGATTCTGCCGGTATAATGAATAGCATCAATGTTTTTGATTTTATTTTTATCGGTAATAATACAGTCAATGCCACAGTCTTTAATAATATGTTCAACTTGTTCCGCTTTTAACAAACGAGAAATGGGTACAAAAATATACTCTGTCGATAAGAGCGCTAAAATAGCAATGATTTGCTCACTGCTTTTATGAGAATAAATTCCCACGCGAGAACCACTAGGAAGGTTTAATTCGGTTAAATAACGTGCGACTTGATTAATTTTTCGAAAAAGTTCTTGATAGGTTAATTTTTTCGAACCATCAATAATAGCCACTTTATCAGGGCATACAACAGCGGCTTTTTCAATTAAAGCTCGAATACAATTAATCGACATTTTAGCTCCTCATATCAGTGTTATTTTGCATTCCCAATGTCCAGATGGCATAATCGTAATCCATCACAATATTCGGAATAGCATGTAAGTTCATCACTTTTTTATAAAAAAAGTTCATAATCAGCTCAACTTCTTCATAACGCAATACCTTAGTAATACCGCCTGTGAGCACAATCGTTTTTAATAATTCAAGCTGCAATGTAACGTATAAAGGATTAAGGCGTGACACTTTATACAGAACCAAAAAGATGGAAAGCTGCATTAAAATACGCAGTGCTTTTTCACTCTCTTCTTCCAAGATATTTTCCGTAACATTGAGGTATGCTAAAAGTTCATACACAAATTCGTTATTTTTAGCGGCAAACACCAATGTTTCGCGTGATTTATACACACCCAGTTTTTTAAAGACTAAACGGTCATATCCACTTTCACTGACAATGTTATCACGTACCAAATCACGACTGTAATGAATATCCGTCGTAGCACCACCAATATCAACCACGATAAAGGGATTGACCACCTCAAAATTGGCATCAATAAGCGGCAAAGAACGATTCACGATATAAGGCGTAGAATAGATTTGATTGGCAGTAATTTCATACAAATGTTTAATATCTTCCTTACCAACAATATCCGCTTGATAGAGGTTCGTAAGGTATTCTTTAAGCTCACCACCGTTTACATGTAATTTCTCGGTAATAATATTTCCAAGCACTTTTAACTCCGCTATATGATTGCTTAAAAACGATGCATCTTGTTGTGTACCGACATAAACAATATTGTTGTAACGGACTTTTTTCAAAAAGCTAAAGAGTTTATCATCAAAGACATGATTGATTCCATCAATGCCTCCAACAACAATGACAACATCAATCAATTCACTCGGTGATTTAGCCTCTTCTATTTTGCTGTAAAGAATGGTATCGATGATATTAATACCAGAATTAAACGCAATATTCTTAGCGAATTTGAGACTAAATGAATTAGTAAGTCCAATAATAAGCGTACTCAGGCCTCCATTGGCGGAAGAGCATATATGAATATCTTCTTTGGTGTAATTAGCAAAAATATTGCCACATTTTGTTAATAAATCATCGTAAATATCTTTATTAAAATCCCTGAAATACTGACTGATTCCGCTTTCTTGACACACTTTAAAATAGGTACTACCCACATCAATTAATAATTTACTCATAACATAGCCCCTATATCGTGGATAATTTTATTAATCACCTCTGTTTTGCTTTCAGGCAAATTGACTTTTGATTTTTCATACGCAAAACAGCGTTCAGGAAGCGGAAGTTTCCCTTTTTCGATAATGCGAATATTGCCACTATCATCGCGAATCGTAATGACTTCATTGTTATTGATAATATGCGGTGAAAATGGAACATCAATCAGACCACTTTTAATCGTATTAAACACTTTTCGCCACAATGTATCGGCAGGGTCATTCAACGCCGCGTCCATAATTGCTCTTACTTCAAGCTCTAGATTTTCTTCTTCTTCCGCATCGGAAATTATTGGAAGACCTTTAAGCGTGCGAAGTGTGTATTTGGTGTTCGCAACCGATTGGGCATTGCATTGCATCGTAGGGATACCAAACGCTTCATCACGGGTTTTGATAATGATTTTATCGGCTCGAACCATCGCGGCAATGACCGTATTGGTATTAATCAGTGAGTCAGAGAGGTTTTTATCCCTTGGAAAAGCACCCATCCATTGGTGATACACAAGATTAATAATGGCATCTTCACCGCCAAATTGATTGGCGTATTCACGAGCCAATTTTTTAAGAACATTAGAAGTGACAATGTCTTGCATCATCGAACCATTTTGAGAAAAACTGACTGAAAAGGATTTCACACCCTCTTCGATAGAGAGTAACATTTCGATGAGTTGAATCACAATAACAATACAAGGCGGTACTAACGTCGCTGTCAAAGGGCCAAATGACTCACGATTGATGGGTTCGTTGAGTGTTGAATATTTGGCACACACTTTATCGACGTATTTCCAATACAAAAAGGCTTTATCCAACGGAAAGTTCTTTGAATAAGGAAGCATATAGGTAATAGGCCCCCCTTCAATTTCAAAGATACCAGAAGCAAGTGCAGTTTCTACCAAAAGCCTCGCATCGGGCGTACCGTGACGAAGACTGACGGGCTTATTAAAATGGGTTATCATTTTACGCGTTGTACGATAACCATGATTCACAAGAGGATAGCCATTGAGCATATCCATTTCGTTCTCTTCTGAAAGTGTGAGCATCTTTTGTGCCATTGCGTAGTCATTTAAGCGGGTATTGCTATCAACCGTAAGCGGTAACACATCAATATCTGCGCCCATAAATGTTTCGTAAAGCTCAAACATCTTTTTATACGTTGGAAATCCGCCGCGAGGTTGCACTAACAAACGGTCACGTTTTTTAAAATGGTGCGTAATAAAAAGCTCTTTAGGAGCGTTTTTTATAAAATTTTCGATTTCCTCAAAATCAAATGTATCGGCATATTCATTACGGGTAATGACATCGCGCTCTTTTTGAAGTAAACTCATGCTTGCTCCTTGATATAGCGCTCTAATTCATTTAAACCTGTATTTAAGTCTACTTGATGAAAAACAAGATCAAACCCATACGATTTGTATTTGGGGATAATGTCACTTTGAGAAGCTTCACCCACTGCCAAATTACCGCCAATGACAAAAATGACATCTTTAACGTCATATTCGGAACGTAAAAATTGAAGGTCTCTGCACCAACCTTCTGCTTCACCGTTAAGTGAGGAAATCAGTAAAATATCTGCTTGTGTTTCCACAACCGCGTCAATAAACTCTTCTAAAGATGTATTTACACCTAGGTTAAATACTTCAAACCCTCTTGCCTGCAAAGAGATATCTATCAGCCTATTTGCGACGACATGGATATCATTGCCCACTACACCCGTGACTACTTTCATATCATTAGCCTAAAATTTGAATAATATTGCATTTTATCTTAACCTTATTAAAGGTATAATTAACAAAAATTTGCTGAAGTAGTTTTATGATGTACAGAGCCTTTTTATTTTCCTTTCTTCTCATTGTTAGTGTCAGTAGTTCATTGATGGCGTGTGGCGGAAGTTGTCTAGAGTGTCATTCCAAACTCAAACCGCTTATCAACGATACCAATCATATAGTCTTAAATACATGCATTAATTGCCATACGACATCATCCCCGAGAGGACAGTGTGGGCAAGACTGCTTTGAATGTCATTCAAAAGAGAAATTTTATGCACAAGCTGATATAAAAGAACATCAAGCTATTAAAGCGTGTAATCAATGCCACCAAGAAAAAGTTGATTTTACCTTACCGAAAAATTCAATGGTCCCTGCGCAACAAAATTTGATACAACTATTCAAATAAATAAGGAGTTTCGATGAAGTTCTATACAGCCGATTTATGTGACAAATACCCTGAGCATGTCCACGTGCTTGAGCCTATTTTAAAATCATATGGTGGCGCAAAACGTGTCATGGGTCAAATTGTCACGGTGAAACTACCCGGAAGCAACAAAACGCTGGTTGAACTGCTGAAAAGTGAAGGCGCTGGACAAATCGTTGTTGTAGATGTCGAGGCACGTTATACGGCAGTTGTAGGCGATAACTTAATGAAATTTGCACATGAAAACCATTGGGCGGGTATTGTTATTAATGGTTATGTACGAGACACTAAAAATACCAAAGAGATTGATGTTGGACTTTTCGCTCTTGGAACATGCCCTAAAAAGACGATGGAACCCAAAGAAGGAGCATTGCATAGCAATGTAACGTTTGGCGGTATTAGCTTTAACGAAGGCGATTATCTCTATGCAGACCGCGATGGCATCATTGTGAGTGCGACACCTTTGGAGATGTAACACAGCAATTCTTCATAATTTTTTTCCAATCCACATCAAAATGTTTCATAATATACGCTTTGGTGTGGGGAACAATACACGCGGAACAGTCTAAATGTGCGACATTGTCATGGATAAACCAACTGCTTTTTTTTGATTGAATGGAACATTCACTTTTACATGTAATGCCTTTTTCAATCCTAAGACCTTCATCATTAAATCGAAAATGAGGACATGCACATAAAAAGCAATTCAAATAAGCCTTGTTGTGGCATTTTTGTTTGTTAGCATACAAAAGACAAAAATCAGGCTCACAAACCACCATATTTTCAAAGACAAAATAGTCAATTATCTCTTTTGGGGAATAATTTTTTGCCCTTAATTTTTCAATCACGAAATGATGTTTGTTAGCATGTGTTTCAAACCATTCAAAATAACTCATAAATTTGAAATTCCTCGCAAAAATAGACCTCTATATTGAAAATTTTATAGTAAAATTCCGTCAAAGGAATGATATGAAAAAAATTTTGACCATTTTAGCACTTCTTTCGCGACTTCTCGCTGATGATACGAATGATTTTGATAATATAAAAGAAGAAGATGTCCCAAAAATTCTATCAATCATTAAAGATGGAACAAAAGAGCACCTACCAATTATGCTTGATGACTATACCACTTTAGTCGATATTGTTAGTGTTCAAAACGCTATTGAGTACCGAAACCGCATTAATTCACATAATGAATACGTTCAGTCAATTCTAAAAGCCGATAAAGGCACCTTAATTAAAACAACATTTGAAAATAATAGAGGGTATTTGTGTAGCGATACGGAAACACGAGAATTGCTCAGAAAAGGCGCTATTTTTGTGTATGTTTTTTATGACCTAAACAATACTGAAATTTTTAAATTTGCGATTCAAAATAAAGACTGCCAACCCTGATACATTTTACATGTAAAAAATTACATGTAAAATGTTCAAGAACTTTTTTAATTTTGTCGAATGACTATCCCGCCATTTTTAGCATCAATGATGATGCTTGAGCCATCATGCAATTTATCTTCAAGAATCAATTCGGCCAATTTATCTTCTACTAACTCATACAAAGCACGTTTGAGAGGACGCGCTCCATAAACTGGGTCAAACCCTGCTTCTGCTATGAGTGATTTGGCGGCTGTTGTTAGCTCCGCTTTGATCTCTTTACTCGCAAGTTTTGCTTCGATATCTTTGAACATGATACTTACGATTTCTCGCAAGCCGTCTTCGGTCAAAGGATTAAAGATAATAATGTCATCCAAGCGATTTAAAAACTCTGGTTTGAAATACGCTCGAAGCTCTTTCATCACCTCTTCTTCTCTTTTTGCACCCTCAAATTCCATAATCTTAGCACTCGCGATATTGGACGTTAAGATGATAATCGTATTTTTAAAATCAACGGTTACACCTTTATTGTCTGTCAAACGCCCCTCATCTAACACTTGCAACAAAATATTAAAAACATCAGGATGCGCTTTTTCTATCTCATCAAAAAGGACGACACTGTACGGTTTTCGACGTACCGCTTCCGTGAGTTGTCCTCCTTCATCGTACCCGACATATCCTGGAGGCGCACCGACCAAACGACTAACAGAGTGTTTTTCCATATACTCACTCATATCGAATCGAATCAATGCTTTCGTTGTATCAAATAAAAAGTTTGCAAGCGCCTTAGCACTTTGTGTTTTACCGACACCCGTTGGTCCTAAGAAGAGAAAACTACCAATAGGTTTGTTTTGCTCACTAAGTCCTGCTTTGTTACGCTTAATTGCCCTACCTATTGCCTTAATGGCTTCGTCTTGTCCAACAACCTCTTTTTTAAGATGCTCTTCTACCGCTAAAACTTTCGCTTTTTCACTTTGGAGCATTTTGTTCACAGGGATACCTGTCCATTTGCTCACGATAGTTGCGATCATCTCTTCATCAACACTGTTTTTAAGCAAGGTACCACTTTCGACCATCTTCTCCCATTTTTGTTTTAAATCTTCTTCTTTTTTGAGAAGTTCTGGAAGTTTCCCATATTCAATTTCAGCCGCTTTGTTAAACTCACTATTCTTTTTGGCTAACTCTGCTTCCCTGCGTAATGCTTCCGCTTGACTTTTGATGGATGCGATGTCATTGAAAACACTTTTTTCCGTTTCAAATTGCACTTCTAACGAGCGCATTTTCTCTTTTGCATCGCCTAATTCTTTTTCAATCGCGCGAAGACGTTCATCGTTTTTCTTATTTTTTTCCATCAATAACGCTTCTTTTTCAACCATTAACGTACTGATTGCACGTTTAATTCGGCTAAGTTCTGTTGGCTCACTTTCAATTTGCATTTTCAGTTCAGCCGCCGCTTCATCAATAAGATCAATCGCTTTATCAGGCAAGAAACGATCACTGATATAACGACTGCTCAGTTTTGCTGCCGCAATCAGCGCAGAGTCTTGGATACTCACGTTATGATGCGCTTCAAGGTGCTCTTTAATGCCTCGTAAGATTTGAAGTGCCTCATTGATGCTAGGTTCATTCACCGTAACAGGTTGAAAACGACGTTGCAATGCCGCATCTTTTTCAAAATACTTTCGATACTCTTTTAAAGTCGTTGCTCCAATGGTGTGCAATTCACCACGTGCCAAAGCCGGTTTTAAGATATTGGCAGCATCCATACTACCTTCGCTTGCGCCCGCACCGACAATGGTATGAATTTCGTCGATAAATAAAATGATATTTCCACTTTTCTTCACTTCATCAATCACCGCTTTTAAGCGGTCTTCGAATTCACCACGGTACTTTGCACCCGCAATCAGTGCGCTCATATCAAGGGCTACAACACTTTTATTTTGAAGACTTAAAGGAACATCATTGTGTGCAATACGAAGGGCTAAACCTTCAGCGATTGCTGTTTTACCCGTACCAGGCTCACCGATTAAGATTGGATTATTTTTCGTTTTACGAATGAGAATTTGCATCATACGCCCAATCTCTTCATCACGACCAATCACTGGGTCTAGCTTGCCTTCAATCGCTAACTTTGTCAAATTAATGCCGTATTTTTCCAAAGATTCAAGATTTTCATCGCTACTTTGTTTATCTATTTTTTTGCCACCACGTAACGCTTCAAGATTCTTTTTAAACTGCAAAAGGTCAAGGTATTTTCCTAAAATTTTTTTAAAGGGGTCATTGTCGATATTGGCTAATATCCACGTATCAACCGAAAGATAACTATCGCCTTTTTGTTTCATAAGCCCTTCTGCTTTTTGCAAAGATTCCATCAAGCTTCGTGAGACAACGATATTTTCTTTTGTGACATGAGAAACGGTTGGAAGTTTCTGAATTTCACTCTTCACTTCAAGCTCAATCGCACTTTTATCGATGTTCATCTTATTAAAGACTTGATTCAAGATAGAAGCAGAATTTGTAATTAACCCCCACAATACATGTAAAGGGGTAGCTTCTTGGTTTTTTGAATGCAACGCAAGACTAATTGCGCTTTCAATTGCTTCACGCATTTGATTGGTTAATTGTTCAAAAAGTGAGTTCATTGCATCTCCTCTGAGTTTTTCTAAAATTATATAACTTTAGTCTATTAATGTCAAGTTTATTTAGTATATAACCAATACATATATTGATTAAATATTTATAACTTATTGCTACACCTTATTTAAAAACATATCTTTTATTCAACTAATTCATAGAAGTTTTAGGGAAATTTCATTATAATCAGCACCCAGATAATATGCAACTTTTTTTAGGAGCTAATACACATACCATGAAACATCTACCATTTGCTACAGTTGGCTTTATTGCTACGTTTGTAGGTATCACTACTTTTTTTACTTCAACCCTCTTTGCCGATAATGCGGATGGCGAAAAAAGCCGCCTTGCTTCATTAGCGAAATTTACAAGAGTGCTAGCTACCATTGAGAAATATTATGTTGATGACATTAAAATTGATGACATCGTGAAAAAGTCTATTGAAGGACTTTTAACCAATCTTGACGCACACTCATCGTACCTCGATGAAAAACACTTTAAAGATCTCAAAATTCAAACGGATGGTGAATTTGGTGGCCTTGGTATTACCGTAGGACAAAAAGACGGTGCTTTAACTGTTATTGCTCCAATGGAAGGCACTCCTGCTGACAAAGCTGGAGTCAAAGCCGGCGACATCATTCTAAAAATCAATAAACAATCCACCCTCAATATGACCATTGATGAAGCGGTTAATATTATGCGTGGAAAGCCTGGAACAGGCATTGAGCTTACATTGGTTCGTGAAGGAGAGATGAAGCCTTTAACGATTTCTATTGTTCGTGACATTATTAAAATTGAATCTGTTTATACCAAAATGGTTGAAAATGAAAATATTTTATATATTCGCGTCGTTAATTTTGATAAAAATATTGTAGGTGATGTTCAAGAAGCTTTAACAAAATATAAAAATGTTAAAGGAATCATCATGGATTTAAGAAACAATCCTGGTGGTCTTCTCAATCAAGCCGTTGGGTTGGTTGATCTCTTCGTCGATGATGGCATTATTGTTTCACAAAAAGGTCGCGTTGAGTCTGAAAATGCTGAGTATAAAGCAAGTAAAGCAGAGACTATGAGCCGAAAACCACTGGTTGTTCTTGTGAATGGAGGAAGTGCGAGTGCGAGTGAAATCGTCAGCGGTTCATTACAAGACCATAAGCGTGCCATTATTATAGGTGAAAAAACGTTTGGTAAAGGAAGTGTTCAAGCCATCTTACCTGTTGTCGATAATGAAGCGATTCGTTTAACAATTGCACGTTATTATTTACCAAGTGGAAGAACAATCCAAGCCGAAGGTGTCACACCTGATCTTATTGTGTACCCTGGTGAAGTTCCAAACAAAGCAACAGAACAACAAACACTTAAAGAAAAAGACCTCAAAAAACATCTTGAAGGTGAATTGAAAAAAATAGACGATAAAACAGATACAAAAACAAAAGCTAAAAATGGTAAAGAGACTAAGTCCGATAAAGAAATCGTAACACAAGCAAATCTATTCAAAGATATGCAGCTAAAAAGCGCTGTTGATGTAATCAAAGTGCTTTCTATTAAAAATAAATAGGAGAAACCCGTGAATAAAGGTGCGTTATTATACGAAGGTAAAGGTAAAAAACTTTTTTTAACTGATGATGAAAATCTTTTGATATCTGAATTTAAAGATGATTTAACAGCATTTAATGCAGAAAAACGAGGTAATGAAGCAGGTAAAGGTGCACTTAACTGTAAAATTAGCACACAACTTTTCCACCTTTTAGAAAAACATGGCATTCAAACACACCTTGTTAAAACGCTTGATGACACACATCAATTGATTAAAAAAGTTAAAATTATTCCTATTGAAGTCGTTGTACGTAATATCGCAACAGGCTCACTTTCAAAACGTCTTGCCATTAAAGACGGTACAGTGCTTCCTTTTACCTTAGTTGAATTCTATTATAAAGATGATGCACTTGGTGATCCAATTATTAATGACGAACACTGCTTACTTTTAGGCCTTGTTAAA
Organism: Sulfurospirillum sp. E15m; assembly: GCF_059415145.1. Lineage (NCBI taxonomy): Bacteria > Pseudomonadati > Campylobacterota > Epsilonproteobacteria > Campylobacterales > Sulfurospirillaceae > Sulfurospirillum > Sulfurospirillum sp. E15m. The sequence goes on from NZ_JCAHZS010000010.1 coordinate 91,603, forward strand.
AGCGAATCTGATTTGGAAGAACTGAAACGCCAAGGTCGTGAAATCAATGTCATTATGAAGAACTTTTTTGCTGAACGCAAATTAAAGCTTGTTGATTTTAAAATTGAATTTGGTGTTGATAAAGACGGAAATATCTTACTTTCAGATGAGATTAGCCCTGACAGCTGCCGTTTTTGGGATGCTGAGACCAATGAAAAACTTGATAAAGACCGCTTCCGCCAAGGACTTGGTAATGTCAAAGTTGCATACGAAGAAGTTTTAAAACGTATTTTAAACCATTAATCAAAAGGATTGTTTCACCATGAAAGTTATTGTCAATATTCAGCTTAAAGAAGGCGTTTTAGATCCTCAAGGAAAAGCTGTTCACCATGCACTTGCCTCTTTAAAATTTAATGAAGTTAATGAAGTACGTATCGGAAAACAAATTATTCTCAATATGGCAGACATGAATCAAGCTGAAGCTGAACAAAAAGTTACGACAATGTGTGAAGAGCTTTTAGCAAACACGGTTATTGAAAACTACACGATTGAGTTTCCAAAATGCTAGTCGCCGTTGCTGTATTTCCAGGAACCAACTGTGAAATTGATACAAAATATGCTTTTGAGAAATTAGGACAAGAGGTTGTTCTCGTTTTTCACAAAGAAGAAAAGCTGCCAGAAGGAACCGATTTAGTTGTACTTCCTGGTGGTTTTAGTTATGGTGATTATTTACGAAGTGCTGCTATTGCAAAATTTTCTCCCATTATGAAAGCTGTTATTGAATTTGCAAACAACGGTGGTAAAGTTTTGGGTATTTGTAATGGCTTTCAAATGCTTCTTGAGGCTCGTCTTTTACCAGGAGCGATGAAACGCAATGAAAATGTTCATTTTATTTCTCAGTTTTGTCATTTAAAAGTGGTCAATAACAACAATATGTTTTTAAGCCAATGCCATGTCGGAGATATTTTAAATATTCCTATCGCGCATGGTGAAGGAAATTATTACATTGATGAAGCAGATTTAAAAGCGTTATATGACAATGAACAAGTTCTTTTAACGTATTGTGATGAAACAGGCAAAGATGATAATCCAAATGGTTCTGTTGATTCTATTGCATGTATTTGCAATAAAACAAAAAATGTTTTCGGTCTTATGCCACATCCTGAACGCGCCGTTGAAGCTATTTTAGGTTCAGATGATGGCGTTAAAATGCTACAAGGGTTAATCCATTAATTATATGAAAAAAATCCTCATATCCTTTATCGTGCTCTTAAGTCTCTTCCAATCTGCTTTTGCAGAGGAAGGGGTCTTTGGAGATAGTAGTTCTGTTTTTCCTACACAATCGAAATCTCTTTTTCTTTCACTTGAATCGACACCGCAAAAAGTGTATGTCGGACAAGTTTTTGCTGTAAAGCTAAAAGCCATTGCGGCACAAAACAATATTGATGGGCTTGCCAATACCTTTTCAGGTGCTTCCGATGTGGTTGTTCTCAATCCACAAAATGCATGGGAATCTGCTGGCTCAAATATCTACTACAACACATTTTATTTTAAAATTACCTCTAAAAATGCTGTGATGCCACGGCTGAGTGTTTCGATAGTCAAAAATAAAGAGCCATTGGAGAGTGAACTCATTTCATTCACATTGCCAAATATTATTCAGCTTAAAAAAGAACCTTCTTTTAGTAATGTTATCGCTCAAACGTTAAGTATTAACAAATATAAAACAACCTCATTTGACTCTAAAAATGTTATTATCGTTTTAGAAATCGAAGCGACTGGTGCCAATTTACAAGATTTTGCCTTAAGTGAGTATGCTAAAAGTGGTATTGACTCCTTTTCTGAAAACAATACAACACAAAAGATTTATTACTACGCTATTTTCCCAAATTATCAAAAGAATTTTGAATTCAGTTACTTTGACCTGCCAACCAATAAATTTCATAAAATTACACTTCCCATTACCATTGAGAATGAAGAAGTCAGCACACAATTAGGCCTCAACCCCAAAGAGAGTATTTTTGAGTTTTATAAAAGCGTTGCTTATGGTGTCTTTGCTTTTATCTTCTTTATCATCTTGCTTAAAAAACGACGCTGGTATTATTTAGTATTGTCATTAATTTTCTTGTCACTTTTCTTTTTAGATCAAAATCCACTCAATAATGTTCAGCTCAAAACCAATAGCGTTTTAATGATTTTACCTACGGAAAAATCAACCGTCTTTTTCACCAGCGATAAGCAATTGCCAGTTGAAAAGCTAGGTGAGCGTGATAATTACATTAAAATCTTACTTCCAGATGGAAAAATTGGATGGACTGCGCGTGAAAATATTATCAAAAATTAGAGCTATTTATGTGATGATTGAATTTGTCATCACCGTCTTAATAACTATCGTCTTAATGTATGCATTTCGCAATCACACACACCCTATTAGGCGAACATGGGCACGCATGCAAACGTACCTTATGGGTTTTAATATTCATACAAAAAACGAAGCTTCTCTAAAAACGACGTTATTGGTTCTTAACCATCAAAGCTTAGTCGATATCGTTTGTCTTGAAGCGATTTACCCTAAAAATTTATGTTGGATTGCTAAAAAAGAGATTCAAGACATTCCACTCTTTGGGCACATTATTCCAGCCCCTCGTATGATAGCCATTGACCGAAAAGACAAACGCTCCATTATCAAAATGATTAAAGAGGGGAAAGAACGTCTAAGCGAAGGACGTGTACTAGCAATGTTCCCAGAAGGAACCAGAGGCAAAGGCGATAAACTTTTAAAATTTCAAAATGGTGCTAAAGTCTTGGCTGAAAAACTTGAACTCATCGTTCAACCTGCTATTATCGTTGGTGCTCGTGATATTTTAGATTCTAAAAATTTTGAAGCACGCGGTGGTGATGTACACGTTATTTACCTTGATCCAATCGATCCAAAAGAGGACGAACATTGGTATGAAAAAATGTATGAGTCTATGCAAGAAACACTTCAACAAGAACGGTTAGCCTCTACTTCAAACTAGATAAGAATCGCTACAAAAGTGGCTTTTCTTATTTTCATTTTTTGCTACAATAACGCTTCATTTTGGTTTTTTAAAAGAGTTTACATGTAAATTCTTTTTGAAAATCCATTTACTAAAGGAATACTATGTCAAAACATCAATTTCAAACCGAAGTCACACAACTTTTAGACCTGATGATTCACTCGCTCTACTCCAACAAAGAGATTTTTTTACGTGAGCTTGTTTCCAATGCTTCCGATGCCCTTGATAAACTGAGTTACCTAACGCTCACTGATGAAAAATACAAAACGCTCTCGTATACACCACGCATTGATATTGCAATTAACAAAGAAGCTAAAACACTCACCATCAGCGATAGTGGTATCGGTATGAACGAAGAAGAGTTGGTCGAAAATCTTGGTACCATTGCGAAAAGTGGAACCAAATCATTCTTAGCAAATCTCAGTGGTGACAAAAAGAAAGACTCAAGTCTCATTGGTCAATTTGGTGTTGGTTTTTACTCCGCGTTTATGGTTGCCAACAAAATTGAAGTGGTAAGCCGCAAAGCTGGCGAAGACAAAGCTTATATGTGGAGCTCAACGGCAGGTGCGGATTATGAAATCACCGAGATTGCTAAAGAAGGTCATGGGACATCCATTACCCTTTACCTTAAAGACGATGAAGATGAATTTTTAGAGTTTTACCGCATTCAAGAGGTCATCAAAAAATACTCTAACCACATTCAATTCCCTATTTTCATGGACAAAGAGGTGAAAGAGTATGATGACGAAGGCAAAGAAAAAAGCACCGAGATCAAAAACGAGCAAATCAACAAAGCCAGTGCGCTTTGGACGGTAGCTAAAAGCCAAATTAAACCTGAAGAGTATAAAGATTTTTACAAACAAATCTCTCACGATAGCACCGATCCGCTTCTTTGGAGCCACACCAAAGCAGAGGGTACATTTGAATACACCACCCTCTTCTACATTCCTTCAACACCACCAATGGATCTGTTTAGAATGGACTACAAGCCAGGTGTTAAACTCTACGTTAAACGTGTGTTTATTACCGATGATGAAAAAGAGCTGCTTCCAACTTATCTTCGCTTTGTCAAAGGTATCATCGATGCGGAAGACCTACCACTTAACGTAAGCCGTGAGATTTTACAACAAAACAGAATCCTAGAAACCATCAAAAAAGCTTCCGTGAAAAAAATCTTGAGCGAACTTAAATCACTCAAAGAAAAAGACGCAGAAAAATACCTCGAATTTTACAAAAACTTTGGTCGCGTCATCAAAGAAGGTTTGTACAACGACTGGGACAATAAAGAAGCACTGTTGGAACTTGTACTGTTCAAATCTTCAAAACGCGATGGACTTGTCAGCCTTAAAGAGTACAAAGAGAGTATGAAAGAGGATCAAAAAAGCATCTACTACATCACAGGCGAAAATGAAAGAATTCTTCGCAACTCTCCGCTCATTGAGCAGTTTAAAGCCAAAGATATTGAAGTCTTGTTGCTCGATGAAGAGGTCGATGCCATCGTCTTCCCAATGGTAGGTGAATACGATAAAACCCCAATCAAACCAGTAAACAACTCCGACATCGACGAAGAGATCAAAGAAGACAAAGCCAAAGTTGAAGAAGACGAAAAAACCTACAAAGAAATTTTGGTCAAAATGAAAGAAATCCTCAAAGACGATGCGAAAGATGTCAAAATCTCTAGCCGTTTGAGCGACTCACCATCATGCCTTGTGTACGATAAAAACGACCCCGATTTCCAAATGCAACAAATGCTCAAACAGATGGGACAAGACAATCTCCCAACCGTTAAGCCGATCTTAGAGATCAACCCTGAGCATGAGATTTTCAAAAAACTTAGCAGCAAATCTGATCTTTTAGAACTCAACGATGTGGCTTTCTTACTTCTAGATCAAGCCAAACTTCAAGAGGGAATGAAGATCGACGATACCGCGGCATTTGCCAAACGTTTAAATAAATATATCGCTAAAGCACTTTAAAAAATAGCTTTACATGTAAGGATCTTTCCTTACATGTAAAAGAGAACTACCCTTACCTTTCCGCACTACATCAAACCACCATTTTCATAAAACATCACACACGACTTTAAATGTTTGTAGAACTTTCACTGGTTATTGCAGATGGCAAGAATAGTGTAAAAAGTTAAAAACAAAGCCCCTTTTATTCAAAATAGGATTACCCAAAATCCAGTGGACTTTTTATCCCATTTTTATTGAGTTCTTTGACAACGTGTGTGTATATCATCGTCGTTTCAACAGATTTGTGCCCTAGAAGTTCTTGTATGGAGCGTATATCTGTACCATTTTGTAAAAGATGTGTAGCGTACGAGTGCCTAAAAATGTGTGATGTTACCCTCTTGTCTATATTTGATTTCATAACGGCATTTTTTATGTTTCTACTTAGCGTTGCATCTAGCATATGATGCCTTCTTTTCTCACCGCTTCTTGGGTCTGTTGAGATACTATCCATAGGAAAAACATACTGCCATTTGGTCTCAAATTTAGCTTTTGGATACTTTTTCTCTAGTGCATAAGGGATGTAAACACTACCAAAAACATCTTGCAAATCTTTTTGATGCAGTTCTTTGACTTTTTCAATCTGAATTTTAAGCTCATCTTTTATTTTATGAGGAAGTGGTAGTGTTCTATCTTTTAACGATTTGCTATCCCAAATATAAATCTTATCAAATCCAAAATCAATGTCCTTGATGCGGATATTTTGCACCTCGCTCATCCTAAGTCCGCATCCATACATAAGCTTGACCATAAGCTGATAGATACCTTTCATGTTGAAAATGACCTTCTTCACCTCATCTATCGTAAGAACCATAGGGATATGCTTTCTCTTTTGTGCTCTTAAAGCTTGAATGTTCCAAGTACTGATATCAACACCTAAAACTCCCTATATAAAAACAATAAAGCGCTAAAAGCTTGATTTTGCGTTGTTGGTGAGACTTTTTTTGTTACAGCTAAAAAAGTCAAAAAATCTTCTATCTCTTTTTTGCCCAAATCTAAAGGATGTCGCTTCTGATGAAAGAAAATATAGTGTTTAATCCAAAAAATATAAGTTTTTTCTGTTGAAATACTGTAGTGTTTAAATCGTATCTTATCACGAACTACATCGAGTAGTTTTTTCTTCATCATAAGCTCCTAACAATTAAACGACACAATGAGCATTTAACACTTTTTTCAGCTATTTAAACGACAAAATGTTCAAATAACGCCAAAAATATTTTTAAATAGTCATTGAAATTTTAGAAATTTTAGTAGATTTAGTAAAAAAATAGTTAAAATATTGCATTATGAAATATTTTTATTAAATAAACGAACATTTTTTATGTTCATTTATTTAAGTATATCAGACTGTTTTGTATATAATGTTCGTTGAATAAATAGTTATCTATACAATAATAAAAGCAGGGTGTTAATATAATGAACACAAAAATTAATTGGGATGAAATTAACATAATCATTCAAGAACGATCTAGCAAACATTCGTATATTGTGCTACCCAACGAGATGAACTCTATTGACTTAGAAATAATTGGATTTTTGATTTCAGAGGTTAATGAGTTTCCTGATAATCAAAAAAGAGTTAGTGAGTCAGGGGCTCTCTTTAAACAATACCTTTCTGATAAATACTCTGAGTTATCTCCCAAAAGTATCGACAAATTAGTTCATAGTTTTTGTTTCTTAAACAAATAACATTATGATAATGACACAAACTAATGTAGTTAACAAATCAGTGGAGCCAATAAATTACCCTACGGGCAATTTATTAGCTCATTTTAAACGTTATACAATCAAAATATAAACAATATTTTAAAAATTTTATAAGTTAGGAAAAAAATGATAAAAAACCATACAAAGACTGATAATTGGAGTGCAGAAGATTTAGTAAATGCTATAACTGATAGTTCAAATAAGAATAAAATTTTAATTCCAAAATTTCAAAGAACTTTAGTATGGAAACCTAATCAAAAAAAAGAATTTATTGATTCAATTAAAAAAGGGTTTCCTATTGGAGCATTATTACTCTATAAAACAAAGAGTGAAGGCAATACTACATTCTACACTTTGATTGATGGATTACAAAGATCAACCACTTTGAAACAGTATTCTGAAGCACCGACTAGTGAGTTATTCTTTGACAATACTAATATTGAAGATTCAACTATAATAGATCTAAAAAACTTAGTTGGCGATACTGTAGAGATAGAAGATTTAACAGAATGCATTGTAAAATGGATTACAAGTTTGAAAGGATTTGAAGAATCAAAAGGTTTTAGTTCATTTGAATTATCTGTCCATCTAAATGAAGTATTAAATTTAGAAAAAGATTTAGCTGGTGTCAAAGAAGTAACAAAAAAACTTGTACCTTATTTAGAAAGCATAAAAGATGATTCAAATATATCATCATTTGAAATTCCAATTTTGATTTACAGTGGTCCAGAGGAAAATCTTCCCGTTATTTTTGAAAGACTTAACTCACGAGGAACACAATTAAGTAAGTATCAAATTTATGCAGCTGCTTGGCAACACTATGAATTGTTTACAATCTCTAATACAGATATTATTGACAAAATAAAAAAGAAATATGAATCATTAATTGAAGAAGGTTATGAAATAGAAAACTATGATGGATCAAAAAAATTCTATACAACAAAATTTTCTAAATTTGAATATCTTTTTGGACTAGGAAAATTATTAGCAGATAAATATACATATTTATTCTCTAATAATTCTAAATCTGAACAGGAAGATTCTATAGGTTTTAATATTACAAATATTTGTTTAGGAAAACAATTTAGCGAAATGAACCTTCTTCCTAAGTATCTTGCAGAATATCAACTTGATGAATTTGAGAAATGTATCTTTAATTCTATTGAATTTATCAATGATTGTCTAAAAGGACAAATATCATTAAAAATGAATACAACAAAAAGAATTTCTATTGTTCATACAGAGATGCAAATAGTTTCAATGATCGGAAAAGCATTCCATTCTCGTTATGATAGTAAATTGATAGAAAAAAACACTTGGGCAGAGTCAAAAATAAAATTAAAAAAGAATATAAAATTTCATTATTTATATGACATTCTAAAAGAATCTTGGAAAGGTTCAGGAGATACAAGAGCATTTAGCTTAATTAACTCTGATCGATATGAAAATGCAATTAGTAAAAAACAATGGGAGAATCTTTTTGAAGAATTGTTAGAAAACGATTTACTAAAAAAAGAAAAAATAAGAGTTAATATAAAAGATAGTTCTATTCTTTTTTATAAATATTTATACACATATACACTTTCTGCTTATGAAGAATTATCAGATAAATCATTTGATATTGAACATTTAGTGCCTGTTGGTAGATTAAAAACAATAGCAAGTGATATAGGTTTACCAATAAGCGCTTTTCCTAACTTATGTTTACTTGATAGTACTTTAAATAGAAAAAAAGGGGATGAAACCTATTATGAACATTATAATAAATTGATTGATCAAGAAGAAAAAACAAAAGAGCAAGCTGAAATTGAATTAACACATATTGAGGGATATTCTTTTACAAATAAAACTGATCTAGATTTTGTGACAACTGATTTTACAAGTGAAAATTACATTAATTTTCTTAAGAATAGGTTTAAGGTTATAACTGAAAAATTTTATGAACTTTATGAAATAAAATAAAAAATGTATAACAAAACCTAGCACCGAACAGCAAGCTGTCGGTGAAGTCAACCGTTAAGGCTATAAATGAAAAAGATCATGTTTGTCTGTGCTGTTCTGTTTTCCTTGAATGTGAATGCAGAAATTTATCGTGAAGCAAAAGTTTGCGATGACTCCAATCAGCTTTGTTTTTTTTGGTGGCCTAAACTAAAAGAAGTGTCAGGTTGGCAACAAGACATGTCGCATAGTTATCATTACCGAATGAATACGCAAGCGCCAACTGGTTTTACATTCTCAAATGCTGAAGTAGTCGTATACGCAAGAGCAATGTACAAGCCTGCAGTTCCTGATACAAAAAACATTGAACAGTTTATTGAAAAAGACAAAGCTGATTTTCTCAGTGACAACCCATCGTTTTCTATTAGGCAGTCAGAAACTCTAAAAGATAACAAAGGGAGAAATTTCACGTCATACCAATTCAAGCCAAGTGGAAAAGGTAATTGGGAACAAATAGCATATTCCGAAGAAATAGACGGAGATCAAAACGAGTATTACCTTGTATTTGTTCTTAGTTCTAGAACAGAAACTGGTTACAAGGAGTCAATAGATACCTTTAATAAATTTGTCACAAGCTACGAATAAAGACCTTAACAAATCAAAGGAGAGCAATCAAAAACCCGTAAGCGGCTTTTTGATTGCTCATTTTAAACGTTAGAGAAAAAAAGGACTAATCTTTTAACGTTTTACATGTAAAGTGTGATTGCCCTCACTGCTTCAGGGTATGCGTGAGCGTACTTTTGAATACCAGCTCCAAAACTCTCCAACATATCTTTCGCTCGAATAAATAGTGCAGTGTCATCTTCAAGCTTTGCTAATTCAAAAAGATTTTTGATCATCGTTGAAAGCGGACTTTTGTAGCTGTTGTCTTCCAAAACGGCTTTGGCACGAAACGCTTTGTCGGAGAGATACCACGTCTCTTCTTTATAAAATTTCTGCTCCGCTTCATGGCTCAATGTCTTTGCTAAAGCTAAATACTGCGCCTCTTTCGTATGGGTATATCCTTGCAGTAAAGCTTCAATCAAAAAGGCATAATCTTCCAACAATGCTTCCACTTTCAAACTACCGCCTAAAACCATTTGGTGGTACAAAACACCGTTTACATGTAAAGATTTCAAAAGTGTATCAAGCACGTTTTTTGCTTTTTCAACCTTATCTGCCTCAAAAAGTGCCGTGACCATCAACGCATTCCACGCGGTCAAAATTTTGGTGTCGATAAACGGATACGCTACCTTTTGACGTAGCTCTTTCAAAATCACAACGGCTTCGTCCAACCGAGAAGGTTTTTCATTACATGTAAGAATTGGATTGGTGGTTTGATGCTCAAAGTTGCCAAACTTCGTGATGCCAAAATAGTCCATCACCACTTTGACTTCGGCTTCGTTCAGCCCTCCTTTTGAAAGAGCCTCTTTAGCCTGTGCAAATCCAAAAACAAAGTATTTGCCCTCTTCTCCTTCACTGTCAGCATCACTGGCACTGAGGTAGAGTCCCTCTTTTAAGAACCGCTCATCCATCGCTTCGATAGTTGTGTCAATCACCTCTTGAAAGAAAGGTTTTTGCGTGATTTTAAATACTTTAGCATAGACTTCGATGAGTTCGGCATTGGTGTAAAGCATCTTTTCAAAATGCGGAATAATCCAGTTCTCATCGACACTGTAACGGTAAAAGCCACCTTCAATTTGATCAAAGATACCACCTCGTGCCATCGCATTCAAGGCATCTTCGCTCATGTATAACGCTTCAAGATTGCCCGTTTTGTGATAAATATCTAAAAGGGCATTCCACGTCGAAGCATGGGGAAACTTGGGCGCACTGCCAATGCCTTTGGAAACCTCGTCATAGCTCGCCTTTACTTTGCTCACAAACGTTTCAATGACCGTGCCTGCATGAATGCTCTCTTTTTGCTCAAAACTGCGCTCATAGTGCTTAATAGCAGCTTCGATGCTTTGCGCACTTTTTTGAATTTCGGCCAAATCATCGTCAAATTTGCCTTTGATAAAACTCGTAAGCTCCCTAAATCCCATACGCCCATGAGCACTTTGTGGTGGCAGATACGTTCCTGCAAAAATGACTTGTTGTGTGGGAGTCATAATAATGCTGAGCGGCCATCCACCAGAACGCTGGGTGAGCAGATAATGCACGTCTTGGTAGTATTTATCAAGGTCTGGCATCTCTTCACGGTCCACTTTGATGCTCACATAAGAGTCATTGAGCACTTTAGCACTCATCTCATCTTCAAACGTTTCTCGCTCCATCACATGACACCAATGACAGGTGCTGTATCCGATGGAAAGAAAGATAAGCTTGTTTTCTTCTTTGGCTTTGGCAAGCGCTTTATCACTCCATGCCATCCAGTTTACAGGATTGTGTGCGTGTTGCAAAAGATACGGTGAGTCTTCATGAATGAGTTCATTGGTATGCATTGGTATTTCCTATGGGTGGTAAGGCTCTGGAATGTAGCCTTGAGACATTAAACGATTCATGCCTCCTGTAAGATTGATAACTTTATAGCCTTGCTTTGACAAAAAATCTGAGACAGCAGTGGTGCGATTGCCTGTACGGCAAATGAGGGCAAACTCTTTTTCTTTAGTGACGTGTTTGTTAAGTTCTTTGAGGAACGCTTCTGTGTCATAATGTCCTGCCGTATCAAAAAAGGTGATTGGAATTGCATTTTTGACGAGACCACTCTCTTTCCATTCAGGAAGTGTTCTAATATCAATGATTTGAATACCGCTATTGACAACAGCTGTACTTGCTTCCATAGTGCGAACTTCAGCCATTAAGCATGTTGCGAAGAAGAGTAAAAGAGAGCCCCATATACGCATAAATAACCCCTATGATTTTTAAGAGTTATTTTATCCCTTTTATGTAAGAAGAGGCTTTAAATCTTAATGTACCATTCCAGCTTCAACTAAAAAAGGAGAATGCGTATAGGTGATTTTTTTGATTTTGTCGTATTTGGCATAGGAGAGATAGAGCATATCTTTAGCACGAGTGGTTGCCACATAAAAAAGGCGACGTTCTTCTTCAAGACTTCCACCTTTTTGCATCAATTTACGATTTGGGAAGCGCCCATCCATTAAATCGATGACATAGACTTCTTTAAATTCAAGCCCCTTACTGGCATGAATACTGAGCAAATTGACTCCTTCACCTTCGCTCATTTCATTACTTCCAAGGGTCAAAGCATTTAAAAAACGCTCACTGGAGGCATAAGAACTTGCCAAGTCTTTTAGTAAATGCCCTTTTCTAAAAATTCGCGCGCGGGCTTCTTGTTTTTGCTTTTCATCCACACTGCCATCTTTTTTAATAGAACGTTTCACGGCTAAAACTTCTGCAACAGCGCTAAAGACTTCAGAACTTATCACATGATTGATGAGACTTTGCGGGTTTTTAATGCGTATGGCATGTTTCATAAATTTATAAAACGCATGCAAAAATTTTGCACCGTCCACCGTTAATTTAGGGTGCTTTAAAATGGGGCTTGATAAAAAGAGCTCTTCAAATCCCAAACTATAAAAGCGACTGACACTGCCAAGGTCGATAATATCGTCAAAAAGCCCTAATTGATGGTTTTTAGGACGTTTTTTAAATAAATCTTCGACATTGTCTTTCGGATGAAAAAACCCTTGGTAAATATTGCCCTCGCCTAGTTTAAAAAGTCCGTCAAAAAGCTCTTTGGAAAGCGAACTTCCCACACCTCTTGCGTATTCAAACGTATGGATAAATGCCATCATATCTTTGGGATTTACAACAACCCCAACAAGATCAAGCATGGCTTTAACTTCAGCCGCATCAAAAAAGCTGATGCCCCCTTTGCGTTTACATGTAATTCCTTGTTCCCTCAGTGTAGCTTCGATGCCATCGGCACTGGAATTATTACGAAAAATGACGGCTATGTCATTATGGGGATAATTCGAGTGTTTAATCAAAGATGAAATAGACTGATATTGAGAAAACAATTCATCATAAATGAGAAGCTTTGGCGCTTCAAATGCCCCATCACGTGTCACTTCCAAACGTTTTTCATACAGTCTAGGATTTTTTTCAATAACACGATTGGCTAAGGAAAGAATTTTATGGGAGGAACGGTAATTTTTATTGAGCGTAAAGACATTGGCATCAGGGTATCGCGTTGCAAAAGAGCCAATAATATCAATATTTGCACCGTTAAACGCATAAATACTCTGGTCATAATCCCCAACACAAAACAGGGAACGTGAGCGAAAGGCATCGATTAAAGAGCCTTGCAAGGTGTTAGTGTCTTGGTATTCATCAATGAGCACTTCATCAAAAGAGACAGTGTCGTTTTTTTTCAGAGATTCACGCATAAAAATAAGTAAATCATTAAAATCAACATAACCAAATTCACGCTTGAGTGCTTGAAACTCTTCAAAAATATCTTCATAAATATCGAAGAAAACGCCATGATCGCTGTCATTTTCTTCCAACCACTCCGTAAAACCTAATGTCACGGTGCTGTTTTGATACAGTGAAAAAAGGTCATACAAATAAGCAGCGCTGTACGCTTTCACGCCTGAATCAATATGGTCAAATCGTCTTCGCTCAACAATACTCTTGAGCAAAATTTTTAAGTCTTTGGGCTGTTTGAGAACAATATTGGAACCCATTTTTTTGAGCAACCGATAGCTTACGGCATGAAACGTTCCAGATTCGATTTGTGACGTAACAGATTTATCAAAAAAAACGCCTATTCGCTCAATCATTTCAGCAGCGGCTTTATTGGTAAATGTGAGGAGTAATATTTTGGAAGGGGCGATGCCATGTTGCAATAAATACGCAAGCCTTGCAACAATGGTTGAAGTTTTACCCGTTCCAGCACTCGCAATAATGAGATTGTGTCCTAATGGTGCAGTGGCTGCACTTCTTTGTTCGGTATTGAGTCGGCTAAGGGGCATTATAATCCTAGAGAAAAAAACTTTAGAGGCGAAATTGTAGTCAAAAACACCCTAAAGCAAAGTAAAACAGGAAATGGGATTCTTTGCCTTTGGCAAGCTTAACCAGAAAAAGGTTGCTATAAAAGCGTAAAAATGGAATGAAAAAAGGTTAAAGATACCAGTGGCGTTTTACCAATTTTCCATTTTTATTTTCATCAATATAGACTTTTTTTGGTTCATCTTTTGAGAGCCATAACAGATAATCCATCTCTTCCGTACTGATTTCAATGCCGTTCTCACCTGTTTTATAATTTCCTTTTGAAAGCTGTTCAAACACACGAGAGAGGACATGATTTGTACGAGGGAGAGTCAGTTCTTTGATGTTAATATTATCGAGCATGAATTCATAAATCAATTTTTTTTGAAGAATCAGCGTTGCGAAGTAAGAACCGCTTTCGCGATACTCTTTCGTGCTAATCAAATTTTTAACGATATTGCCAAGAGGGTTAATAGAATCAACTCTCGCACAAGCATCACCAATCGCAACGAGTATTTGCTCATTTTTTTCATTTTTCAAGTATAAAGCTGCACCATCATTACATACTTTTTCAAAATTTTTTGCTTCATAATCACGTAAGACATCGTTATACGAATACGCATACAGAGAACTCCAAAAGAAACTCAACATTACCACTAATAATTTCATTCTTGTCCTTTGTAAAAATTTAGAAGCTCTTGAGCTTCTTCTGACTTAATATAACTTAAAAAAAGTTCTAAAGAGCTTATAGCCTCACTTCTTTGCCCCAAATAAAACTTTGCCTTGGCATATAAGATACGCGGTTTATCAGAATGGGTATCCAATTGACTTGCTTTTTTTGCCCATGCAATGGCTTCTTGATAGGATTTTAGGTTGAAATAAAATTGTGCTAAAGCAAATGCGTTCTCATAATTTTGTAGCGCTTTAAACTGATTTAAAAGCTCATGTTCTTGTTTTAAGGAGCGCATAGCCTCTTGGGACTCTTCTTCTGACAATTTGGCTATTTTTGGCATTAATCCATGAACACCCAAGAACAGAACATCTTCTTTTTTTTGAACGGCTTCAATGGTTACATTATCTTCAATCGCCGGTATTTCCACGCGCTCAACAGGTTTTGGACTTACCGTAGCAGGTGGCGCTACGATTGGCTTTTCAGCAACGAAGATGTGTTCAGGCTTATGAGATTGATGGTAAAAATAGAACACGCCAAAGGCTGATAAGAATAGAATTGAAATAAAAAAAACAATGCGCATAATGCGTGCTTTTTTAAGTTTTTGGCATCGCTTTTCTAAAGAGACAAAATGAGTACTAGTCATGAATAAGACCTATGTCTAGTGCTGTCATCGCTAAAAGACAGCTATTGATTTTTCGGTATTTAGACAAATTATTTTTTTGCGCAAACAGGAGTAACTTCATTAGTGTATAGAGAAATTTTTTAATGGTGCGAAAATTCCCATGCGTATAACGAGCAATGGCCTTTGCCTCGCTTTTAGAAAATAACAATGCAATTTCGCCATGGGTTTGTGACATCAAGAGCGTGTGAATATAGCGTAAAACTTCTTTTTCCTCGAGATTACCGTATTCGATGACCAACTTACTGCGTGTTTTAAATTGTTTCTTTTGCAATAAAACTAGACCTTCATCTTTGTGCATAGCTAAGACAAACTGAAACAGTTTCATATCGCCAAGGATGCGAATCAATTCAAACTGATCGTCATTGAGCAGTTGTGCTTCATCAATAAAAACGGTACATTGGGTACCTGCATACGCTTCAAAAAGTTCTTCAAGGTACTCTGCTCGTGTTTTTGTTCTATCAAAAATCATGCCACGAGCCTCATACATCAACTTAAACAAATCACGTGGGTCAAAAAAAGGATGTTCAATAAAAACACTGATGGAACGTATAGCCGTTGCATGGTGCATCACACGCATAATATGGCTTTTGCCAACACCAGGGTCTCCTACGATAAAAATCAGTGGGATAGCACTATTTCCAATAGATTCAATCAGCTTGGTGCGTGCGATTTCAGCGCTGATGCTATCAAAATAAAATGAAGGATCAATACAATCTTTAAAAAGCTCTTTCGCGGCTTCAAAATCTCTCATTCATACTCTTTGCACGTCTATATTTGGTTTTTCTTTATTTTAGCATATTATGAAACCATTTAGTGTGTAAGCTTTAATTATTAGTATCTCTTACAATGAAAGAAGGCTTAGGAGCCAAAAGATGCGCTCACTTTCCCATCACCATTAAAAATTAACAGCGTTTTCTTCTGGTAACAATGACCTTTTAGGAAGTGGCGGCGCAAGGTTGAGCTGAGGAAGTTGTTGCTGTTTTGGTGCGGCATTGGAGTGTTGTTGAGAGAACACTCCTTCTTTTTTCAAAGCATCCACAATTTCTTGTGTGCTAGGATTGGTCTTAACCGTTAATTCTTTGATATAAATTGTATCGATTGTCAGGGAGTGTGTTTTTTTAGCATACGCAATCAATGTAGCTTTTAACAACTCTTTTCCGCGTGAGGTTACTAAATCTTCTGCGTAATAACTTCCTATCACGATATTCAGTGCGTCAATGACTTTATACTCTAAATGCTTTACTTCATCGCCTTCAAAAATCATTCCGAGTGTTATATCCACAGGCCTTTTATCGACTTTGGAGAAGACATTGGCGTGAAAATGCTCTAACACCAATGTCTCTGCAAAAAGATTTACATGTAAAAGTACAACAACCCACCAAAGATAGCGCATTTTAACCTTTTTATACCGTTGTATCAAGCACTTGTCCACCAAGCTCTGCGATTCTCGCATCTACTTTTTCGAGTGCTTTTTGCATCGTAGTATAACTAATTTCAGGTAATTTTTCACCCCATATCCGTTCGGCATCTTTGAAGCCTTGCAACATGCCAGAACGTCCTGCTTGAAGTTTTTCTAAATCGCTTCCTGCACCATTAATCACAAAATCTGCAATACGTCCACTCGTTTGAGAAATGCCAAAAAACCCATCTTCTGAGACCAAATCTTTTGCTTCACTTTGTGTCAGTTGCGCAATAGGTTTTCCGGTATAACCAGTAGCCGCAACACTAAAACTTTGAGCTTGCGAACCAAACTCTTCCCCTGTTTTTGAAAAAACATCGGATTGATATTGCGCTATATAGCTGTTAATAATATCGCGAGCTGTTTTTTTGGTATTGAGACCAACTTCTGAACCATTACTGTTACTTTGTTGAGTATAGGTTAATACACCCATTTTCTCATATGAAATTTCTAAGTTCATCCTTTTCCCCCTCGATGAAATAGCATGATTCTTGCTTTACATGTAAATCGTCCAATTCCTTAAAAAAGTGAATCGTTTGGTTGCTCTTCCAACTTTAAAATCGTACTTTTTTGATAAAACTCCCCTACTTTGGGAGAGACTTGAACACACCGTGCTAAATGCTCAAAAAAGCGTTGATACGAATACTCTAGCATCAGAGATTGAGGGTAGCGCGCTCGGGAAATCGCAACATAAAATTGGCTTTTTTCAAAGATGTTATTGATATTGCACACCAAGGAATCGATACTCATCCCCTGAGACTTGTGAATGGTAATCGCATATGCGAGTTTTAGCGGAAATTGCTCAATGGAAACTAAAGGCTTTTCTTGGACTTCGCCACCCATAACGACTGTGTCGTGAAGTGTGTATTCTTGGCGTTCAACTTTTACGAGCTCGCCTTTTTTCTCCACGAGCACAACATCAGCGTCAATTGCACGTATAATACCGACTTCACCATTATAATACTTTCCCCATTTATTCGTGCAAAAAAGTACCTTTGCGCCAATTTTTAGCGTCAAATCAACGGGGATTGGTAACGCATTTTTCCAACTCTCTATTTTATTGACATGTAACGTTTTTTCATGCACATTTTCTTTGGCTTTTAAGACTATCGGTTCACTCTCAAGTTCCATAAGCCTTCGGATATTAAGCGCTTCTGCTTCCTTGTTACGCCCAAATAAAACGGTTGGGTCATCATCCCATACATGCACATTGTGGCGTAATGTTTCAAGGTATTCTTTGGTTTCATCATCCAAAACGCCTCGTCTTATTTTGCTTAAAATTGAAAAAAATGCCGTATCTTGCGTTCGTTTGGTAATGGTGAGTTCTACAATAATTGGCTCAAAAGCTTGCCATGAACTGCTTTCGAATGCGTACTCAAAGCCTCCCCAAAGCGTGTTTTCCTTAGCTTTTGAAACAGGAGGTAATTGAAAAAAGTCACCGACAAACAGCACACTACCTTCAAATCCAGCGTTACGCAGTCGATAATACATCATATCGAGTAAATCAGCCGAAACCATGCTGATTTCATCAATAATTAATAAATCACACCTTGTCAGTACTTTTTTGATTTCTGACAGTCTGGCTTTAGCATAACGATCATGACGACTCAATTCATCGAGGTGATTGCAGATACCAAAAGCAAAAAAACTGTGCAGAGTTTGTCCTCCAACATTCACAGCACTCACCCCTGTACTTCCTAGTACAACGATTTGTTTGCCTATTTTTCGCAAACTGGTGACAATTTCACCCACCAGATAGCTTTTTCCAACGCCTGCACCACCGGTGAGTAAAACATTGTTTTTTTCTAAAATATCTATGACATTATGGGCTAAATTCAAGGTCACTTCTTTCATGGTATTAGACAAAGTGTGTAAGCGTTATCGTATAAGACAAGCAAGTCTAATAGTTGTTTTGGGTATTATAGCATTTACAAAAGTTAAGGCTTGCATTATGTCATTACGAAATATTATTGTCTCTATGAGTATACTTTTTCTCCTTGTCGGATGTTCAACAAAAGATATACAAACACCTGTACCTGCAAAACTTTTAAATTATCCGCAACACGTTGATGCACTTGCCGCACAAGCAATCTCTGTTGCGAGCATTGCACAAGATGATTTTACATACCGTTACTACTCGCCTTGGTTTCGCACGCATATGATCAACAAAAAAGATGACGCATCATGGGCTACCAAATCGTATGGCATTAAAGGACGCTATTACGGTGAAAACCTTCAACTGATTGCAGATGACGAGATTGATGCTATCATCCACAGTACCAATTTTGAAGCGTATGGAAGCATCAATGCGCATGCCATTATGATTCAAAATGAACAGATGCGAAACCTACCGACACAAAAGCCATTTTTTAAAAAAACAACACTGCCAGGAGAGGGTTATCCGTTTGACTACTTGCAAACCTCTCGTATCCATATTGCAGAGCCTATTTTGGTGTCACACTACACGCGAGATGGTGCATGGGCGTTTGTGGAGAGTTCATTTGCTTCAGGCTGGATTCCAAGTCATAGCTTTGTATGGCTAGATGCCAAAGAGCGTACCTCTTTCATTGATGCGCAAAAGATTGCCATCACAACCGATAATGTGCCTCTTTACAATGAAAAGCAGTATTTTATAACGTATGCCAAGATTGGTGCTATTTTTCCTATTAGTGGAGAAGATGATAATTTCTATCATGCGTTTACGTATACCAAAGATGCTGATTTTTTAGCGCATAAAATGACACTGATGATTCCAAAAGCATTTGCAAAAAAAGTGCCTCTTTCTTTTAGTCAAGACAATATCACTCAAATTGGCGACCAACTTTTAGGTGAAAAATATGGCTGGGGTGGGTACTTGGCTAACCGTGATTGTTCTGCTATGACGCGTGATTTTTTGGCACCTTTTGGAGTATGGATTCCTAGAAATTCCGCAGCCCAAAAGAGCTTTGGCGAATATATTAGCCTTAAAGATTTATCCCCACAGGAGAAAGAAGCGATGATTTTAAAACACGGTATTGCCTTTTTAAGCCTTATCTACCTCAAAGGGCATATTATGCTCTATGCGGGTGAGATTGACCATAAACCCGTTGTGATGCAAAACATCTGGGGAGTCAGAACCGTAGAAAACGGTATGGAAGGTCGAAATGTCATCGGCAAAGCCATTATCTCAGATTTACATGTAGGCGAAGGATTGCCCAATGTTCCACAAAAAGGTCTATTGATTAGTCGTGTTGAAGGCATTCTTGTAAAACCTGCCAATACCAAAAGCAACAACCTTGTTTCAAAATACCCTAGTGTCAAATCCATTCACGATAATACCGTTTTCTTTATGGATGGAAGCTCTCTTCTTTATGATGACAAAAAAGTTAAAAGTTTTGATGAGCTACTTGCAAATGCCGACATTGAAGACCAATTTACGCAAAAATACCCAGCATTTACACCGATTAGCGCACCTGCATTAAATGATGACCCGGGTCGATTCCGAAACGATGCATTTTTGAAAAAACTCTATGGTTTAACCAAAAGTGAGATTGAAAAAAATTTAGTCAGTATTAACTGGCTTCCAAAACACGGCGGTAAAAAAATCTATTTTAATAAAAACGAAAATGCAAGCGCGCAACTGCAAAAAGTTTCTGATGAGCTTGATGCTTTGCCTGAAGAGTATATAAAGTATCTTAAAAAAGTGGATGGCACGTACTATTTTCGTAAAATCGCAGGCACAAACCGTCTGAGTGCGCACAGTTATGGCATCGCCATTGACTTAGATACACACTACTCAAGCTACTGGCGATGGGATAAAACCTACCAATATAAAAATGAGTTTCCTCAAAAAATCGTCGATATTTTTGAAAAATACGGCTTTATTTGGGGAGGAAGATGGTACCACTACGATACCATGCACTTTGAGTACCGACCTGAGTTGTTTGAGAGTATCGACTAACCTAGACCACAACAAACGCTCTCTTCGTTCTCTTCATCGTCTTTGATGATAGCTTGCCCAGCAATAATCGTTTTGCCATCAAAACTCATCGTTGGGCTTCCATAAAGTTTCCAGCCATTATTTAAAAACTCCGTAATTCTCGCGCAAAATGTCGAATCATCGGGTCCTGTAATGAATTTGTACTGAATCATTGCATGCTCCTTTCATTTTTTAGCAAAAGTGTATCATGTTTCATACTTTACATGTAAAAAAATTTCAAAAAGTATAGATTTAAATCAAGGTTTTTGTTTTTTAAATCAGATAAAATGTCTCTCATATAAAAACAATGGAAAGGAATGAGATGACATTTACCGCAAAAATAGATAAAACGGCTTTGAAAGGAACCCCTGTAAAATTGGAAGGAAAATTCCAAGAGGTGGGCAATCCTGCGCCTATCATCAAAGTTGTGACACCTGACTTGCAAGATAAAATGGTTGGATTAGAAGGCAACAAAGCGCAACTTCTTATCGCTGTACCTTCTTTAGATACACCCGTTTGTAGTGCAGAAGCAAGACGCTTTAATCAAGAAGTCGCCCAATATGACACGATTGATACGACGATTATTTCGATGGATTTACCCTTTGCAAATGCTAAATTTTGTAATACACAAGGCATTGAAAACTTAAGTGTTGCGAGTGACTTTAGAGACAAAGCGTTTGCGAAAGCATATGGTATTTTAATTGGGGAAGGTGCATTACAAGGATTGTGTGCCAGAGCCATTTTTGTCATTAGTAAAGATGGAAAAATCGTCTATAAACAGATTGTTCCAGAAATTACGGAAGAACCAAATTATAGCGAGGCACTACAAGCTGCCATCGACGCTGGAAACAGGGGGGCTAGTTGCTGTGGTTTTTGTCAGTAGTTTAACCCCACCTCCTCCGCCTAAAACGACGGCGTTACAGAACCTAGTTGCCCAGCCACATCGCCTCTTTTTCTTTACAGGCGTTGTGCAAGGACTCTTATTTATCATTCTTTTAATGCTCAATTACACGGGCGTTATCGCATTAAATGTCAGTACAGGTCTTTATCATGGTTATGCGTTTATGTTTATTGTGTTTACGCAATTTTTCGCAGGCTTTTTGCTGACAACTTTTCCGCGCTACTTAGCACAGCCTTCTCCAAAAAAAGAGACGTATGTGCCTGTCGCATGGTGGATTAACGGTGGTGCAGTTTTATTTATTGCGCTTACGTTTATTTCACAACTTTACGCCACAATAGGCATGATGGTGATTGGCATTGGGTATATTAAATTGTGTCAAATTCTCTTAGCCATTCAAACCAAAAGCACTATTCCCGTGGCCAATAAAAAAGATACCACATGGATGCTCCGTGCTTTTGCATTGGGTGGGGTTTCACATCTCTTGTTTATTGTAGATGCGTTCATACCAACCTATTCGCTTGCATTGAGTATAGGGTTTTTTCTGTATTTGTTCTTAATTGTTATCGTTGTATCGCAAAAGATGATTCCATTCTTTACGGCTAATGCGATTGTAGGATACACCATCAATAAAAGCAGCTCTTTTATTCCCTTACTTATGGGTGCACTTGTTTTAAAGGTGGGCTTAGAATTTTTGGCTATCAATGCCTTTGTGGCGAATGGTGCTTTAACATTGATTTTAACGTATGAGCTTTTTAAATGGAAGCTCCCGTATAGCAAAGCACCTGCGATTTTAGGCGTGTTGTTTCTCTCCCTTTGGTGGGCACCTGTGGGATTTGCACTCTATAGTATCCAAGACATTTCGCTTTTAATGGGTATGCCCATTTTTATGGAAAAAGCACCGTTACACGCGATAGCACTTGGGTATTTTACGACGATTTTAATTGGATTTGGCACACGCATCGTTCTAGGGCATTCAGGAAGAACTCCCAAAGCAGACCTTTATGCACAAATACTCTTTGGACTGATACAACTGATGACTTTAATGCGTATTTTTGCAGGGATTTTTCCACAGTTTGGCTATGCACATGCCCTATTAACCGCGGCAGGGCTTTGGATTGTTGTTTTTGCATTGTGGTCGAAACGTTACCTTCATATTTTATTTGAAAAATAACGTTTAAGACGAGTCCATAAAGGGCTCGTCTTTTTACATGTAAAACGTGGGAATGACGTGTGACACTCTGCCAAAGAGGGCTTGGCGTAAGTCGTGCCAGAATTTCAAATTTATGAAACGACCTCGAAACCTGCTTCTTCAATGGCTTTATCAAAAAGAGTTACGTCCATTGGCATGTCGTATTCGACAATAGTTTTTCCACTTGCAAGATCGACATCAACACTTTTAACGCCTTTAATCGCTTCAAGTACCCCTTTGACACTCTTAACGCATCCCATACAACTCATACCTTTTACAACCAGTGTGATTGTTGCCATATTTTTTCCTTATTATGTGATTTTTTTATTTTACTTTCCAATGTCTGAGTAACAGTGAATTACTCACAACCGAGACCGAGCTCATAGCCATTGCCGCTCCTGCGATGACAGGACTCAGCATTCCTAAAAAGGCTAAGGGAATGGCTAATGTATTATACACAAAAGCGAGGAAGAGATTTTGCTTAATTTTTGACAGGGTAGCGCGCGAAAGATCAATAGCATGAAGAACATTAATAGGGTCATTTTTGGTTAAAATAAGGTCCGCACTCTCAATCGCAATGTCAGAGCCTTGTGCCATCGCAATGGCAACATCCGAAAGCGCAAGAGCTGGTGCATCGTTGATACCATCGCCCACCATGCAGACAAAATATCCTTCTTGTTTCAGCTGCGCAATTTTATCGGCTTTTTCAGAAGGTAGAACTTCGGCAAGAACGTGCTTTAATCCTAAAGAATCTGCCACAGCTTGTGCGCTGATACGGTTATCGCCTGTGAGCATATAGACTTCGATGTTTTTAGCCTGAAGCTTAGAAATAGCCTCTTTTGCACTCTCTCGAATCGTATCGCTTAGTGCAATGTAACCTAAAATCTCTTTTGACGTTGAAAGTGCGACGATGCTATTGCCTGAATGTAAAAGCCCTTCTGCTTCTGCGCTTGGTTGCATACCTGTCATCTGCGTAATAAAATGCATAGACCCTGCATAATAGGTGATACCTTCGCTATCGCCTGAAACGCCACGTCCTGAATAGTTTTGAAAATTCGTAACGTTATACGCCTTAGTATCAGTATGTTCCTTGGAAGCGTTTACGATGGCTTTAGCAAGCGGATGGTTAGAGCCCTCTTCTAATGCTGCGGCTAAAGCTAAAAGCTCATTTTCTGGTAAAAATGCATATTCACTCAGCACCGTATTGACCTTAATATCAGCATAAGTCAGTGTTCCTGTTTTATCAAACACAACGGCTGTGATTTTGCCGACATTTTCAAGCACTTCTGCATTTTTGATGAGAATACCTTCGCTCGCACCTCGTCCCACACCCACCATAATGGCTGTCGGTGTTGCAAGACCCAAAGCGCACGGGCACGCGATAACTAAAACAGCAACCGCATTAATCAGAGAAAGCTCAAAATCATGGCTGATAAACCACCATGCAATCAGTGTCACCGTAGCGATACCAACAACCACAGGAACAAAAATACCTGCAATCGTGTCGGCTAAACGCTGAATAGGTGCTTTGGAGCCTTGCGCCTCTTCAATCAGTTTGACAATGGAAGCTAAAAAAGTATCTGAGCCGACTTTGGTAGCTTTGCATTTGAGCATACCATCACCATTTTTAGTCGCCCCAACAACCGTGTCATTAAGAGACTTAAGCACCGGCAAACTTTCACCCGTCATCATGGATTCATCCACCAAGCTTTGTCCTTCAATAACAACACCATCCGTCGGAATACTCTGCCCTGCTTTGACAATAAAAATATCATTTACATGTAAATCTTCAATGCTGATTTCTTGCGTAACACCCGCTCTTTCAACAAACGCTGTTTTAGGCTGGAGGTGCAGAAGTTTAGCGATAGCAAACCCCGTCTTTGCTTTGGCGCGAAGCTCTAACAGTTTTCCAAGAAGCACTAAAGTAATCACCGAAGCAGACGCTTCAAAATAAAGATGCCCTGAAAGTCCTAGTACCATCACGGCAAGGCTTAACATATAAGCGGCACTCGTACCAAGTACCACCAATACATCCATATTGGCACCGCCACCCGCTAAGCTTTTATACGCACCCTTGTAAAATTTACGCCCCGCATAAAACTGAATGATACTTGCGAGTACAAGTTGTACCATAGGAGGTAAATGCCATGGATGAATGCCAATGAGCATAAAAATCATCTCCCCTAAAAATGGAAGGGTAATAACAGCGGCGATACTAAATTCAATCAAAAGCTTGCGATACTCTTGTTCTTTTTCCATGCTTTTTTGTTCTTGATCAACACTGATAAGTTCTGTAGCTTGAAATCCCGTCTTTTCAATTGTTTGAATAATTTTATCCAACCCAATTTCAGGATTAGAAGAGGTAATATGTGCGGTTTCTGCGGCTAAATTGACCGTTGCTTCAACACCGTCTATTTTATTTAGAACACGCTCAATACGCGCAGAACACGCTGCACACGTCATTCCTTTAATATCTAAATCAAAATTATTTTGAGACATATTTTGTCCTCTTTTTTATGACATTGTAACGCCCAAATCCTTGTGCTAAGATGAAAGGACAAGGCTAATTGCACGTTACATGTAAAAAAGTTTTAGAGCTCTTCAATACGATTTAAAAGCTCCACTTCTTCGATGTCCGTTGTAAAATCTTGGTAAGGAACATTTGCATCTTTCAGATTTTTGGTGGCTTTTGCTCCTAAACGCTTAAGATTTTCAACCCGACTCATGATATTTCCACTGCCTTCAGTAAGCTGTTTATGCGCAGTATCATAGCTATTATTGAGGGTTTGTATTTGTGCGCCAATTCGCCTAAAGTTTTCCGCAAAACCAACCATTTTGTCATACATCTTACCGGCTTCATCAAAGAGTTTTGAGGCCAAAGTGTTGGATTGTTCGCTTTGCCAGTAGAGATAAATCGTACGAAGTGAAACCGTCAAGGTAGAAGGATTGACAATGGCGATGTGCTTACGAAGTGCGTATTCGTACATTGTTGGGTCTTCACTAATAGCAATGGAAAAAGCGCCTTCAATAGGAACAAACATAAAAACATACTGGAGCGTTCCTTGTTTGTAGTGTGCATAGTCTTTGCTATCAAGCGTATCAATATGATTGCGAAAAGCTTGACACAGCGCTTTTGAAGCAATATGTTTTTCTTCTTCACTTTCTGCTCTGATAAACTCATCATAGCTGTTCAATGAGACCTTAGAATCAATGATAATCGTACGGTCTTGTGGCAATTTAATCACGACATCGGGGCGTTTGGTGCGACCTTCTTCATCTTTGTAACTCTCTTGGGTTTCATAATGCTCTCCCTTGCGAAGCCCTGAATACTCTAAAACACTTTCTAAAATCATCTCACCCCAGCTTCCTTGAGACTGTTTTTTTCCCTTAAGCGCTTGCGTTAAATTTTCGGCTTCTTTAGAAATGCTAACGCCAGCACGCGCTACAAGTTCAATTTCTTTGGAGAGTTCAGCAAATTTTTTAATGCTGGATTCTTGGGAGTTTTCAACGCTTTTTTTAAAGCTATCTAAATTTTCCTTGAAAGGTTTTAGCAATGTTTCGAGCGATTTTTGAGATGTTTCATCTAATTTTTGGAGCTTTTTCTCTAAATGTTGCTCCATAATGGCATTTAATTTAAGCTCTAATCTTTTACCTTGCTCTTCCAAGTCTGCTTTTAACGCAATATTCCCCTCTCTTTGGGCAGAGAGTTCAGCCTCTATTTTTGCTTTTTGAACGCTAAGCAGAATGTTTTCGTCTTGAATTTGTGTTGCAAAATTTTTGAGTTCTACAATCTCTTTTGATTTATCATTTAACAGGGTTCTAAACCATACAAAGCTAATGACCAACATTAAAACAAACGCGCCAACAACGCCTAAAAATAGGACTTCTTGTGACATTATGTACTCCTGAATTTTTTACATGTAAAACAGTTAGTTGATATAAATCGTATCCAAAATTTGGTTTTTAAAACGCATGTTTTCCAAATTTTGTTTTAAGACACGGTTTTCCTCTTTTAGAATGGAGTATTCTCCATAAAGTTTATTGATATCGCGGCTCATATAGTAAATCTGATTTTTGATATAAATCTTGGGCAAAATAAGTAAAAATGCAACCATTATCACCATATACACGAGCAGTAAAAAACGAAAATCGAGATTTTTTTCGATTTTTTGTTCGGCATCATAATGGTCTAAAAGCTGGTTTTTATCGTCCATTAGCTCTTCTTAATCTCAAAAATTCTTAATTTCGCACTACGGCTTCGTGGATTTTTTTTAATCTCAGCAGAACTGGCTTCAATCGGTTTTTTTGAGACCAATTTCCCCATAGAATGATTGTTTCCACACATGCAACGCATTACTTCAGGCGGGCAAATACAGTTCTGACTCCACACTTTAAATGTCTGCTTCACGATACGATCTTCCAATGAATGAAAAGAGATAATTCCCACAATGCAATGCTCTAAATCGGCATTTTTAATGCTTTCTAAAAGAGCAGTGAGGACACCTAGTTCATTATTGACTTCAATGCGAATGGCTTGAAATAAAAGTGTTGAAGGGTGGATTTTCTTTTTGAAACCAAGTTTTTCGACTAACTTGGACAACGCTTTCGCACTTTTAATCGGCTCTTTTGCACGCGCATCGTAAATGACCTGTGCCATTTTTTTAAAGTCGTGTATTTCACCGTATTCGCGTAAAATAAACTCTAATTCTTCTTTGGCGTAGTGATTGACAACATCGTAAGCACTGAGTTCTTGCGCAGGATTCATCCGCATGTCTAACACATCTGAATCAAAGGCAAACCCGCGCTCTTTTTTGTCCAATTGTAACGATGAAACACCAATATCCGCTAGAATGCCTCGAATTGGCAAATGCTTGTATTTTTGGATGACCGTTGCAAAATTGCCATGTTCAAACGTTACACGATCCCCAAAACGCATTAAACGTTGTTTGCTAAACGCTAATGCCTCTTCATCTTGATCGCATCCAATAAGTTTTATCTGGCTATTTTGCTCCAAAAGAGCTTCGCTGTGACCACCATACCCTAACGTACAATCGATAATATAACCATCATTAACCGTTTCAAAGGCTGCTTTAACCTCTTCTAAAAGTACGGGAATATGGGGAATGTTCACAAGGTTTCCTTCGCTTAAAATAAAGGTGCGTATTATAGTCTGTCTAGACTTACAATAGCCTCATATGCAACATCCATCATCGTCTCAATTTCATTACATGTAATGACATAAGGAGGCATAAAATAGACAACATGACTTAAAGGGCGTAACAAAACACCTTTTTTCAAGGCATACGTAAAGATTTTCAAATTAACACGAAAATCAACAGGATATTGTTGCAGTTCTACTGCTGCTATCATACCTGTTTGTCGTACATTTTTCACATTGGGCAGTGTTTTAAACTGTTCAAGTTTTGATGCCATGCAGGCAATTTTTTCTTGATTTTTTTCCAAAACCGCTTCATTTTCAAATAAATCAAGCGTCGCGTTAGCGGCACTGCATGCCAAAGGATTGCCGGTATAGCTATGTGAATGCAAAAAAGCTTTAAATTCGCCATAATCACAATAAAACACGTCGTAAATTTTTTGAGTCGTCAGCACAACAGATAATGGCAAATATCCACCCGTTAGTCCTTTAGACAGTGTCATAAAATCGGGGCTAACACCAGCATACTCACACGCAAACATTTTACCCGTTCGACCAAAGCCAACAGCGATTTCATCGGCAATGAGATGAATATTATATTGGTCACACAGTTTGCGTGCTAACGTAATGTAGAGGGGATGATACATATGCATATACCCTGCACATTGTACCAATGGTTCAAGGATAAAAGCGGAAATCACAGAACCTTTTTCTTTAAAAATTGCTTCGAGTCCTAAAGCGGCTTCACGCGCGGCATCTTCGCTCATATCTTTTGGTACGGGTGCTTGAAACGTCGGGAGCAAAATCTCTTCGTAAATCTCTTTATACAAATCAACATCGCCTACCGATAAAGCACCAATCGTCTCGCCATGGTAACTGTTGCTTAAAGAGACAAAGAAAGGACGCTTTTCACCTCTGTTTTTATGGTATTGAAAGCTCATTTTCAGGGCAACTTCAATGGCACTTGAACCGTTATCCGCATAAAAACATTTCTCTAATCCAGCGGGTGTTATCGCGCAAAGCCTCTCGGAGAGTCTGATAATTGGTTCATGGGTAAATCCAGCAAAAATAACATGTTCTAAGGTATCGAGTTGTTCTTTTATTTTTTGATTAATGTAGGGATGGGCATGCCCGAAAAGATTAACCCACCAAGAACTAACACCATCAATATAACTGTTATCATCAAAATCTTTTAGATAAACACCCTTGCCACTTTTAATGGGAATGATTGGAAGCGTTTCGTGGTCTTTCATTTGGGTGCAAGGATGCCAAATATGCTTGAAATCGGCATCGATAAGCGTTTGTTTGTTCATGATTCATTTTTACCTTTTTTTGTTAGGAGTTTTCCTTAATTTATCGTTATTTAATAACTATGTAGATAGAATTATATCAAAATACAAAGTTCTTAAAGGGCAAGAATGATTACGTGGATGCAGCGTCATAAAAAATATTTGGTTATCACTATCTGGATTAGCACTATTGCGTTCGTTGGTGCAGGATTTGTAGGATGGGGTGCATATGATCTGAATAAAGACAGAGCCGCTTCCGTCGCAAAAGTCGGTCACCGTACTATTTCCGTCCAAGAGTTTCAATCCGCTTATGCTAACCATTACAGTTTTTACAACAATTTGCTCGGTGGGAAGCTTACACAAGAGCAAGCAGACCAAATGGGTCTTGATAAAATCGTTATGAAAACTTTAGTCAATCAAGCGCTTCTTCTTAATTATGCCGATGAGATTGGTCTTCTAGCAACAAAAAGCGACGTCAAAGAACGTTTGGCATCCAATCAAAATTTTCAGACCAATGGAGTTTTTAACAAAGACCTTTATTATTCTATCCTCAAATCAAACCGTATCAATCCAAGCGATTATGAAAAAGGTCTTGA
The DNA here is from genome assembly GCF_059415145.1 of Sulfurospirillum sp. E15m. NCBI lineage: Bacteria > Pseudomonadati > Campylobacterota > Epsilonproteobacteria > Campylobacterales > Sulfurospirillaceae > Sulfurospirillum > Sulfurospirillum sp. E15m. The sequence continues at coordinate 121,177 of NZ_JCAHZS010000010.1, forward strand.
AAAAGAGATACTTTATGCAAAACTAGAAAGTTTTTTTAAATTACCTCCTTCACAAAAAGAGATTGACCTTTTTACCTCTGCATTTTTTATGGAAGATCGTCTAGCCGTTAGTGCTATCAGCCTTGATGCAAATGAAGTGACTGCTACGGATGATCAAATCAAAACATACTGGGAAGCGCACAAATCCGAGTACCTTACGAAGAAAAGCTATACGTTAGAGCTTCTTAAAGTACCTTCAAGTGATACAAAAGTCGATCCTAAAGGACTTGAAGATTTCTTTGCACAAGAGAAATACAACTATAAACACGATGATGGTAAGTTAATGAGCTTTGAAGAAGCGAAAGACCAAGTCACCAAAGATTTTCAACTGAAAAATGATAAAAAAGCTGCGCTTGAAGCATACCTTGCCTTTAAAAAAGGCGAAGCCAATGCAACTGAAACGAAAGTCATTTACGATGATGACACAACCTTCCCACTCGATAAAATTCAAACTGCTGCGAAAGACGAAGTGCTTAAGCCCCTTGTATTGCAAGATCATTACGTTGTTATTAAAGTAAAAGAGATAAAATTTCCAGAACCTATGCCGTTTGAGCTTGCAAAAAAAGATGCAACACGTGGACTTTTAGATGAGCTTAAAGCCTCTGCTCTTGAAAAAAAGGCAGAAGCAAAGCTTGCATCATTTAGTGGAACAGATATTGGCTTTGTGAGTCGCGATTCTGTTAAAGCGATTGCAGGGTTAAACGAAGCAAAAAGCGCAGAATTTTTTAGTCACGTTTTTGATAACACGACAAAAAAAGGTTATAAAATTATTGATGGGAAAGCCATTGTCTACGAGATTTTGGAACAAAAGTTGCTTAACACAGACAAAGCTAAGCAATATGTTAGTTTGATTAGTGAGAATGTACAACAAGCTAAGCAAACAGAGTTAAATCAAAATCTTATAAAAAAGCTAGCGACTCTTTACAAAGTCGAGCAATATTATAAAGGAAAATAGTTGAGCACTACGATTTTAGGTATTGACATTGGTTCAACCAAGATTTGCGCTATTATTGCTCAAAAAAACGATGATGGTGACATCAAAATCTTAGGTGCAGGCATTTCAAAGTCACAAGGTCTTAAAAAAGGTATTATCACCAATATTGATCTTGCATCCAAATCGATTCGCAATGCGCTTAATGATGCAAAGCGAGTCGCAGGCACACAATATGAAAGAGTCATTGTTTCTATTTCAGGTGCGTATACTAAAAGTGTCGATAGTAGCGGTATAGTTAATATTCCCAACAGAGACATTGGCATTAAAGAGATCAATCGAGCAATGCAAATGGCCGATCATAATGCTAATATCCCTAATGAATATGAAAAATTACATGTACTTCCGTATAACTTTAAAGTCGATGACCAAGAATTTATAGAAGACCCTCTTGGGATGAACGGTGCTCGATTAGAAGTGCAAGTACATATTATTACGGCACAAAAATCTTCACTCAGCAATCTTCGCAAAGCTGTTAAATCAGCAGGCGTTGAAATTGACAATATTGTTCTTGGTTGTTATGCTTCAGCCATTGCTGTTTTGAATCACGATGAAAGGGAATTAGGTGTTGCTGTCATTGATATGGGAGGCGCTACCTGTAATGTCATGATTCATGCCGGCAATTCTATGCGTTTTAATGATTATCTAGGGGTTGGGTCACTCAACATCACCAACGACCTCTCTACGGCTCTTCATACACCTCTTGGTGCTGCTGAGGAGATTAAAATCAACTACGGTTCATTGAAAAACAATTCAAGTGAACTCATTGAATTACCTGTCATCGGTGATGATGGCTCAACCCATGAAGTATCACTTAATATTGTTTCAAATGTCATTTATGTACGGGTTGAAGAGACATTGATGATTCTTGCAAAAACACTGGAAGACAGCAGTTTTAAAGAACAAATAGGTGCTGGTGTTGTATTAACAGGTGGAATGACTAAACTCGATGGCATTCGAGAACTTGCTTCTGCAATTTTCGATAATGTTCCTATCAGAATAGCCAAACCAAGAGAGATGGATGGGCTTTTTGAAACACTCAGAGATCCAAGCTATTCAACAGCAATTGGTCTTGTCTTGTACGGCGGTGGTTATTTTACGCCGTATGAAATTGATTCCAATAAAAAATTACGTTATAAAGATGAAACCATTGAACCTACCAGACACGTTCATCAAGAACCACTTGAAGACCTTGAAGAATCTGGAGACAATGAAGTAGGAGGAACACTTCCTGCTGATAATGCAAAAGAAAAATTAAAAGACTTGGCAAACATCCAAGAAGAACATAGTGAAGGGTTTGGCTCAAAACTATGGAACAGATTGACACAACTATTTTAGAGAGGGGTAAGAGGTTATGAATGGTTTTAGCATAGAAGAATCAAAAGGTGTTTATGGCGCTAAGATTAAGGTCATCGGCGTTGGTGGTGGTGGTGGTAATATGATCAACCACATGGTACGTGAAGGTATCAATGGTATTGATCTTATTGCGGCTAATACAGATGCACAAGCCCTCGAAAACTGTTTAGCAAAAACTAAAATACAGTTAGGTAAAAAAGGACTTGGTGCGGGAATGCGTCCAGAAGTGGGTAAAGAATCTGCTTTAGAGAGTTATGAAGAGATTAAAACCTCTCTTGAAAAAGCAGATATTGTCTTTATTGCATCCGGTTTCGGTGGGGGCACGGGAACAGGAGCAGCACCTGTTGTCGCACAAGCGGCAAAAGAAGTTGGTGCTTTAACCGTAGCCGTTGTTACACGTCCTTTTATCTTTGAAGGTAAAAAAAGAGCTAAACTTGCTGAACTAGGTATTAATGAATTACGCAAAGAGAGTGATTCTATTGTTATCATTCCTAATGATAAGCTTCTCTCAATTGTTGATGCAAAATTTGGTATTAAAGATAGTTTTAGAATTGTTGATGATGTGTTAAGCCGTGCAGTCAGTGGTATGAGTTTGGTTGTCCTCTCTTCTGGCCAAAGCGATATCAATGTGGATTTTGCTGACGTACAAACCGTTATGAGTCATCGTGGTATGGCACTGATGGGTATTGGTGAAAGTACCGGTGAAGAAGCAGCAATTGAAGCTATCAAAAGTGCCATTGAATCTCCTCTTCTTGATAACATGTCTATCAATGGAGCGTTGGGTGTTCTTGTACACTTTCAACTTCCTCCTACCTATCCACTTAATGAGATTAGCTCAGCTATGGGCCTTATTATGGATTGTGCTGATGAAGATGCGGATGTTATTTTTGGTACCACAACAGATGAGAATATGCCAGAAAACAGTGTTAGAGTAACTATTGTTGCAACAGGTTTTGAAAACAAAGTTGAAGCAAAAGAACTCAAAGCGCTCAATAGTAACCAAGAAGCTATTAAGAAAGAACGTATTTTACGTATGAAAAAAGTAAGTGGTGGCTATGAGGGACAAGATGATTATCTTGATATCCCAACATACATTAGACACCAAATGGATTAATAACGCTTTCTAACCCCTCAAAAAAGCAAGAAGCATTTCGCTTCTTGCCCTCTTCTTTTTTATTTTAGACTCAACCAGCCTCGTCTTAAAAAAAGTCCAAATTGCGCTACCATTAAAAACTTCATGACCCATTCACTTTGTTTATGCATCTTTGCAAATGCCTCTGTCATTGTCTGTTCTGCACCTAAATGTTGCGCTTGAATAATATAAGGCGTGTAGTAATAAATAAACAATCCTGTAGCAATAACCACAAGCACAGACAATATAAATGAAAGTAAGTCGTTATTTTTACACATCATTACGACTTGTACCTCATAAATAATGCTGTAAAGTGCGATAAAGCCTATGGTAATATTCATCTTCAAAAAGACTTGCGTCATTAAAAGACCACTTTGAAAATGTGTTAAAACACCTTCACCTATATACTTCTGTGGAAAGAATATCACAGGCGCTACAAATGCTCCTGCGGCTATCTCAACACCCAGTGCAATTCCAAGAAGCACTAAATAGATCATTATAAAACTTTTCATCTTTTCTCCTTTATCCAAAATCCACGATCCAAATTGGCTAAATCTTTATAAAAGCTCACTTCCAAGCCTTTTGATTGTGCATATTTCATGAGAGGTAATCGTTGGTCATATCCCATTTCGCACGCCAGTATACCAATGTTTCGCTCACAATATAAATCAATAATATGCCGTAGCATTTCATCCCCTCTTTCTCCACCAAACAGCGCTAAATTGGGTTCAAAAGAAAGCCCCTGCCCTAAAGACTCCTTATTGGCAATGTAAGGAGGATTTGAGACCAATATATCCATACTGCCATCTACGGCATCTAAATAACTGCTCTGAAAAAAAGTAATGCGATCACTAACGCCATGCAGATGGGCATTGTACTGGCTCACAGCTAAAGCGTCGTTGGAAATATCAACGGCGATAAGACGTGTATTGGGTAACAGCAATGCCAACATAATGCTAATAATACCACTACCACAGCCAATTTCAACGATACGAGGATGCTCAAACTCTTTGGATAATTCCACAACATGCTCTACCAAGAGTTCTGTTTCAGGGCGTGGAATTAAAACACGATTATCAACGTAGAAATCCCTACCGTAAAATGTTGCTTTTTGAAGGATGTATTCTAAAGGTTCATGCAAAGAGCGACGCTTAACATAGTTTTCCAAACGCTCATCCATCTCGATGGTATCATCACTGTGTGCCACAAGCCAACTCATCTCTTTGTTTAACACTTCACCAAGAAGTATCATCGCCTCTTTTTGAGGAATATTGGTAACCTCTTTCAAGGTTGAAGAGATTACATGTAAAAGCTCTTTAACCTTCACATGCATCCTTCGTTTCTATCGTCATTCCTAACTTTTGTAAACGCTGAACCAATGGTGGGTGCGTAAAATAAAGGGCGATGGTTAAAGGATGTGCTAGTGGAAAACTTTTATTTTCATCTGCTAATTTAACCAGTGCTGAACGAAGTGCTTCTTTACTCTCGCATTCACTGCCATATTCGTCAGCTTTGTACTCGTTATAACGACTGAGCATTCCAAAAAGAGGCATCATAAAAAAAGAGATAACTGGAGAGAGGAGTAAAAAAAGTGCCATAATCATATAGGCAGATACATTTACATGTAAAAGTGTAAAAAGCTCTTCGGGTAAATTTCCAAATACGGCAAACATAACAAATAACATAAAGGCACTTGAAGCGATGTTTTTGAGAATATCTTTGTGTTTAAAGTGACCTAATTCGTGCCCTAAAACAGCCAATAATTCATGTTTTTCTAGTTTCGCAATTAAAGTATCAAACAATACCACGCGTTTAGAACTCCCCAACCCTCCAAAATAGGCATTAAGTCTGTTATCTCTCTTACTTGCATCCAAACTAAACACACCACTGCTTTTCAGTCCTGCTTGTTGCAATAACGCTTCTATGGATTCTTTCAAACTCGCATCTTCAAGAGGTGTTAGTTTATTAAAGAGAGGAACAATGACAATAGGATAAATCATATTGATAAACAAGATAACCACAAAAGCAAATAAAAATCCATAAAACCACCAATAGGTAAATGTATCAATAATGACACTCATCCCCCAGAAAAATGCTCCTCCAAAGACAACAAGCATGACCGCTGATTTGATTTGGTCAAAAAGATATGTTTTAACATCAATGGTAGAAAATCCAAATTTTTTATCTAACCCAAATGTTTGGTAAAGATCAAATGGCAGCCCAAGCACATAATTGATAGCGATAAAGCTCAAAAGAAATACAACGGACTGAAACGATGCGTTATTCATATGAATCATACTCTCTAAGCTTGAAAGACCAAAAGCAAACCAACCAAAAAAGAGTACAAAATCAAATAACGTACTTAACAATACTAACTTTGAAGAGGCGATTTTATACGCTGCCGCTTTGGCATAATTACTAGGGGAGAGAACAATAGGCGCAAATGTCTTTGCTTTTGTGACAAAACCTATTTCCATTACTGTGGCATAGAGTTTGACGAGAAGGTAGATGATATAAAGGCCCAAAATAAATTCTAACATTGCACTATTTCCTTACATAATTTCAAAAGATACTATGATACCAATTTTTCATCAATAATTGATAAATCACTTGCAACGCGTTTACAACACTCATACTATATGATGTCACTATAAAAGACTATCTTAAATCAAATTAAAAGCAAAAAAATTTACTTAAATAAATTATTAGGAAAATGTGTTTACAATAATTTAACACCACAAAAGGAGGCTTCAATGAGTATCTCTAAACAACTGATGCTACTGCTAAGTATCGCTATTTTAGGCATGCTAACGATTTTTGGTTTTGCCATGACAAAAATGGATGAAATTTATGATGAAACCAACTATGCTAATGTTAATTCATTGCCCAGTGTTGAGTTGCTCAACGACACCATGCAAAATGGTTATCGCTTACGTTTAAATCTTTGGGAACACATCTCTCATGCAAAACCTGAAGAGGTTGCCTCAGCAGAAAAGGCTGTTTTAAAAGTCAAAGAAGCGATTAACACATCACTAAAAGAGTATGAAAAATTACTCTCCAATGATGAAGATAAAGCCTACCTAGACAAAGATAAAGAAGCACTCATGAAAGCTTTTAGCATTATTGAGCAAGTCATGCAACTTTCAAAAGAAAACCATAAAACAGAAGCGGCGGAAATGTTGAACAAAAATCGCCCTTTGTTACTTGCTTTTACAAAGGCCCTTGCCGCACATATGTCCTACAATATGGATGTTGCAAAACAAATGGCAGAGAAAGCTTCTAAAACAAGTAGCTATGCCAATGTTATTATGATTATTGTTTCATTAGGTGTTATCGCAACTATATTAGTTATCAGCTTTCTCATCCGAAACAATATTATGCAAGGCGTACACCTTATACGTGATAGTATCACCAATTTTGTGCGTAACAAAGAACTCAATTTTAGAATCCATTATGCTAAAACCAATGAAATCAGTGAAATCGTTCAAAGTTTTAACGATTTGGTTTCAACTCTTGAAAATACTATTATTGATGCAAAAACATCTTCCAGTGAAAATGCCTCTGTTTCACATGAAC
>NZ_JCAHZS010000011.1:0-128046 GCF_059415145.1 Sulfurospirillum sp. E15m
GCTAAGGCTACCAAGGAGTACTGTAATTCGTTTCATAAGCACTCCTTTATGCACCTCTGCCTCTAGATACAACACGCTTACGATAGATTGCAGAAACACTCTCAGCATCTCCCACCAATAAAGCATTAGTGGAACATACTGCCGCACACATAGGTACTTTACCTTCAGCGATACGATTTTGCCCATACAATTCTCTCTCTTCATGAGAGTTCGTCTCTAATGGTCCGCCTGCGCACATCGTACATTTATCCATAACACCTTTAATACCAAAAGCACCATCGCGTGGAAACTGTGGAGCTCCGAATGGGCATGCATATAAGCAGTACCCACATCCGATACATTTGTTTTTATCATGAAGCACGATGCCGTCTTCTCTGATATAGAAACAATCCACGGGACAGACTTGCTCGCAAGGAGCATCGGTACAATGCATACATGCAATCGATGTTGAGATCTCTTTACCTTCAACACCATCATGCAAGGTAATGACTTTACGACGACTAATCCCTACGGGTAGTTCATGGGCTTCTGAACACGCAACCGAACACGCAAAGCACTCAATACAACGGTGATCATCACAGTAAAATTTCATTCGTGACATTTCGTTATTCATTCCACACCCCCTATGCTTTCTCGACGCGGCATAGACCTGCGTTGAACTCTGAAATTTGTGTGATAATATCAAAACCATAATTGACAATCGTATTGGAACTTTCGCCAATCGCATACGGTTTCGTACCTTCTGGATAATTGGCACTTAAGTCGGTACCTTGGAAAATACCTGCAAAGTTATACGGCATCGCAACACGATCAGGCGTCACACTTCGGTTATGATGTGCTTTGACTTTAATTTTCGTGCCTTGTGGCGCATGTAACCACATCATATCACCATCTTTAATACCGTGTTGTAACGCTAAATCAGGGTGAATATTGGCAAACATCTCTGGTGTAATATGGGAGAGATACTTACTGGTTCGCTCTAACATTCCAGCCCCTGAAAGATTGACAACCCTCATGGTTACCATCATGGTTGGAAACTCTTTAGACCAATCTTGTTTTTGCTGTTCGGATTTGTATTTCGTTTCAACCCTGAAGTTATTTTTTTGGTCTTCATAGGTTGGATACTTTTGGACTAAATCCCAACGAGAAGAGTGAATTGGCTCTCTGTGCATTGGAACAGGATCAGGGAATTCCCAAACGATTGTACGTGCTTTAGCGTTACCATACGGTGCTACGCCTTTTTCACGACATTTTTCTTGAATAAGACCGCTGTGATCGACTTTCCAGTTTGCACCCATGACCGCTTTTTCTTCTTCACTAAGCGTAATACCAAGTACTTTTTCGATATTGTCTTTGGTGATTTCTGGGTATCCACCCTCCACGTGTGAGCCTTTCACCGTAACAGATTTTTCTGCCAATTGACTCACGCCATTGTGCTCTAAACCGAAACGATTTCTAAAGCCCATACCGCCTTCAGAGACTGGCGTTTCAACATCGTAAAGGATTGGTGAACCTGGATGTTTTTCATCCCATGATGGCCACGGAAGTCCGTAATACTGGCCTTTCATCTCGCCTTTACCTTCTAGCGTCAATGGATCAAACATATGCCAATTTTCTTGGTGTTTACGTAGACGTTTTGCGGTCCATCCACCAAGACCAATCGTTTTAATCGTACGTGCAATTTCATTGGTCGCATCATCTGGCCAAACAAAATCTTTTTTCACTTCGACCAATTGACGATCTTTGACATCCATCTTCATACCTTGGACAAATTGATCGTAGAAACCAAATTTCTTAGCAAACTCAAACATGACTTCATGGTCGGCTTTGCTCTCATAAAGAGGCTCAACGACTTTACTTCTCCATTGTGCACTTCTATTGGTCGCGGTAACAATACCTTCTGTTTCAAATTGTGTACATACAGGTAAAATATAGATACCGTCTTTTCTGCTTGTTAGAACAGCAGCTTCGTTCACAAATGGCTCAGCAATAACGATTAAGTCAAGCTTATTAAGCGCTTCTTGAATTTTGGCTTGTTGCGACATAGAGGTGATTCCCGTACCTTGAATCCAAACCGCACGGATTGGGCTTGAAGAGTAGGTTTTTTCCTCTTGAAGAACACCTTGCCACCACTTAGCGAGTGAAAAACCTTTGGCGTTCATCCACTCTTTGGCAAAAAAGCGACCTTTCAGCCATTCATAGTCCACACCCCACGATTTTGCAAAGTATTTCCATGAACCATCGGCAAGTCCGTAGTAACCGGAGAGAGAATCTGCAAGGTTACACATATCGGTGGAGCCTTGAACGTTATCATGTCCACGAATGATGTTACATCCGCCACCTTTTTTACCCATGTTACCAAGAGCAAGTTGAAGGATTGGAAGGATTCTGGTATTTGAACTACCAATAGAGTGTTGGGTAATTCCAAGCGCCCATACAACGGTTGCTGGTTTTGTTTTTGCCAAAAGTGTTGCAATTTGAATGATTTGATCAGCAGGAATGCCTGTAACATCCGATGTCACTTCTGGTGTCCATTTGGTTGCTTCTTTACGTACTTCATCCATACCATAAACACGTTCTTCAAGGAATTTTTTATCTTCCCATCCGTTTTTAAAGATTAGATGTAAAAGTCCGTAAACAAAAGCGATGTCTGTACCTGTCCTGATACGCAAATAGTGATCTGCTTTTGCAGCACTTCTGGTATAAACAGGATCAACAACGATAAGTTGTGCGTTATTGCGATCTTTGGCTTGTAACATATGTTTAAAGCCGATAGGATTAGCAACAGCAGAGTTTGCACCGATAACTAAAATAGCCTTAGAATGACCGACAATATCACCAAAGTGATTTGTCATTGCGCCATAACCCCATGTATTCGCCACACCGGCGACTGTTGCGCTATGTCAAATTCGTGCTACGTGATCGATATTATTCGTTCCCCACATGGCAGCAAACTTTCTAAAATAGTAAGATTGTTGCAAGTTAAATTTAGCAGACCCCAAGAACATTGTCGCATCTGGACCATTCTCAGCTCTGATTTTTAGCATTTTTTCTGAAATCTCATTTACCGCTTGATCCCAACTGATCTTAACCCATTTTCCATCCACTTTTTTCATTGGATGTTTAATACGTTGTGTACTTTTTACTAAATCAATTTGGTCAATACCTTTACAACAATGGCTTCCTTCACTAATAGGGTGGTCTTGAGCAACATCTTGACGAACCCATACACCATTGTGTACTTCTGCGATAATTCCGCATCCTGCAGAACATATACTGCATATTGTTTTAACTCTCTTTGATCCTGGGAATGGATTTTTGACTTCCTCTTCGGTCGCTGGTCTGATTGAGTCACTGGATGCAAACACACTGCTTGCCCCAAAACTCGCTCCAACCGCTGCCATCTTAAGGAAACTTCGTCTTCCCATTTTCGAAGAGACTTCACGAAGTATCTCTTTACTCATGCTTTCTCCTTACTCTGCTGCGCGATAATACGCTTCCCAATTCGCTGTCTTTTTATAGAGAATCTCTTTCTTTTTGGATTTCCCTATGACAACACCATTTGACCCTGCTGTATGTCCTCCTTTGTCGCTAGCAATCGCGCTAACGCCAACGGCGGCTACAACAGCCCCAGTTCCGAGAGTTTTTTTTAGAAAACTCCTTCTTTCATCTTGCACGGCATTCCTCCTGCAGAATTTCTCTTTGATCCTCAAAGAGAGTGTTCAAAAAAGCACTCTTTTTTCAACACTCTCTTTTTACATAGTATTATGCAAAAAATGCATATTTTACCTCTCAAAAAGCCGTGGTTTACTCTTATTAGAACACTATAGATATGCATTTTATGCATATCTATTCCGAAAAAAAAGCGACTTATAACCCCGATGTTAATTCATCAATATTGCGTTTACCCCGTGGAGTAATCTCTTTACGTTCTTTGTTTTGATGCACCACGATACGTGCTCTTGCCTCTTTCACAGGCTTACTCACGCCTAAGTAAAGTCTCTCAAGGTCCATAAACACTTGTAGTACAACGGCGAGTTCTTCGTAAAAACAACTATTAACATGATGGTGCAAATTCACGATAAATTCATCAACGAACTCATTTAAAACAGTGGTAAATACTTTATGAGAAAGGTCTTGAGCCATAGCATCGCCTTGAGCCTCTTCATCAATGAGCTTTTGCATAAAAAGAAGAATAAAACCAATATGGTCTTCAAGCTCTTTAAATTTTTCGGTATCACGTCTAAACTTTGAACTTAAAACATAATTGACCATTTCAAGGCGCTTTTTCCCATCATCTCTGTCTTCATCATAGTACGATGCTGTCACAGGAATAAAGCCTTCGTAAGGGTTAAAGAAGACTTTGTCATTCTCTTCTTTAAGTGCTTCTAGCCCACCATCTTTTAACATCATGTACATATTTTCCAATGCTTTATGGCTGTACTCATCTACAGGATTTTCAAGTAATAAAGCGATGGTTTGCATAATGGGTTCAAGCTGATTTTCACGCTCCATCCCTGTAAGTAACGAAGCAAAGAGTCCATAATAGACTGACCTTGCTTTATTAATGGCTGTTTTATCCATTATAAAATTCCTTTTGGGTTGTTTTCCATATGTGCTTTAAACATCACTTTTGGTTTACAATCTGCACAGCAATACAGCGTTTTAATTTTGACGTCATCCTCGCCAAAAAGCGGTGTCATAATTGCCGCAATCTTTTGAATGGATTTGACAGTCGCAAACTCTTTTCCACATTCACTGCATGCAAACAATTCATCTTTTGCCATGATACGTTGTGAGAACCAACTTGGTTTTAAGCTGATTTCATCCTTGACAACACTCAAACACTCTTTTTCAGGACAGGTCACTTCGCAATAACCACAGTTTGTACAAATGGAAGCATTAAAACGAAGGGAGTTATCTTCTGGATGCGCAGTCAAGGCTCTTACATTACAAGCCCCTACACAGCTAAGGCATAACGTACAGTTGTCTTCGTTAATCACAACATCGCCATAATGTACATGCTCACCCGTTTTGACAACGCCTAAATCCTCATCGCCGACAAGATGCGCTAAACGAGCGGAAAAAATTTCACGTTTACGAAGACCTTCTTCATTGATACCGTAAATGCACTCAGGAATTGCCTGCAACGTTTCAAAAATGGAAGCCAACTCTTGGCTATCTTCACACACATAAATGGCTTTTTTATGGTATTTTTTTTCAAAAATTTCATTGATGATGCGAATAACATCACCCGTACCTTTAGAGATAAAATCGGTATAGAAAATGATAGGGTTGCCACTGGTTTGGAGCAAATTCATCAAATGCGCTTCATGCAAATACTTTTCACCTTCAATCATTAAAGGAAGCACATTTTCACGAAGCGAAATATCAATCAAACTCAAATCCATTTTATGCGGAATAATGAGAGGAATGGAGCCTTTAAAATAAGCGCTCACATGCGTAAAAGCAATACGTGGCATCTGAGTATAATCTAATGCTCCACTTGGGCAAACGCTCACACAACCACCGCATCCATGACAATCAATATGTGAAAAGACCAGGTGTTTGCTCTCATCTTCTTTTAAAATCGCAACCGTAGGACACACTTCCGCGCATTTACCGCAAATCTCTTCACGGCGCTCATGGTATTGGCAAATAGAACTGTCATAATTTATATAATTTTTGTAACGATACTCACCTGTGTTCATTCTTAGTTTTGCGAGTGCTCCTTCAAGCCCTAAAAGCGAAGGATCGTATGTTCCGCTCTGTTTAGTAGCAAATTGCGGCGCATTCCACCAGATAATTTGATCGCACTCGACATCAAAGAGTTCGCCCTCTTTTTTCAGCGTTACATGTAATGCTCCAATATGGCCATCAATATCTAAAATCATCGAAGGAGAAAGGACAATAACGGCATATCCATCACGGCTTAGTTCTTCTTTGAGAGATTCGTGTTCGGCATCATCGGTGACAATCAATAACTTTTTACCGACTTCTTGCGCATAATCAATATCTTGAGCGAAATCAAATCCAACCGCGCGGATAGCATATAATTTCAAAACATTGCTCATTTTGCGTGCAATGGGATCAAGGGAGGATTGGAGGTAAAAATTAATCTCAGGTGCATAAATAACCGCATCAGCATCTGGATCATTTGAGACGATATAATCTCCTGTTGTTGGAGCTTTGACTATTTCAATTTCATCGCTCAATGGAAAATCTAAACCTATTTTGTCGAAAAAAACATACTCTTTTTGCATTGCAACTTCCAAGTTGGTAAATGTTAGTTTACCGAATTGTAAAATGATTTGGTTTAAATCGATCTTAACAAGACAAAGATTATCTTTAAATAGTTGCATTATATAAAATTATATATAACGTAATTAAGGGATTCTATCAATTTGGTTCAGATTAAACTACATCAAGATATAATAAGTTCATCAACTATTTTTGAGGTTCAAAATTGGTCAATAAAAATTTCCTGATCATTCTTTTATTTATCACAACAATCTTGTTGTTTACGGGAATTTTCATGCTTAATTACCAATCCCCCGATAAAAAAAGTATCCTGCTTGGCACGTCACTTCCGCTTAGTGGTATCAATAGCCATTTGGGTAAAGATGTTGTTGTTGGGGCAAATACCTATTTCAGTCATACCAATGCCAGAGGCGGCATCCAAGGTAAAAAAATTGAACTCATCCAATATGACGATAAATATGAACCAGAAAATACACTGAGCAACACATTTACGCTTCTGACGAAAGACGATGTTTTTGCGCTCTTTGGTTTTGTAGGAACCCCCACTGTCAAACGTGTTTTACCGATTATTATGCAAAGTAATATCCCTTTTATCGCACCCTATACGGGCGCAACCTTTTTGCGTAACGAAGATGCTGACAATATTGTCAATTTTAGAAGCTCGTATGCCGAAGAGGTCGATGCTTTGGTCGAGTATTTAAGCTCCGTGAAGAACGTCACGCGTTTTGCCATTTTTTACCAAAACGATGACTATGGAGAAGAAGGGTATATCGCCCTTTCCCAAGCACTTGCCAAGCGTAACTTACATTTAATTGCCGAGGGAACCTATAAACGCAACACGCTCTCCATTCGTCATGCCATTCACGAAATTGCTTCTGCGAAACCGGAGGCTATTATTTTAGTGGGAGCCTATAAACCAACTGCACGGTTTATTGAGAAGATGAAAGAAGCAGGGGCTTCCAAAGTTATTTTTTCTCCCATCTCATTTGTCAATGCCGATGCGCTCATGAATGAATTGCATGGGAATGGAGAGAACATTCTTTTTTCACAAACCATTCCTTCATACGATGATGTTTATTCCAAAGAAGCAGTAGAATATCTCAAACTCTTAGCCTTTTACTATCCCGAAGAGAAACCCTCTCTGGTCTCGTATGAATCTTTTTTAGCAGCCAAAGCGACGGTTATTGCGCTTAAATCTATCGTAGGGCCTATTACGCGCACCGCTTTTTTAGACGCCATAAAATCATTACCTATAAATACCTTAGATAACATTCCTCTAAAATACCGTAACGCACAACTTCTCAATCAAGTCTACCTCTCCACCTATCAGAACGGTAAATTTGAAATTATTGAAAAGTACGAGCATTAAGATGACGTTCTTTCAATTTATCAACCAAAAATTAGAAACCATTAAATTTACGAACAAAACCAAAATTCTGATTTTTATTATTTTAAGTGGTACCATCACCATCGGGTTTTTAATGTTTGTCTCCATCTTTGCTCTTAAATATGACTATGAAACACTCTTTCAAAAGCATACGCAGCCACAAGTCGATCTTGAAGAGATTAAAGATATGTACCGCGTGAATATCACGGAAACGCTCAGCGATATTAAAGACCATCAAATCAGTAACAACGATGCAATTGAAGTGGTCTTTCTGTCACAACAAATCATTCATAAGCAATGGAAAAGTTATCAAATAGAGGCTAGCCAGCACATTGGTGGGCTTCCTTATTATGCCAGCCGTTGGCTCAGTCTTTTTCTCGTAACTCCATCCATCCCGGAAAAGACACTTTTTCAAAAAGGCATTGTTGAGAAAATCAGTCTTAAAATGGAGCATATCGACGCACAAATTGACATCATGCTAGACCTTCTAAAGTACAACAAAAACCAAGAAGCAGCGGTCATGATTGATGATATTATGCTCTCTGCCAATTCGCTGAATATCTATCTTTCAAGCCTCATTACCAGCCATTTAAAGCAGTCCATCACGGAAAAACAAGTCAATGACAGTCTCTTTCAAACGAGTACCTATATGCTTATTTTACTGATTGGTATGATTTTTTTCTTTATCACGATGGTGCTTTTCATCATTATCAACCACTTTAAAAATCTGCATAATTATTTAGAAGAAAATATTTTGATTAAAACCAAAGAGCTTCGTAACCTCAACGATTCACTGGAAATTCGTATCAAAAAAGAGGTCGAGAATAGCCGCAAAAAAGATAACATCATGTTCCAACAAG
Organism: Sulfurospirillum sp. E15m; assembly: GCF_059415145.1. Classification (NCBI taxonomy): domain Bacteria; kingdom Pseudomonadati; phylum Campylobacterota; class Epsilonproteobacteria; order Campylobacterales; family Sulfurospirillaceae; genus Sulfurospirillum; species Sulfurospirillum sp. E15m. The sequence continues at coordinate 8,509 of NZ_JCAHZS010000011.1, forward strand.
CCCGCCTTGCAAGCTTAGGTGAGATGCTTCAAAACATTGCGCATCAATGGCGACAGCCGCTTGGTTCGATTATGATGATTATTCAAAGCTTTGAGAGTAAGTTTCACGCGCAAAAGCTTAGCGAAGAATTTGTGAGTTCTCGTGTTAAAGACGCTCAAGTTCTTTCACAAAGCATGTCCGATACCTTAGAAGACTTTCGCACCTTCTTTAACCCCAATAAAAGCAAAAAATCGTTTCTGATTAAAGATGTGATTCAAAAAGCGGTTGATCTTTCCAAATATCAGTTGGAAAAAGAAGAGATTACTCTCAAAATTTTTGTGAAAGATGACTTAGAGGTCTTTGGCTTTAAAAATGAGCTTATTCATGTTCTTTTAAATATGATTGGCAATTCTAAAGATGTGTTAGCCACAAAAACCGACCTGCCTCAAAAGATTATTCATATCATTGCCAAACAAAATGAAGAGAGCGTTTTTGTCAATGTCATCGACAATGGCGGTGGTATAAAAAATGATATAATACCCAAAGTGTTTGACCCCTATTTTACGACAAAACACAAGAGTGTTGGTACGGGAATCGGGCTTTACATGTCAAAACAAATGGTCGAAAAACACATGCATGGAAAAATTACATGTAAAAATATTCGCCATAAACTAAGTACCAAAACATTTTTCGCATGCTCTATGTTTACAATTGAAATACCCAAAAAGATACTTGAGATAACAGAGGGAGACGATGAAGAAGCGCAATTTTGAACTCTTAGGCAGTTTTAGTATTTTATACATTGAAGATGAGGCAGATCTGCTCAAACATACCACTTCAGTATTAGAAGATTTTGTGAAAAAAATCTATCCGGTGCAAAGCATTGATGATGCATTAGAAATCATTAAAACTGAAAAAATTGATGTTATCATCGTGGATATTCATCTCAAATACAGCAACGGTCTTGATTTTTTACGCACTGTAAAGTATGACTTAGAATTAGAACTTCCCTCTATCGTTACAACGGCATTTAGCGATACCGAATACCTTTTAGATGCCATTAAATTACATGTCGATAACTACATCATTAAACCCGTAAATATTAAAGAGTTACTCAACTCCTTACACGATGTTCTTTGGCCTAAAATTCAAGCCAAAGAGATTGAGCGCTCCTACAATATCATCAAGACCATTTCAGCCGTGACCGATAGTAAGCAAGTGGAGATTATTCGTTTTATTATCAAAAATTTAGACAACGACAATATGCTTAACTACTCTTATAGTGAGATCATGGAGCAAGTCGATGTGAGTAAGCCAACCGTCATTAAGCTCTTTAAACAACTCAGTGACCAAGGTATCTTAACGAAAATTCAAAACAAAAAATACCTTTTTGATGAGACCAAACTCCCCTTACCGGAGGAAGCATGAATTTACTTCGAAGCATACCCAAAGTCGATAAATGTCTAACACATCCTTTACTACAAGGCTTAAGTGAGCATTTGCTGATTCATGTTGCACGCCAAAAAATTGAGGAGTTACGTCAAAACCTCATCGAACGCAAAATCGAAAGTTTTGATGAAGAGACTTTGATGCGCTCTATTAAAGAGGCGTACACCAAACTTTTAGAGCCTTCTTTAGTACCGCTTATTAATGCCACAGGTGTTATCTTGCATACCAATATGGGACGAAGCCTTATTTCAAAAACTTTGTTAGAGCGTGCCAGCGATGTTATTTGCAACTATTCTAATCTCGAATACAATTTAGAATTAGGCAGTCGCGGAGAGCGTTATGAGCATGTGAGCAGTCATCTCAAAGAGTTACTCAACGTGGAAGATGTTTTAGTCGTGAATAATAACGCTTCTGCGGTCTTTCTCATTCTCAACACCTTTGCCAAAAATAAAGAAGTCGTCGTCTCACGAGGCGAACTCGTTGAAATTGGTGGGAGTTTTCGCATTCCTGAAGTGATGAAACACAGTGGCGCTCTTTTGTGCGAAGTGGGTGCGACGAACAAAACAAAACTAGCCGATTACGTCGAAGCCATTCATGAAAATACCGTGATGCTTATGAAAGTACACCAATCCAACTTCTCCATTGAAGGCTTTAGTGAAGATGTTGCGTATGAGAGCATTAAACAGCTCGCTTCCAATAACAATCTTTTAGACTATTACGATTTAGGCAGCGGATTTATACCCAAACTTCCCTACAATCTAGGCAATCGTGAACACTCGCTGCATGAGATTTTAGCATGTCAGCCTTCACTCATTAGTTTTAGCGGAGACAAGCTCTTTGGTAGTGTGCAAGCGGGCATTATTGCAGGGCGCGCCGATTTGATAGCCAAACTGAAAAAGAACCAACTTTTACGGATGCTTCGCGTGGATAAAATTACGCTCAGCCTCTTAGAAGAGAGTATTAAAGCGTATCTGCAAGAAAATTACGAAGAGATTCCAACACTTTGGCTTTTGTTTAGAACGACTGAAGAACTTGAAGAGCGTGCTAAACAGGTGAAAAAACACGTGGGTGCGAAATACTGCGATATTGTTAAGAGCGATACGTATATGGGTGGCGGCACACTTCCCAACCGACGCTTCCCGACCATCGCTTTACATGTAAAAGGCAAAGCAACGTCGCTAGAGCGCCAATTCCGTGAAAATCACGTGATAGGTCGTATTGAAAATGACCAATTTTTACTGGACTTTAGAACCATTCTTCCCAGTGTGGAAGAGAAACTCATTCATATTATAGAGACAATTGTAGGAAAATAACCAATGCATTACATTATCGTAGGAACCGCCGGACATGTCGATCATGGAAAAACAGCGCTCATTACCGCTCTGACGGGTTTTGAAGGCGACACGCTCGAAGAAGAAAAACGCCGTGGCATTACTATCAATCTTAGTTTTTCAAGCATGCACAATGAAACAACCAATGTAGCGTTTATCGATGTTCCAGGACACGAAAAACTGCTCAAGAACATGATATCAGGCGCTTTTGGTTTTGATGCGAGTTTAGTGGTCGTGGACGCACTTGAAGGCATGATGCCTCAAACCAAAGAGCATTTAGAAATTTTAAATCTTTTACATGTAAACAATGTCATCGTTGCCTTAACCAAAAAAGACCTCGCTTCCAAAGAGCTGATAGAACAGCGCGAATGGGAAGTAAAAGAGCATTTTAAAACGCTTCACAACCTTCATCTCATTGGCATTATGCCTGTGAGCATCTATGAACCTGAGAGCATCAAAACGCTTCAAGAGGCACTGTATGCTTTGCCTTACATTCCTAAAAAAAGCAATGGTCTGTTTCGTTATTATGTAGACCGTTCGTTCTCAATTGCGGGCGCAGGAACGGTTGTCACAGGAACCGTACTGGATGGGAGCATCAAAGTTGGCGAAAAGCTGTTGGCTCCTGAAATCGATAAAGAATTTACCATTCGTAACCTTCAAGTGCATGACCAAGATGTGACGGAAGCATTTTCATCCCAACGTACCGCTATTAATATCCAAAGCGCGCAAAAAGCCTCGTTTGAGAAAGGGTTGCTCCTTTGTAAAAAAGGGTTTATCAGAGGGTTTGATGTTGCCGATGTTTGGCTTGAGAGTATTGGCGGTCACACGCTCAAACACAACAGCAAAGTCAATCTTTTTGTTGGAACCAAACAGGTAGAAGCACGTATTTTATTTTATGAAAGCGAATCAACCCTAGAGAGAGGATTTGCCAAACTGCAATTTAGTCATAAACTCTTTTTAGTGTATGGCGAACCGTTTATTATCTGTACGAGTGGTCGAACGATTGGTGGCGGACACATTGTAAATCCTATCAATGACCCTATGAAAAAAAGAGTCAAACTGGAACTGTTAAAAGCGCTTGAGAGTAAAGATTATAAGAGTGCGTTTACGCTTTTAGTGGAAATGCATAAGCATGGGTTTGGACTTATCTCCTCCAATCAACGCTTCGGACTCAATCATGATGAAGCCATTAGCATTGCCAATGACATGGAAAATATTTTTGTCGATGAAAAAGGCTTAGTGCTCTATCCGATGTTTATTCAACATGAACTTGAGGCAATCATCAAAGCCATTTATACCAAAAATGCGTATGCGCTTCTTTCTGCAAACTCCATTTCGCTGAAACTCAAATGGGCCAGTGTCGCGTTGGTTGAACATGTCTTGCAAAAATTGTGCGATGAAGGCATGTTGGATTTTGTGGGTGGCGTCTATAAAAATGCTCAAATCGATATCGACAACATCGAAACACTTATCGAAGATAAAGTCTATGAGACCCTGCTCAAAGCAGAATTTACGCCAGACGCACCTTACAATCTCTATGATGAGTTAGACATTGACCGAAAAATGGGAGATGAAGCACTCAAAAATCTAACACGTGCTAAAAAAGTGGTTCGCTTAGAACACAATCTTTTCGTTACAACCATTGCCTTAAGTGCAATGATGGCACACATTAGAGAAATTATGCGCAAAGAAAACGGTATTGACATCAAATCGTTTAAAGAGCATTTCGATATGAGTCGAAAATACTTAGTCGCCTATCTTGATTACCTTGATAATTTCGAGGATATTAAAAAAGAGGACAATCGAAGAGTCTTTGTTTAAAGGTTTTCAAGCAAAAGAGGTTTTACATGTAAAACCTCTCTCAGAATTTTTGACTCTTCTAAAGGCTACTTTACTTCGGCTTTAATGCACTTTTCGCATTTTTCTCTCTCCCATTTATGCTTCATCCCTTTGATATAGACAATTAAAATGAAAAAGAGTGCCGATGTAATACCCAACACCAATAACAGCAATGTTTCAGTAGGGTCGGTTTCTAGTAAGATGAGCTTTCGCACCAACACGACAAACGATATTTCAAGAAACGTTACCGCATAATCAAACCCATCTTGAATAAACAGCGTTTTGACGATTGCTAAAACGATTAAGATAAACAACCCATCGGTCAAAATAATCTTAATCGATTGAAAATCAAGTGCGCCTTGCGTAATCGTAAAGGCAATCATCTTATAGGCTAAACTGATAAAGCATTCCCCCAAATAGACAATCATCATTACGATAAAAATATAGCGGGCGATATTTAAAAGCTTCAGTAAAAAGCTTTCGACATTGGATTCTAAGTGTTGAGTCAGCTTGCGTTTGGGTTCTGGTTCACTGTTTTGTGAAGATTTGGATACCATATTTTCTCCGATATAGGCTTTTAGCGGCGCAATTATAGTACAATTTAAACGTATTATCGGTAGTTTTTATCAAAAAAATTGTTTGCTCTTGACATTATTACTAATTAGTAATATAATTTCGCCAGAGGTACAAAAAGATGAAACTTAGAACTGACGTTAAAAGTTATGGTGAGCGCACTGATAAGAGTATGCAGACATGGATTCAAATCCTACGAGCATTCCAAAAAATCCGTGCCAAAGAGTTGAAATACATCAACGAGTGCGGCTTAACCATGAATCAGTTTGAGGTACTAGAAGTGCTTTACCATCGTGGCGATTTGCAAATAGGTGCGATTACAAAACTCATTATGAGTACACCCGGCAACGTTACGGTAGTCGTTCGAAATCTTAAACGAGATGGGCTCGTCGATACGCTTCCTATGCCAGAAGACAGCCGTGTGCGAATGCTCAGCATCACCGAAGAAGGGAAAAAACTCATCGGTGGAATGTTTGGAGCGCATGCGCAAAATCTGAAAAGCTATTTTGAAGTGTTGAGTGACGAAGAGTTGGTCATGTTGTATGACCTTGTACGAAAATTGCAAAAAGCACAATAATTTTTTGCACAAATATTACTAATTAGTATAAAGGAAACCCTATGAAAATCAAAACGTTACTCGCAACCTCTTTGTTGGCAGGAACTGCCCTATTTGCTGGAAACTATACTGTTGATCCCGCACATTCCAGTGCTGATTTTAGTGTCAAACATGCCATGATTTCAACAGTAAAAGGAAATTTCACAAAATTTAATGGTGCGTTTGAGTACGATGAAGCAACTAAAACACTGAAATCTTTAACAGGCACGATTGACGCGGCATCGATTAACACCGGTATTGAAAAAAGAGACAACCATTTACGTTCAGCAGAGTTGTTTGATGTTGCGAAGTATCCAACCATTACGTTTACACTTGATTCCATCAAAGATGACAAAGCGTACGGTAAGCTTACGATGAAAGGGGTTACAAAACCTGTTGTACTTAATTTTGAAAATGGCGGTATGGCGACAGACCCTTACGGCAACAAACGTGTCGGTATGGAACTTACAGGCAAAATCAAACGAAGTGATTTTGGAATCACTTGGAATGCAGCACTCGAAACCGGTGGTGTTGTCGTCGGTGAAGAGGTCAAATTGGACGTAGCATTAGAGGGAATTTTACAAAAATAATTTCTGACAATCTTGTCAGATACCATGCAGGGCACACGACAAAAAAATTGAAGTGTGCTCAGTGCATGCAAGATTACATGTAAAGGAGTCAATCATGTCATTCATTATTCATAAAGCCAATCAAAGAGGTGTAGCAGAGCATGGTTGGCTTCACAGTCATTTTAGTTTTTCGTTTGCGGAATATTACAACAAAGAACGTATGGGGTTTGGTGCGTTACGTGTCATCAATGATGACATCATTGAAAAAGCACAAGGCTTTGGAATGCACCCACACCGCGATATGGAAATTATCTCCATCGTCACCCAAGGAACCCTTTTACACAAAGATTCTTTTGGCAATGAAGGGGCGGTTCATGCCGGCGAAATTCAATACATGAGTGCAGGAAACGGTGTCTTACACTCTGAATTTGCTTCAAAAGAAGAAACCGCTGCTTTGTTTCAAATCTGGATTATTCCCAATCAAAAAGGCGGAGACCCCCTATACGACCAACGTGATTTTAGAGACATCAACCAAACCAACCAATGGGCGACACTCATCTCACCCGATGGCAGAGACCATTCGATTAGCATTAAGCAAGATGCATTTATCTACTCCGCAAAAGTAGAAGCGGGTAAAAGTCTTACGGTTGGCTCTTCAATCAACCATCACGGTAAACTGCTATTCGTCGTGGAAGGCAGCATAGAAATCGGTGGAGTTACTTTAGAAGCGCGGGATGAAGTTCAAATCACCAAGGAAGATGCTTACGAATTTAAAGCATTAAGTCCTGCATGGGTTTTGCTCTTTGACGTGCCGATGCAATAATTCTTGTATAATGACATAAAACAATCAAAGGTATTTTTTTATGTCACATCACCCTACCCTTTTACAACAATTTCGCTCGTTTTACCGCCAAAATAACCTGAATGACCTTGAGACTGCTATCGAGTATTTCAGCGTTTTTGGCGGTACGAGTTGGAATATCGATACGACAAAACCTCTTTTAGAGCTTATCGAAACGAAGATTTTAAAGAACTACACCTATATTCACACCGACATTACCAAACTTACACACAGCAATAAACTCTCGCATGCATTACTCAGCGCGTGTGCTACGGGAGATGGACGTATTTTTTCATCGTATAAAAGAGCGCGTTTAAGCCGTGAAGAAGGCGATGAAGCATTGAATGCTCTGTTAAAAAGTGAGCTGGTATGTACTGAATATTCCATCGAACGTCCGTTAAGAGAAGAAGATGACAACTCCGATAAATTAAGCTATCTCAGTCCTTTTATGCGCTTTTGGTTTGCTTTTGTTTCACCTTACTATAAAACTATTAAAGAGGGCGATTTTAGTGAAGTTATCAAAGCATTTACAAACCGTGAACAAGGCTTTAGCGATTTCATTTTTGAGAAACTCTCTTATGCGCTCTTAAAACAAAGCATGCCACACGATGCTATCGTCGAGATAGGCGGTTATTGGGATAAAAACACGCAAATCGACCTTGTGGCTAAAACAAAATCGAATAAACGCATCGTAGGTACGTGCAAGTACACCAACACGAAAATGAAAAAAACGGAACTCACACGCCTGAAAGAGAAATGTGCACTCGCAGAGCTTGAAGCAGATATGTTCGTTCTTTTCAGCAAAAATGGTTTTAGCTCTGAGCTTAAAGCACTCAAAAGCGATACACTCAAACTTTTTACACTCAAAAGCTTCAAGCCTTTAGTCGAAGATATTGGAGAAAAAGAGGTCATTCCTTGTAGTGGGAAAAAGTACTAAAATAAAACGTTTTTGCTCCCTTATACTGCCCAAATTGTTATTGCGCTAAGACAATACACGTTGCAACAAGTGCGATAAATTCGGGGGTATATCTAAAATAAGCAATCCATACACGCATCGTTCATCCTTTATTTTTTGGGATGGACTAAGCATTTTTAATTCCACAGAAACATTTACATGTAAATTTCGTACGCGTTTATCTTCTCAGCCAATTTGTTTGCAAGGTATCGATGAGCATAACCCAATTCGTTTAAAATGAAACGCGCTTCATGAAGGTACGCACGTTTTTTTGTTACATCCCAGTGTGCTGGAGGAGCGCCTAAGTTGGTAATTCTATCCGCAAGTTTTACCATAACAACACAGTTTTGGCGTTTTTTAAGGCGCGCTATTGAGTCTTGCATTTGTGCTTCTTTGGAAGGCAACGTCTTGTCTTTTGTGAGTGCCGCAACGCCTTTGACTATCACTTCAACATGACCAACCAACGCAGTTTCACAGGTGATTTTAGTGGGTGTGTCTTCATTGACATCATGCAAGAGAGCACATGCAATGGCGACATTGTTTTCATCATAACTCAGTGGTTCCATATAAAGCGCATTGATAACTTCGCTCGCGACACTCAGAAGATGCATACTATAAGGAAGCCCATGCGGTGTTTTTTGCTCACCGTGCGCCTGTAAGGCAAATGCCAAATGCGCTTTGAAATCATCGACACTAAAAAGCTCTTGAGGCAGAGTGGCTTTTTGTTTTACATGTAAAGGCAAGCTAGGCGCTCTGTTTTTTTCCATTTTTGCATGTACTTTTTGAGTCTCATCGCTCTCAAAAAAGAGTAAGAAAGAACCTTGGTCAGTGATAAATTCAAGTTCTTCATAATGCTCCCAACCATTCTCGCGGACATAAAGATTATAATCGTAAAGCGACTCAAACGCGTGACTCAAAGGGTGGATTATTTTTGCAGGAGGAAGCGGAATGGAATCACAATAGAGTGTTTCAATATACCCTAACGCGCCACCTTCAGTATGAAAGTTAATCGTAAGGCTTCTGGTATGCTCCTCTTTTTGATACACTATTTCAATTAATGCGTTCATTGTATAAAGAGCGATGATTTTGCATCCGATGATATCATTGAGATACGCCCATTTTTTATTCATACAAAGCCTTTTACATGTAAAACTGTTTTCTATTTTTTACACAGCTCGTCAAACCATTTATCATTCTCAGCCGAACGGTTGGCTTTAGAGCGCAAAAGCGTTTCGCGAATGGAGACCAAATCACTCAGTTCAAGGAATTCTAGCATCGAAAATGAAGAAATCGGTGCGTTTGGATCCGATTCAATCAATGTTTCAATTTCTTCAATAAGTGCCATTTTATCGGCATTCTCTTGCATCGCGTCACCTTGTATTAACAAATTATTACTAAATTTATTGTACAATACCTAACATTTCATGCAGATTAGTTTCTGTCATACTATAAGGAAAATGAATGAAAAAACAACTTTTATGGCTTGTTGCACTTCTTACAAGTACACTTTTTGCAGCAACCGACGCAGAGATTGTTGAACATTTTAAATCAACGATTCAAGTACCAAACATTACGATTGAAGTCGTCTCCCGTCAAAAAGTCGATGGCATTGAAGGAATGGATTTTGTTACCCTCAACCTTAGCGATGGTAAACGTTCTCAAAAATTAAGTATTTTCACAAAAGATGATCTGATTTTCCCAGATATTATCAGCATCAAACAAGGTGGAAGTATCAAAGAGATGATGGAGATGGCAGAGCTTCAAAAGAAACTCGCTCCTTTGTACCAAAAAGAGGATAAAAAGAACATCATTACTCTTGGAAATGACCCTAAAAAAGAGACATTGGTTGTCTTTACAGACCCTGAATGTCCTTACTGCAGACAAGAACTTGCTCAAGTTGAGCAACGCCTCACCACCAACAATTTAAAGCTTATCTTCACACCTGTTCATGAGCGCTCATCGTTGGAAAAATCTTTTATTATCTACAATGAAATCGCCAAAGTGAAAAGCGATGCTGAAAAATTGAAAATTCTACACAAATACTACGATGAAAATGTCAAATACGATCAAAAAATTGGTGACAAAGAGATTGCACGCATTGAAGATTTAAAAACAAAATATTTCGGTGCCGGCATCAAAGGTGTTCCCTTTATCGTTAAAGAAAAAGAGCTCTTAAAATAAACATCACCCCTATATCTCGCCCTTTTTTTGGGGCGAGATAAAACTCTCATTATAAAGAGGTTGGCATGTCTTCGGTTATCCTTCTTGCCATTATTGCCTTTTTGTTCGTTATCGCTGTTACTCTCTATGTTAGGCTTCAAGCCCTCTATACACAACTCTCACAAAAAGCTTCGCTCTGTATTGAAGAAGAGATTATCCAAAACGGCATTATGGTTCCTCTTGTGTATAAACAAGGAGAGAATATTGTCTGCAACAAGGCCTTTGAACACGCTTTTGGTTCTTTTGGCAAAGAGTGCATCAAGCTCATTTCCAATCTTCCAAAAAGCGGCGAGCATTCACACGAAGTGATGTTTGATAATGCTATTACAAAGCGTGTACAGATTTATACAACGCCTCTTTTATATACAGGCTCACTTCCCAATGACTTTTTAGCGCTGATTATAGATGTGCATTCTTTACATAACTGTAAAAATGCGCTGCTGCTTCAAAAAGAGCGGTTTGAGTTGGCATTAGAAAGCTCCGATGAAGCACTTTGGGATTGGGATATGAAAAGCGATGTTGTTTTTTACTCGCCCAAATGGAAAAGCATTATGGGCTACAGTGCCAATGAAACACCTTCGTCGCTTAATTCATGGCTTAATTTGGTGCATTCAAAAGATATGGCACTGGTGAATGAACGCCTCAAAGCACACCTTGATGGCAAGACTGATTTTTTCATTGTCGAACATCGCATTCGCCAAAGTGAGCCTTTACAATGGGTAAAAGTTAAAGGAAAAGTGACACGAGGCAAAAGTGACCAAGCCATTCGTATGGTAGGAACGCTACGAGATATCAGCCAGCAAAAAAATCAAGAAATGGCTTTAAATGAGGAACATGCTAGATTTATCGCTTTTTTTGAATTTTTACCCGCCCTTGCTTTTATTAAAAATGCTCAAGGGCACTATTTGTATATGAATCAAGCGTATCAGAAATTTTTAGGATTTAAAACGTGGAAAAACAAAACAGCCTCAGACTTATTTGATACAAAAACAGCCCAAATGCTTGCCGAAACTGATAGACTCAGCCTCTATGAAGGTATCCATGAACACGCTTTAGATTTACCGACACAAGAGGGGATGCTGGAACATTTTACGCTCTATAAATTTCTCATTGATTCAGGCGATGAGAAATTAATCTGCGGTTACAATATTAACAAATCGTTCAAAGTCTAGGAGTATCATTGTTGCAGAAAAACTTTAAGGATAGACCGATGCAACCCAATCTTCTAATGATTGAGGATGATATTGAATTAGCAGAAATCCTCTGTAATTTTTTAAAACGCTACAATATCACTGTGACCAATTACGATGACCCTTTTCTTGGCATTAGCGCCCTGAGCCTAACAAAATATGACCTCTTAATTTTAGACCTTTCTCTTCCGGGTATGGATGGACTGGAAATCTGCAAAGAAGTCCGCGCTAAAAGCGATATACCGATTATCATCTCTTCTGCTAGAAGCGATTTGGAAGATAAAATCATAGGGTTGGAACTAGGAGCCGATGATTATTTACCCAAACCTTATGAGCCTAAAGAACTTTACGCGCGTATCATGAGTGTTTTAAGACGCTATAAAAAAAGCCATTTTGCACACGAAGAAGAAGCCAATAGCTCTATACTCGTCTTAAAAGATGAGAGCCATACGATTTTATTTCACAACATACCGCTTGCTCTGACACCCGCAGAATACGAAGTGCTTGCGTATCTCATCAAAAAAAATAATTGTGTCGTTTCTCGTACGGAACTACTGAACCAATCACTCAGTTTGAACGAAGAGAATGAGAGCCGAAGTTTAGATGTTCTCATCAGCCGTATTCGCGCAAAACTGGGGGAAAGTTCTAAAGAGCCTGAGCTCATTCATTCTATACGAGGGATTGGGTATAGGCTTCAAGCATGAGATGGTACCATTCGATTATCGCACGCATTACCCTCATTTTTGCATTGGCGCTCTTGGGCATCGCGGCTGTTTTTTTCTCCATTTCGGAGCATGAAAAAAACAGAGACATGCAAATGATGATGGATTATTCGCATGTTGCGTTGCGATCTGCATTTGATAGACCTTCGCAAAAACTTGATTTTGTTAAAATGGAAGAGATGGGATTTCGTCTTATCAGTGATGAAAAACTTATCGCCACACTCTTATCCAAACCCAGACCTCCCAAACCATTTCCTATCAAACGAATGGAAGAGCGTTTTCATTTTGGACTCGATTGTATCCCTTATGAGATGCATATTTATACGATTTTATCACGGGACAAAGAGCATCTTATTTTCCAGACGCCTTTTGAAAAAGAGCTGTTTCCACGCATCTTTTTTCCATTTTTAACCATCGCTTTTGTCATTTTCTTATATATTGGCATCATTCGCAGTATTCTTCCGCTTAAAACACTGCGTGAACAAATCAAAGATTTTGCGAGTGGAAATTATGAGATTACATGTAAAAGTAAGAAACACGACGAAATTGCCGCACTTGCTAATGAATTTGACGCAGCCGTGGCAAAAATAAAATCGTTGCGCGACTCCCGACAGCTCTTCTTACGCAATATCATGCATGAGCTTAAGACGCCCATTACAAAGGGAAAATTAGCGGCAGAAATGATTGAAGACATGACCTATACCACGATACTTCAAAATGTTTTTAAGCGCCAAGAAGCGTTGATTGAAGAGTTCTCGCGTATTGAAAAACTGAGTGCCGATGAATTAAAGCTTGATATCAAAGAGTATCATATTGAAGATGTGGTTGATTTTGCACTGGATTTATTAGATGACAAAAAAGATAAAATTACACTCAATCTCACGCCCGCCGAACTCAACGTTGATTTTGAACTGTTTGGCGTAGCACTTAAAAATCTTTTAGACAACGGTATCAACTACGCAACCAACAATAAAGTCAAAATTTGTAATAATACGACGACCATTACGATTTCAAACGAAGCACCCGCATTGGAATTTCCACTGGAACGGTATGCTGAGCCTTACTTTTTAGAAGGCAAAAAGCAAAAAAGCTCACGCGGACTTGGTTTTGGACTCTTCATTACATGGCACGTCATTCGCTTGCATGGAATGCGTTTAGCCTATACGCATGAAAATGAAACAAATTATTTTGTAATTTCATTCTTGTCATAAAAGAGATAGAAAAAATCTATCTCTTTTATTGATCACATTTATGAGTTCGTTTGCGTCTTAAGATCAACAATGTGTTCTATTTGGAAGTAAAATCTTCCATTATCTTCGCTGTATGGGATTGTCCCATCAGTTTCTGTCATAACAAATACTTTTTTACCATTTGCCAATAAATATGGAAATCCATTTTCATATTGGAAAAATCTATTTCTTAAGAATTTTTTACCATTAATTTCTTGAGTTACATAATAGTTAGAGTATCCATTATGTTTAAATGCATTCAAGTTATTAACAGGAAAGCCGAAATAACCTTTTTGATATCGAAGAATTGTTAAAGGAATTTTGCCTTCTGTTTTGAGCCCATAAATAAAATATGCGCTCACATATAACCTATTATCTTCCAAAGATGCACTATCCATAATCCCGATCTTATCATTGACATCTTTTTGATATGAACGACCATAAAAACCTTCAGGTAGTTGCTTTGCCCCTGCAGTATTTGCAGTATAGGCTAACGCCGTATAATCCGTTCCCGTATTAACAGCTGTGGTTATGGCAGAGACAATTAATCCCGCAAGACCATTATTGCCATCTAGCCCTTGATATGAATATGCATATGAATTATTTTGCCAAATTTCTTCGCCCGTATTAGCATCAATCAAAGAGAAAGATAAGCCGACATCTACATTACTGCTAAAAACAGTATAACCAGTATCCCATGTATTAATATCAACATATAAGATGGCATCAGCATCAAAAATTTCCTTTAGTTTTGATACAGGAATTTTGCGAATCATCTCAGGGTCACTTATATTTTCACTTTTAAAGAAAGCATCAACTAAGTGAACAGGAAAGACATAATAGCCTTGCTCAGCAAGTGGTTTCGTGATCGTATAGCGAAAATGGTCAGTTGCATCAACCGATGTTGTTGTATTACGAGCAGGAAGCACCAAAATTGATTTTGGATGATGGCTATAGACTTTAGGATACAACTCGCTTTTTGTAATCTGAGAAATGCTTTGACCACAACCTGTGAAAAAAAATGGAATAATCAATACATATAAAAGGGCTATAAATCGTTTCATTAGCTTTCTCCATAGAGTTTTTTCATTACCTGATCAATAAACTTAGTTGATTCAGGATAAGTTGCTTTTTCTAAAATAAAATACTGTTTTGAATCTTCTTTTTTTCCACTTTCAAATAGCAATTCACCATATTCAGCACATAACCCTGGTGCAACTCTTTGCTTATTATTTGCTGAATCATCAATAATTTTTTTAAGTTCAGCACTATGTTGTTCTACAACTTCTTTATTCTGTCCTTCCATACCATAGCGTGTTGAACTTTTAACATAATCATTCCATGTGTAAAGAGGGGGTTGAGGAGCATTTGCACAACCGGCAAATAATGTAGCAACACTCGTGGCGAATACAATATGTTTAATTTTTATCATGGTAATGTAATCTCCTTAGTAGTATTTGATCCTAGATAAAGATTTTCTTCATAAATAATTTTTTGATTATCGTCATATATTTTCACGGTAATTGCACCACTGCTCACCTCAAATAGTTTATCAGATGTCGTATCTTGACATTGTCCTGTCGTTTGATTTGATATACACTTATCAAGCAAAAATTGATATTTATCATTCACAACCACTTTATATCCTGTACTTGAGGATTTGATGAATTTTAAATATCCAACATCTCTATATTGGG
Source organism: Sulfurospirillum sp. E15m (assembly GCF_059415145.1). Lineage (NCBI taxonomy): Bacteria > Pseudomonadati > Campylobacterota > Epsilonproteobacteria > Campylobacterales > Sulfurospirillaceae > Sulfurospirillum > Sulfurospirillum sp. E15m. The sequence goes on from NZ_JCAHZS010000011.1 coordinate 23,698, forward strand.
TCACCGTTTGCTTGTAACCACAACCCGCCAAAAAAAACAATCCTAAAATTATGAAAATGATTTTACTTTTGTACATAATAATCCTTTATCGAAGAACTAGAAATTGATCCATTAATAATTTGACAAATTGATCCTTCATCTGTTTCTGTTGATCCAAATTGGCTTATCACACGGAGTTCAGCTAATTTCATGCCAGGCAATTCCATCATCATGCCCGTTTGTGGATTTTTTATCTTTCGTCCTGCTCCATAGACATTAAAGGTATCACCAACTTTTAGCCCTTGCTTAGCACCACCAGCGATAATAACATTAGTATTATCTATTGATAAGATATAAGAACGCCAAGGTTTTGCTAATAAATTTTGCATAATACCATCTACAACACTACTAATGGCTGCTGAAATGGCTTTATCATTAAGTGTTGAGTCATACCCTACATGTTTTCCAAGACCAAATGAGCTCCCAGCCTCACTTTCAGCCTCACCACTTCCCTCTTGTGCAAAAACAACTTGCCCGGTTTTTACATCAATAAGTCTCACACTTACTTTTGCATATGCTGTTTGAATTTTTGAACGAGAGAAAACACCTGTATCAGAGACATTCTTGCGCCCGAACTCTGATATCGAACCAACAATCAAATAATCAGCCCCGATATTCATAGATTCTAAATTAAAAGATTGAATTTCTTTATTAATTTTATCAAGATCACTTCTTTCCAAAAGAATAAATTTGCCTGATTGCGTTAATTTCGCTGAGAGAATATCTGTAGCTTGTTTTTCAGCATTGTAATCATTATTTAAACCAAAAAGTGCAGATTTTCCATATTGTGCTTCATTACCAAAACGTGCAATTGCTACTTTACGCTTTAATACAGGTTGTTGTTCCGGTATTGTTATTTTTGGCTGTAAAGCCGTAGGTTGTTCAACGCTAACGACAGTCGGCGTAGTTGTCGTACAACCTGCAAAAATTGCAGATATCATCACTGCAAAAACTAAATTCTTCCTCACCATAATATTGCCCCCTAGTGATAAATTATAAATATTTAGAACAGAATTAATATTAATACTTATAAAATAAGTATGAACAAACCATATGTTATATTCGCTTTAAAAAGAGTAAAATATTATCCATTTATAAAAATAGTGTATGCTTTCACTAGATTTTGTTAATATATTAAACATTTATCACATTAATTGTACTTGATGAAAAGGAATCTTTCATGGCTTTAAAAGTAGGGATTTATATTTTTGATAATGTTGAAGTACTGGATTTTGCAGGCCCTTATGAAGTGTTTACGACAGCGTCACGAGTTTTTCATAAAATGACTTCGTCATTGGAGAACCTTCCTTTTGAAGTTTTTACGATTGGGAAAACAAAAAAATCTATCTATGCCAGAGCTGGGCTTAAACTGCATCCTGATTATTCGATTACCTCTCATCCGACACCCGATTTATTGCTTATTCCTGGTGGCGTTGTGACACGAGAACTTGAAGATGACGATGTCATTTCATGGATTAAAACGACCTCTTCTTATACGACGATTACCGCTTCCATTTGCACGGGCGCTTTTTTATTGGCGCAAGCAGGATTATTAAACGATAAAAACGTGACAACACATTGGGAAGATAGTGATGAGCTTCAAGCAATGTTTCCTGCTTTACATGTAAAACCTGATGCGCGGTATCTTGATGAAGGCTCGGTTGTCACATCCGGTGGAATATCTGCAGGAATTGATATGAGTTTGTATTTAGTTAAGCGCCTCATTAGTTCCGAACTAGCGCTCAATACGGCTCGTCAGATGGACTACGATTGGAATGAGACTAAACCAGTCTAAAACATTAACCTCCTTTTAATCTATTTCCACTATAATGCCCTTAATTTCAAGACTTCATTAAGAAACAGAGAACTTCACCTAAAACCTACCAGATTTGAGAAATCCTCAGTGAGTATGTAGGTTTTTGCATACGATATTGACGGGTTGATTCCCCATTAAAATTTTTATGTACATGAGTTTGTGCCTAGCCGCACGTTAGTTTTGTTTTGAAAAAATTTATAATAATGGAATAAAACATGCAAACATTTGAATCCTTTGGTCTCCACCAAGATATTCTAAAAGCTATCACAGAGGCAGGCTTTACAGAGCCAAGTCCCGTACAAACAGAGGCAATCCCTTTAGTTCTAGCAGGTAACGACATTGTCGCACAAGCACAAACAGGTACCGGTAAAACAGCTGCTTTTGGTCTCCCAACTATGAGTATGATTGACGCACATCTGAATAAAGTGCAACTTTTGGTCATCACCCCAACACGTGAACTTGCAACCCAAGTCAGCGACGAGCTTTACTCATTGGGTCGTTTTTGCGGCATTAAAACGGTAACGATTTACGGTGGTAGCTCTTACAGCAGACAAATTGGTCTTATCGAAAAAGGTGCAAGCGTTATCGTAGCAACACCGGGTCGTATGCTAGACCTTCTTAAAAATGACAGACTTCCTGGTTTTTCACCTAAAATGGTTGTTTTGGACGAAGCCGATGAGATGCTTGATATGGGCTTCTTAGAAGACATCGAAGAGATCTTTACTTACCTTCCAAAAGAGCGTCAAACCCTTCTTTTTTCAGCAACCATGCCTGATCCTATCAAACGCCTTGCCAGCAAAATCTTACATGAGCCAAAATTTGTCAGCATTACGCCAAAAGATCACACGACCAATGAAGACATTGAACAACTTTACTATGTGATTAATGAATATGAGAGAGATGATGCGATGATTCGTCTTTTAGATGCGCTTGAGCCTGAAAAATCCATCGTTTTCTGCCGTACCAAAAAAGAAGTCGATAGACTTTCAACCCAACTCATGGCAGTGGGTTATGCGGCAAAAGGCTTACACGGCGATATGGAACAAAACCAACGTGAGAGCGTTATTAAAGCGTTTCGTAGCTCACAAATTGAAATCCTCGTGGCAACCGACGTTGCGGCGCGTGGTCTCAATGTCGCTGACATCACCCATGTATTTAACTACCATATGCCGTTTGATCCAGAGAGTTATGTTCACCGTATCGGTAGAACTGGACGCGCAGGTAAAAAAGGAACAGCGATTACCTTGGTAACCCCAATCGAATTTCACTCTATGCAACGCATTGGTAAAAAAGTGGGCTCTAAAATGGAGCACAGAATGGTTCCAAGCTTACGTGATGTGAAAGAGAACAAGCTCGTAAAAATCGCCGATGAAATCAAAAATGCCGAACTGAATGAAAACGCTTCAAAACTTCTTTTAATTCTTGAAGAAGAGATGGATATGTCGCAAATCGCACTTAAACTACTCTCTAATTTACTTAAAGAAAACACACCTGTCGGTCCCGATAAAATCGGATTAGACAAAAAAACATTGGAAAATGTTGTGAGAAACATCGAAGAGCGCGACAACAGCCGTGGCAGACGTGATGGCGGACGTGGCGGTTACAGAGGGAACTCTAGCTCACGCGATGGCGGACGTGGCGGTTATAGAGGTAACTCTGGTTCACGCGATGGCGGTGGATATAAAGGTTCAAACCCACGTGATGGTGGTAGCAGAGATTCTCGTCCTCCAAGAGGTGACGCACCTAGAGGCGAAAGCCGTAACCCATTTGCAAAAGAGGGAAGCAGTTCAGCACCACGCGAAGGTGGCTACAAAGGCAACCGTGATAGTGGAGATAGCAGACCACCACGCGCACCAAGAGCCGATAGACCCAGTGCTCCACGCTCTGACGCAGGACGCGCGCCACGTTCAGCTCCTAGAAACGCATACAAAAAAGACTAATAACGTCTAACGTTTGGCTTCGCAAGAGGCTAGACTCTGGTTTTAATAAGGTGGCGTGAAAAACTCACGCCATCACTCCTCTTTTAATTTTCCTTCTCGATCATCGCTTTCAATGCTTCAGCAGTTTCAACATACGCCACTTTTTCAACTTGTTTATTTTTCAGTGTTACCACCGTAATGCCATCTATTTTTGCCCCTTTTTTCAAAGAGTTAGCAATCGTCTCATCTAAAATGAGATTGACACTGTAAGGTTGCGTTTTAAGATCAGGAAGTGCAAATGTATTGCGTATCACCACAGGCATCGGGCTGATATCCGCCACAAATGCGACATGATGAACGCTAAGATAATCCGTACTTTGCGCCCCAAGAAACGCTTTAACCGCATGTCCCGTATCTTTTGCAAATACCAAAATGAGCGTATGAATCGAATCATCCAGCGTATGCGATTTGCCAAATTGATCAAAAAGCGTGTACGAGATCGTCGAGCCGACATTGAGCCCATCGCTGAGCGACGCCGAAGAGGTATGCCCCTCATAGGTATCTTTACCTTTCAATAAAAACAGCACTCCCGCCGCAACGACAAGAAGCGCCAACACACCCAATAGTATCTTTTTCATATCAAACCTTGTATGCTAAATTTACGGAAGATTGTACCGTAACCCCTCTTTGCTTTTTTTCGCACTCGTAACTACGCTCTATCCAGCGCTAATTTAAGACCTAAAATCCCCAGTACACTTCCTGCGATTCTATCGATGTGCTTCTTAGCACGCAAATAGATTTTTTGCGCTTTTTGTGTCGATAAAAGTCCTACAACACACGAGTACCACGAAACATCGATGATAAACGCAATAAGGCAAATAAACAGCGTTCCAAAAGGCGGTACCTCTTTTGGAAGCAAAGCGGCAAAAATACTTCCGATGATGATCGCCGTTTTGGGGTTGCTCATTTGTGTGGCAAAACCAAATAAAACGGCTTTGAAAAAACTCTTTGGTTTGTGCTCTAAACTGAGCTTGGTGTCTAACGGCGTGGCGGCGTACTTCCACATTTTATAGGCCAAATAGACAAGGTACATGCCTCCTGCTACTTTTAAAGCGCCGTACAAAAAAGGCACGGTTTCTAAAATGGCATAAAGTCCAAAAATGGCTAACAGTGAAAACACAACCGCGCCCATTCCCAAACCAATCGCCACCCCAAACCCCTCTTTGCGAGACTTGGAAACAGCCGTTTTGGCAATCAAGATAAAACTAGGTCCCGGACTCATCGTCCCCAACATAAATACCGTCGCTATCGCTAAAAGAAAAGCATATTCACCCATAATGTGCCTTTACATGTAAAAATTTTCACCAGAATTTTGGCTAGTGAAAGTTTAGCACGCAAATGTGGATAGGGATATAAGAGAGGTTGTTTAAATGGTTTTTTTGATAAGATTTCTTTAGAATCTTATATATAGAGATGAAAATAAGAATAGCCTTTGTTCCAAAAAATTTTCTTATACGAAAGGTTTATAGTTGAATATAGATATTAGAAAATTTTATAATACATATTTTGAGCCAAATCCTAATTGCAAAAAAGAAGCAATTACATTGTGGTCTTCTTGGTTAGGAATTGAAAACTTGTATAAACTTGATGAAGTTACCATTGAGGAATGGGATAAATTTAATCAATTGCTTAGATTAATATTTAAAAAATATGAAGTTTATAAAATAAAAAATGATTTTTCTATACAACTATTACAATCTGTGGATTTAATTATCTTAACATATGAAAATGCAATGAACAAACCTGGTGATAAATTTGATAGATTATTAATTCCATCTTTAAATTGTGTAATTGAAGAAAGTTGGGACTATACATATCTAATTTGGTATTATGATGATTATAGCGTTGAAAACTTGTCACCAATAATCAAAGAAGCTGGTTTGTATCATTTTAAATCTTAACAAAAGTAAAGCAATAAATTTTTTACATGTAAAGAAAAACTGCCTACTCTTTCAAATGCTTACGAGACACTATCACGCCCTCATACCCCGTCGTTTTCACCGCTTCTAAAAACGTCTTATCTTCGATGCCATCTTTCGCAACGACCACCGCTAATTTTGTCTCTAACGTTACTTTGGCATTTTCCACGCCATCCACACTTTTGAGTGCTTTTTTGACTGCGGTGGTACACAAAGGACAGTGCATTTCAGCGACTTTGATGACCACTTCTTCTTTAGCGAAGAGCATCAAAGGTAAAAGCAAAATCAACCATTTTTTCATTCGTCATTTCCTATAAAAAGATTCGCCACTTCGGGATACAGTAAAATCACTAGAATTATCCCTAAAACAATCGAGTAAAACCACAAGTAGCGCTTTCTCTTTTGAGGATTACATGTAAAGGTGTGATGCGCGTAACTTCGCCATGAAAGCCACAAAACAAAAAGCGATAACAAAGAGAGCGGTATGCGAAACGGGGTGAGGACTTCTAAGAAACTTAGAAATCCAAACGAGATTCCAAAGAGTAAAAACAGCAAAGGTGGCAGACAGCATGCCGTGGCGGCAAGAGCTGAGAGCAGCGCTGTGAGTACGCCTAGAATCTCTTTTTTCATCGCTTAGAGTTTTTCTTGTGAGACAAAACTGTATGCAAATGCCGCTGGTGCGTAGTAGTCTAAGACGTCATCTTCGACTTCGCCGTACGGGTAGCCAAACATATTGAGTGGTTTTTGCGCTGGGGTTGGAGCAAGCACGAAGTCACGCGCATGGTTGTAGCCCATCCAGTTCATTTCCCAGTTGCCGAAGAAGTATTCGCGGACTTCTTTCACAAGGGGATCGTTCAATGTCATTTTCTCGGTTAAGATGACTTTGGTAACATCAGCAGGATCGCATGGAACCCAACCCGCGCCATCAAGGTAAAATTCCGCTCGACAATGCTCGCCTCCCGTGATTTTCGCCAACCCTTTTTCATCGCTGCTTCCGCATGCTTTTGAGTAACGAGAACTGCCTAAACGAATACCAAACACTTCACGAGCCGGCACACCCACGCTTCTTAGAAGCGCTACAAAAACAGAGCTGATGTCGGTGCATTTGCCGCCCATGATGTTGTTTTCAATCGCTTTGCCTGCATCACCCACGCCACAACCTACAACGCTGTTATCGCGGTACATATTTTCAGTCACCCAAAGGTAAATCGCTTTGGCTTTTTCAAGCGGTGTTTTAGAAGTAGCTGTGATTTTAAGGGCTAACTCTTTCACTTTACCACTGGTTGGAATGTGCGCGGTTGGTTTTAAATATTTTGTGACCGCTTTTGGATATTTTGTTGAAGCGGTTGCTTTCCTTAAATCGACACTGCGTTCATGGGTTGTCACCGTGTACATCACTTCTAAAAGTTTCTCTCCGCCCTCTTTCCATTCGACATAAAGTGTACGTGCTTTATACTCATTTTTGTCGGTCACATAAGCTTTGGTGGCATTGGAATTAAATTTAAAATCACTCACTTTTTGATACTCCGTTTCTTGTGGAAGCGGAACCCATAATTTTGTCAAACCATTTTTATTTTCATGTTGAATGTTATAGCTATTTTTGACGTAAAAAGTACGTGTTTTACTTTTTGGCTCGCTCGCCTCTAAAATAGATACCTGAGGTAAAATGATTGTGCTTGCACCCAGTGCTACACACCCTTTCATAAATGAACGTCGTTGCATAAAAAATCCTTATAGGGAATGTTGTTTGACACGAAGTTTTAGAACACAAGAGTAGAAAAAGAAGCTTTACAATTATGTTTATCTAAGCCTTAGATATCGTGTATGGAGTAAATTGTACAGAGATAAAGCTTAAGAAAGTGCTAAAAGCTCTTATAATAAAAAACTATAAGAGCTTTTAAATATTAAGCGATGGTTTGTTTTTTTTGTGTTTTTTTAGGTTTTTTCTTTGCAGATGCAACTGTTTGTTTTTTCGTTGATTTTTTAGCAACTTTCGTTGTTTTTTTGACGTTTTTTTTAGCAGTTGTTGTTTTTTTAGATGTATCGTTTTTATGGACGGTTTTTTTATGCGTAGCGGTAGCGGAAGTCGTATCGCTTTCTGCATAAACACCATTGGATAAGAATGCAATCATCACGGCAATCAAAGACAATTTTTTAAACATTTTTTCTCTCCTTTCTCAAAATAAATGTCGCATTCTACACCGTGAATTCTAAAACTTTTCTATAATATGAATATACTCGTTAATCTCTTTTTTTTGCAGTGTATTTGTGTAGGCGTGGAAGCGTTTATGCGGCACTTTTACACTCTCATAACGCCCATAGAGTCGCATCATTGAAGCAAGTGATTTTTGAGGAATCAAGCCTTCATCATTGTAACTGAGAAAAATATAAGGAAACTTAGCTTTAGCAATAATATCTTCCAATGCACCAAGCGCTGTTTTTTCTTTGCAGAAAGAGGAACTTTCGTACTTCCTCACCCCCGTTTTTCCCTTGGGAGTAAAGGTGTCATATAAAGCGATGGTATTAAGCAGATGATAATTTGCACCGTATTGGCGTCTGTTGTAAGGCGGGTCTAGATAGAGGATGTCTCCTTCAATCTTTTCAATAAGATGATTGGCTTCTTCACAATACACACGATGTTCTTTAACACAAGGCTCAAAAGGCAGCGCTTCTAGCGTAAGTGACTGTTTTGCTAGCGGTTTTAATTTTTTCAAAAAAGCGCTGTAAACCGATGCGGTGTTGGCTATTTTATCGACATTCATCAATAAAGAAGCGAGTAGAAAGAAATAAAGCATCTCATCGTTACGATAATTTTCAATGCCTTGGCGCAAGGCATCTATTTTTTGGGCATTGACATCTGAAAAATAGTTACGTCCACTACCGCTAGCCAAACAATAATGGGTATAAATCAGCCCTTTTTGAAGCGGTAATGCATTCAAAGAGTCAATAATGAACGCTCTATTTTCAATAACACCACTTTGTAAAAGAGCACGATTGAGTACGTAGCTGTAATATTCGCAATCATTGCTGATAAGAAATTGCACCTCATCTTTGAAAGAGTAGCCGACCACGCCACTGCCTGCAAAAAGGTCACAAAAGATTTTTTGAGAGAGGTCTTCTCCGACATAATCGTGAATCGTTTGATGAATAAAGGACAGAAGCTTTGCTTTTGAACCAATATAATTCACATTTTTCCCCGATTTTTTTATAATCATAGCAAAAGTAGAACACTTTTTGCTTTTTACATGTAAAGACATTTGAAAAGGACAATTATGCATTTTTTAGTCGTTGATGACAGCTCAACCATGCGCAGAATATTGTGCAACACCCTAGGAACGATTGGTTATAGTTCCACAGAAGCAGAAGATGGTCTGGATGCTCTCAAAAAGATCAAAGATCAAAAATTTGATGCCATCATGACAGACTGGAATATGCCAAAAATGAACGGATTGGAATTGGTACGACACATTCGTGCAATGGAAGCGTACAAAGACATACCCATCATTATGGTCACCACAGAAGGAGGAAAACGCGAAGTCATTAGTGCCATTAAAGAAGGCGTTAATAACTACATCGTCAAACCTTTTACGGCTTATGTCTTGAGAGAAAAGCTCAAAGAGATTGTTTAAAGCTTAATGCCAGACTTCCCATCAAAAGGAAGTCTGCTTTATTTTGCCGCAAGATAGCCTCTCCACCCACCGTATTCGCTGATTTCACGAGCGTTTTTAAGCGCGTCGCTTTCGCATAAAAAGCCATACACAGAGCTTCCATCTTCTAAAAAAACCGTACCGATACATAGCGGTGAAGCGATTTGCACCATAAACGCACCAAAGTTTTCCAATGGCATTTCCCATACTTCAAGCTCCAACGCATAAGGACTTGCGGCATCTTTAATCATCCCTGGGCGAGGCGGTATTTTCTCTGGAACATCAAAAAGGCGGTATCCAATGGCAGTTTTGCAGGCTTTGACAAACTGTGCTTCTAAACCGAGTAATTGATGATTGAGTGGCAAGCCTTGCATATGCGCGCCGCAAACCGCGAGTAAGATGGTCGGTTTCATAATGTCTCCTTGTGTAAATAATGTGCTCCAAAATACATTAATGTTTCTTCTTCAAAGGCATTGGCAAATAAGGTAATCCCAAAAGGCAGACCATTGTTTCGTTTGCCCGCAGGAATGGCATAGGCAGAAAAATCAAGTAAGTTCATAAAATTGGTGTAGTAGCCTAAATTGGTATTAAGCTCTATTGGATTGGCATTCACTTCATCGATGGAATAAATCGTTCCTGTCGTAGGCGTCAGCATAAAATCAACACGCTCCATCACCCTTTCACTCTGACGTTTATAGGCTTTGAGTTGGTATTCTGCTTCAAAATAATCACTCGCACGTTTGCTCTCTCCTGAGCTTATAATCGTGCGTGTAACCTCCATAAGGCTTTGAGGATTTTTCGTTAAAAGCTCTTTGATGGCAACATAACGCTCGGCGACCCATGGCCCACTGTACAACAGATTTGCCGCTTCTAAAAAAGGAGAAAAATCCACTTCAACCCTCTCTCCTCCAAGATCTTCAAACGCTTTGATAGCGTGGTAAAAAAGCTCTTTAGCTTCCAAGTCGCCAAAGAAAGCCAACTGCTCGGCTTTGGGCACGCCAAAACGAAACGAAGATGAAAACGTTTTAGCATTCACAGGCATTTTTCGGCTGTAAACATCTTCCGCATCGTACGAAGCTGCTACGTTAAAAACGGCCATCATATCTTCTGTGCTTTTAGCAAAAATCGAAACACAATCCAAACTGCGACACGCCGGCACCACGCCAGAGGTACTTAAAAGCCCTTTACTAGGCTTTAACCCCAAGATATTATTAAACGCCGCAGGCACTCTGCCCGAACCTGCTGTATCGGTTCCTAAAGAAAAAACGACCATATCAAGCGCAACGCTCACCGCACTGCCTGAACTAGAACCCCCAGAAATAAAGCGTTTGTCGATGCTGTTTTGGCATGCCCCATACGGTGAACGCGTACCCACAAGTCCTGTGGCAAATTGATCAAGATTGGTTTTGCCGATGGGAATCGCTCCCGCTTCAATCAGTTTTTCAACCACAAAAGCAGATCGCTCTGGCACATAGGTAAAATCCGGACACGCCGCCGTGGTAGAAATGCCCGCTAAGTCAATGTTGTCTTTAATCGCAAAAGGTACACCGTAAAGCGGCAAATCTTCCACCGAAGCTTGTTCAAGTTTCGTTAAATAAGGCTCTAGTTCTGCATCGCTTAACACATATAACCAAATAGGGTTGTCTGAAAACTGCGCGATGCGCTCTTTAATCTGCTGCACCAATTCTCGTGGTGTACACGCATTTTGAGCGTAATTTTGCTTTACATGTAAAAGTGTCATTCTCTCTCCTTTGTCTCATCTTCTTGGTTTCGCACCGCTTCAATGAGCGCCGCACTGAGGATTAAAAATCCACCGATATATTCCATTTTCTCCATCGTTTCACCCGCAATGATGGTTGCCGAAATGGCTGCGGTAATCAGCTCCATAATGATAATAATGGACGAACGCCCTGCTTCCATGTGGGTCACGCCCCATTGCGAACCGATATTGGCAAGCAACAACCAAAGCAGGGCATACAACCCAAGCGCTCCCCACGCATTTATCCCGACATTCATAGGGAAAGGCTCCACATGAGCTAAGAGTAAAAGTCCCGCTAAGATAAAACAACCGTAAAACATCGCTCCGATTTTAGATGCCACGGGAACATTTTGCGCAAAACGAAACAGCAGATTATTGAGCGCAAACAACAGTCCCGAAAGAAGCGCTAACGCATCAATCCACGATGGGGGCGCCTCTAAGATTTTAAAGCCGCCTAAAATGAAAAAAGCTCCTAAAACTGCCGCAACAACCCCAAACCAACGCCATCTATCTATACGCTCTTTTAAAAAAAAGTAGCCCCCTAAAACGCCCCATACGGGCAAAAGGTAAAAGAGCACCATAACGCGTATAACTTCACCATTGATGAGCGAATAGGTAAACGCAAGGTTTGCCCCTCCGCCAAAGAGTGCGATGAAAAACATCACTTTGCGATGGCTCCACCAGACTCTGCGTTGCCTCAAGAGTTGTGGACTCATGACCAAAGCGATGATGCCATACGCTCCTAAACTCAGCGTAATACCTTGTATGCCCATCGCATTGATGGCTTTGAGTGGAATCCATGAAAGTCCCCATAAAATGGAAGCTCCAAATAAAACAATAACGGGGAAATAGGCTTTCATCATGCCTACGCTTTTAAAGGCTCTAAGATAAAAAGTTGTTTGCCCGCATAAATACTCTCACCTTCTTCGCACAAGACACTCACGATGAGCCCATCCTCAGGCGATTCGATTTCGACTTCCATCTTCATCGACTCAACGATGGCGAGGCTCTCACCCTCTTTTACCCTATCGCCCACTTTGGCTAAAACCTTCCATAGATTGCCTTGAATTGGAGCCTCAACGGCTTCTTTATCGTCATCAATCACCACAGAAGCACTCTCATCGTGGTGCTCTTCGTGTGCGCTTTGTGAGGTAAAATTGGCAAGACCTGTCCTCTCCCACATGGTGCGTTCTTCTTCAAACGCTTTTTGTTGCGTGGTTTTGAACTGTTTAATCGTGCTCTCATTTTCTTCCAAAAACGCTTGGTATTTTTTAAGGCTAAACGTCGTCTCTTCAATGTGCAGTTTAGCGCGCCCTCGTGGGAAATTTTCACGCAAACGCAGTAATTCTTCCGCACTCACTTCGTAAAAACGGATTTGGTCGAAAAAGCGCAATAACCAAGGCTTTCCTTCTTTAAAATCTTCGGTTTGACGGTGACGATTCCACATTTGAACGGTGCGCCCTACAAACTGATAACCGCCCGGTCCTTCCATGCCGTACACACACATGTACGCTCCACCAATGCCCACCGCATTTTCAGGTGTCCATGTACGAGCGGGGTTGTATTTGGTCGTAACCAAACGGTGCCTTGGATCAAGCGGTGTTGCCACGGGAGCACCCAGATACACATCGCCCAGTCCCATAACCAAATAGCTCGCTTCAAACAAAATGCGTTTGACCTCATCAATGCTTTCTAAACCGTTGATACGACGGATAAATTCTATATTGCTCGGACACCACGGAGCATCAGGTCGGACGATTTTCATATACTTATCAATCGCGATGCGTGTTTGTTCATCATCCCATGAAAGCGGTAAATGCACAATGCGCGCAGGCACTTCAATATCTTCTATCGACGGTAAAGAGAGCTCTAGGCGCTGTACCGTTTGCATCAATGCCTCGCGCTCACATAAGCGTGGATTAAAATGAATTTGCAAGGAGCGAATCCCAGGGGTTAATTCAATCACTCCCTTGATGTTGGCATCCATAACGGCTTGCATCAACACATGTATGCGAAAACGCAAGCTAATATCCAGTTGCATTTCTCCGTATTCAATCAGTAAATTGCTATCGCCGGATTGGCGAAACGTCACGCTCGGTAAAAGCGCACTGCTCTCATCGTGGTATAAAATCGGCGAGCCTATCTCTTTTTCGTGGAGCATTGAGCGTTCATCGTATGTGGAAAGAGAGGCTATCGCCTCCTCTTGCAACCGAAGCATTTGCATCGCTTCATCATGGCAGATAGGCACAAACGTGATGGTGTCTCCAGCGCGCAATTGCCCGATTTTCCAAAGCTCTGCACTCACAATCGTCACAGGACAGACAAATCCACCCAAACTAGGACCATCAGGGCCTAAGATAACGGGCATATCGCCTGTAAAATCCACCGCACCTATGGCATAGGCGGTATCGTGAATATTAGACGGATGCAATCCCGCTTCGCCTCCATCACTGCGTGCCCATGAAGGCTTAGGTCCTATGAGTCTTACCCCCGTTCGATTGGAGTTATAATGCACTTCCCAACGGGCTTCAAAAAAGGCTTTAATGTCATCATGCGTAAAGAAATCAGGGGCGCCATGAGGACCATACAAAACCCCTATCTTCCACGCATTTCCAAATGAACGATACGGCGTAATGGCTTCAAAACACGCCTCTTTGGAAACCATCGCATCGACATGTAACACATCTCCCGCCACTAAAGCTCTTCCCGCATGACCGCCAAAAAGTCCTAATGAAAAGGTCGAACGACTTCCAAGGTACAAAGGCACATCAATACCGCCTCGTACCGCAAGATAGGTTCGAAAGCCCTCATTGTGCACTTTTTTGAGTTTTAAAACACTTCCCGCTTTGACATGTAATGCTTGATTCATCCCGACTTTAATGCCATCTAAAAAGGCATCAATCACCGCACCGCACAGCGCGATAACGCCTTCGTAGTTAAACCGAAGCGTAGGCCCTGCAATGGCGATTTCAAATCCTGCGGCATCTTCACTGTTCCCCACAAGCGCATTGGCATAGCGAAAACTGAGGTTATCAAATGGACCACTAGGCGGCACACCAATATCCCAATACCCGATTCTTCCCGGATAATCTTGCACGGTGCTATGAGTTCCCGGACGTAATACATCAATGCTTTGAGGCACAAAACGAAAGTGATTCAAAAATTTGGTCGTTTGCTTCCCTGCTTGAAAAACCTCGCCTTCGACAATCGCGCCAAGGTATTTGAGGTTGGTTTCAATCCCATCGATGCGTGTCTCTTGAATCGCCTGCGCCATTTTGACCAACGCCTCTTCACGTGTGCTTTCTTTGACGATCAGCTTTGCAATCATCGGGTCATAAAAGGATGAAACATTTAACCCCGTTTCGATAAAACTATCCACGCGAATGGTGGAGGCAAAATGCACATGCGTAAGCACACCGGAACTGGGTTGAAAGTTTTTCATCGGGTCTTCGGCATACACACGCACTTGGATGGCGTGCCCTTTTGGTTCATGCGTATAGTCGTACAATTCGGGATTATGCCCGTAGGCTTGCAGAATCATCCATCGTACTAAGTCGATGCCGCTCACCTCTTCGGTCACACCGTGTTCGACTTGCAAACGGGTATTGACCTCTAAGAAGTAAAACTGCTCACTTTGCGTATCGTACACAAATTCAACCGTACCGGCAGAGAGGTACTTCACTGACTCACACAAAGCGCGTGCCGCACTAAAAAGCGCTTCACGTGTTTTTACATGTAAAAAAGGAGCGGGCGTTTCTTCGATGACTTTTTGGTTACGACGTTGTACCGAACAGTCTCTCTCTCCAAGCGTTGCAACATACCCTTTGCCATCACCAAAGACTTGCACCTCGATATGGCGCGCGTGTTCGACGTATTTTTCTAGAAACATTCCACCGTTGGAGAAGTTGTTTTCACTGAGGCGTTTGACCGAGGCATAGGCATCACGAAGGGCTTGTTCATCGTAGCACAACTGCATTCCGATGCCTCCACCTCCAGCGGTACTTTTGAGCATCACAGGGTATCCAATGCCTTTTGCTTTTTCCAAAGCCTCATTCAGACTCGTTAAAAGAGCAGAACCGGGAAGTAACGGCACATTTTTTTCTTCAGCTAAAGCACGCGCGGTGTGTTTGAGACCAAAAGCTTCGATATGTTCAGCCCTTGGACCGATAAAAACAATGCCTTTGGTTTCACACGCTTGAGCAAACGTTACATTTTCACTAAGAAATCCATACCCCGGATGAATGGCTTCGGCACAACATTGCAAAGCTATCTCTAAAATTGTGTCGCCATTTAAGTAACTCTCGCTGGCTAAACCTTCACCAATGCAATACGCCTCATCGGCTAAACTGACATGTAAAGAGTCTTCATCCGCCTTTGTGTATAGGGCAACGGAAGCAATTCCCATCTCTTTGAGTGTGCGTATGATACGACAAGCAATTTCGCCACGATTGGCGATTAGAATTTTTTTAAACATTGTTCATCCTTGCAAAATCATTCGTGGGTCGTCCCACAAAAAATACGCTTTAAGGTCGTCCCTAAAGAGGTGCCTAAGCACTATGCATCCCAGATGACAATCTGAATCGGGGTTGGGTTAAATCCGTTGCAGGGATTATTGAGCTGCGGACAATTTGAAATCAGAACCAATGTATCCATATGTGCTTTCATATCCACAAAATCGCCACCGCGCGAAATACCGTCTACAATCGCCAAATGCCCATCTTCTTCGACAGGGACATTCATAAAAAAGTTAATGTTATTGGTCAAATCACGTGGACTCATTTCCAATTCACCAACGGCATACAAATAATTATCACGGCAACTGTGCATGTATTTTTTATCGTGTCCAAAACGAACCGTATTGCTCTCAGCACTGCAATGACCTCCGAGAGTATCGTGGTTTCCGCATGTATCGGCTATGACTTCTAGCATCACGTTATCATCGCTTGAAATCAGCTTAGTTCCCGTGGTGATAAAAATACTGCCTTGCTCACGAATCGTATCGCTTGCGCTGTAACGCTCTTCAGGATTGTTAGCATTGTAAAACAGTGTATCGACGGCTTGGCATCCCATCGAATCAATAATGCGTATGGTTTGTCCTTTTTTCACCACATGATACCAAGGCACACCCGCACTCACACGTTCGTTATAAATTGCTTTTGAAATATCCATTCTCTTCTCCTTAGGCAAAATAACGCGCATTATTCTCAAAACCGCGCTTTGCTTCTTCACTAAATTCCAGTGCCAAATTTTCATTTCCATGATAAATCACAATCTCAACATCGCTTGGATGATACTTCCCTCTCTCCATCACGTGTGGGGTATTGGAAAGCACAAAAAGAACATTCATCTCTGCTTTTAGTTCGATGTAAGCACCTTTTTCTGGGCGATTAGCACTTAATTCTAAAATACTTCCATGCTTGACATCGACTTTGCGAAACAGATTTAAACATTGCACGATGTCGCGTTTTCCCATACCGTATTTGCCAAGCTCAACCAAGAAATTTTCACGGTCACTTTTGTAATAACGGTTGCGAAGCTCTTCATACGTGCCTTGACCAAAATTTTTCTCCACAATACGCGGATTGCTCATACCCGCTAGGGTATCGATGAGTCCGCCTGTCGTATCCTCCACAATGGAGAACAAAACATGCCCAAGTTCGGAAAATAAGACTTTTCCTTTGCCTAAAAACGCGTTCCATTGAATTTTCACCGTATCGGCGGAGTTGTAACGTTCAGCCGTATTGTCCGCATTGTAAAACAACGCGCTCAAACTTGCATTGGCATCTTGTGCACTCAGACGAATGATGTCGCCTCTTTTGATGATTTTTGACCATTTGCCACCGCCTGGCAAAACCTCTTGTAGTACGATATTTTCTTTAGTTATCATTGTTTATCCTTGACTCTTGAAGGCTTTTTTCGCCCTCTTTTTCACGTAATAACGGAATGTCATACGTAATTTTTGCACCAAACGCATTGGGAGCTTGTGGGTCATGGCGTACTTTATCGAACACCAACAGCCTTGTTCCCAAGTAAAATCCCTCGTGAAGGTCATGCGTGACCATCACCACCGTTAAATTATTTTTTTTCCACAAATCTAAAATGAGTGCGTGCATGTCAGCACGAATGCCAGGGTCAAGCGCACCAAAGGGCTCATCGAGTAGCAACAATTTTGGTTTTTTCACCAAAGATTGCGCGATGGAAAGACGTTGTTGCATCCCGCCTGAAAGTGAGTCGGGATACTGATGCAACACATCGCCCAAACCTACCGCTTCAAGCATGGCTATCGCCTCTTCTTTGGCTCTTTGTTTCGCTTTTCCAAACAGTTTTCCCAAAAAAGGCGACTCACCTAATTCAATGCCTAGCATCACATTTTCTAACACACTGAGGTGTGAAAAAAGCGAATAGCGTTGAAACACGATGCCGCGCTCAGCACTTGGTTCAGCAGGAAAGGGTTTGCCTTCAAAGAGAAATACCCCTTTGCTAGGGCTTTCTTCTCCTAAAAGCATCTTTAAAAACGTACTCTTTCCGCATCCCGAAGGACCTACTAATGTGCAAAATTCCCCCGCTTCAATACTAAAAGAGAGATTTTCCAACACAACCGTTTCACCATAACGTTTCCACAGGTTTTTAATGGTGATTAAACTCATGCTTTGTCCTTGTTTTCGTACCATGGAAAGAGTTTACATGTCATTTTTTTCAAAAGAAAATCTGCTAAAAACGCTAGCAGGGTTATCCAAATCACATAGGGTATTATCATATCCATTGCCAAGTAACGACGTACCAAAAAGATGCGATACCCAAGTCCTTCGGTTGCGGCAATCGCTTCAGAAGAAATCAAAAATATCCATGCGGTTCCTAAGGTCAATCGCACCGAATCTAAAAGACGAGGCAACATTTGCGGAAGAATAATACGAATCACAAGCGTCCATGTTGAAGCGCCCAACGTTTGCGCTTTAATGAGCTGCTCTTTGGAAAACTCCTCCACACGGTGTTGCAAATCGCGCACAATTAAAGGCGTGACACCAATAACAATAAGTGCCACTTTTGCCACTTCGCCCATTCCAAACACGATGAAGAGAATAGGCAAAATAGCAATCGGCGGCACCATCGAAAAGGCGGCAATGAATGGCGAAAACCCTGCTCGTACCAAAGGAATCAGCCCCAAAGGAATACTAAGCGCCAACCCAACAAGTGCGCTGATAACCACTCCTAGGCCTAAGCGTTTCAAAGAGGAGAGCGTATCGTTAAAAAAAATAATCTCATTGCTTCGTTTGCTAGGACTTAAAGCTGATTTTTCCATCGTTTGCACCATTTGCGAAATGGATGGTAAGAGCTTATCGTCTGCATTTTCTTGTAATCTTGCGTTTGATGCGAAAACGTATATCAACACAACAAGCAAAAAAGGCAACAGTCCAAGCAAAAGAACAGTGGAATTAGAAGGCTTTTGGTTAATCAGTCGCATTGTGCATCCTCTTTTAAGAGAGTTTTTACAAACTCTTACAATTTACCTTCACTGGCAAGTTTCATATATTCATCGCTAAAACGAAGCTTCACATTAGTGGTACTGCCGTATGTTTTTCCTTTTGGAAATGCCATTCCCACAAACGTTGCATCTTTTGCGCCATCCCCTAAAATGCCATGGTCATACGAAAACTCACTCACTTTTTGCATCGTTTTTGGCAGAGCATCACTGTTTGAAAACGCTAAAGCATCTTTGGCATTGTAGAACATTTTAGTAGTTTTAAGTTGGCTGTTAAAGCCTGCAACATCGGTGCCTGAAGCTTTTGCCATCGCACTAATCGCTTTAGCATCACCTTTTTTCATCAGCTCCATCACTTCATACCACGCACCGGTTAATGCTTTAGCCAATTTTGGATTGTCTTTAATGGTTTGGGTATTTAGCACAAGCATGTCGATGATTTCGCCAGGAATTTTGCTGGAATCAAACACCAAAGAAGCACCTTTCATCCCTTTGATTTCGCTGAGTTGTGGGTTCCATGTGACTAAAGAGGTCACGTCTTTAGAAGAAAATGCCGCGACAATATCGGCATCGGAAGTATTGACGACTTTGAGGTCTTTCTCACTCAAACCAACACTCTCTAACCCACGGGCAAGGAGGTAGTGCGATACGGAAAGCTCGACAAGATTGACATTTTGACCTTTAATGTCGGAGAGTTTTTTCTTATCTTTGAGGATGATACCGTCGTTTCCGTTGGAAAAGTCACCGATGATAACCGCTGTTGAGTCCACACCACCCGCAGCAGGAATGGTAAGGGCGTCCATATTGGTCATCACACAGCCATCAAATTTACCGGCGGTGTATTGATTGATGGATTCGACGTAGTCATTGACTTGCACCATCTCGATTTCAATGCCGTACTTTTTAGCCCATTTATCAATGATGCCAGATTGTTGAGCATAATCCCAAGGCATCCATCCGACGTAAATCGTCCACGCTACTTGGAACTTCTCTTTCGTCTGCGCCATCAAAGAGGTCGTCATAACCGTAGTAGCCACCATAGCGGCAACACAAAGCTTAAGGGTTGATTGTAAGAAAGACTTCATGGAAGACTCCTGAGTAGAATTTGATAAACACGCCAAGAGGTTGAAAACCTCCCGGGCTTTTATCCCTCCGTGAACCTCTACTCAAGAGGCGACAGCTCTCGGACCAGACGCACAATGTGCCGGAACCCTAGCCATCATTTTTATGTTAGCACTTGAGGCTTTCACCCCAATGACATGTTTTCTGCACGTATTATAATCGAATTTTTGACTTTAATTATTCAGATAAGTGATTAAAAAATAAACACCTAAAAGAAAATGCGGTTTTACATGTAAAAGATTTTAGGATTTTAAGAAGTGAATACTAAAAAAGTTTTGTCCTTCGTTATGCACGTAACTGAGTTCAAAACCATGCTTCACGATAATCGAATTGGCGATGTAAAGCCCCAGTCCTAACCCACTGCGTGAGCCTTCTACGCTACGATTAAACGCGCGCGAAAAATCCAGTTGTTTTGAGGAGAGCTTTTCACCATAACTGCACACACTCATTGATTCTGCATTAATGTCAATTTCAACATTTTCATTGGAGTGTTTGAGTGCATTGTCGAGTAAATTTTTAATCGCCGTAGCAAAAAGTTCAAAATCAACACTCACCAAAGGCGCTTCTTCTTGGTGATGGATATGAATGCGTTTATTATCGCTCATCATCAATAAATCCATCGCATGGTCCAGCACATCGACCAAACGGTACTCTTTGGCTTCTAAATTCCACTCGTTGGAAGCGAGCTTTTCCACTTTCACCATTTCGCCTAATAACGTTTCTAATCGCTCAAAAATACGTTCTAGCTGGTCTTGTTGTTTGGTGTTTTCAACGCTGTTAGAGAGAATTTTTCCCTTCATAATCGGCGTTTTGAGCTCATGCAAAATATTGCGCAAAAAGAGGGTTCGTGCCTCTTTTAAAAGATGGATTTTTTCCATCGCACAATTAAACTCTGTTGCAATCTCCCCTAATTCATCTTGGCTATCTACAGTGATGGGATTAAATTTTTTCTCTTCACCAAAGTGACGAATATCGCTCTTTAAAAGACGAAGCCTCAATAACTTTCGAAGCACCATCGCAAAAAAGAGAAGCATTAACGTATTGATAACTGCACCTAATACCCACAGCCGATAAAGCGAAAACTCCTCAATGTTTTCTAAAATAGGCGGCGCAAAAGGCATTCTCTCCATGGGTCCAAAAAAGGTATCCATATCACCGCTAAACGACAAGGGAGAAGGAGGCGGTGGCGGAGGTGGCATACTTGGTACAAAATAGAGTTTATTGTCACATAAAACCATATGAGCAAACGGGTCTTCTAAAAGCTTTGTTCCTTTTTCTTCTAAGAAAAATTTATCGACATTGCTGATGCGCACGCCCAGCTTTAAAAGCTGATTTTCTTCATCGCTGACATGGTCATGTAAGATTTTTACGGCCATCATAAAGCGTTGAAAGGTAAAGAGTTGTATCTCACTTTTTTGACGTTTGTATTCGAGCATAAAAGCAATATTAATAACAACCAGCGTTAGAGCAAAAAATACAGAGATAAGCGTTAATATAGATGTTTTACGCATTGACAAACTTATAACCAACACCACGAACCGAGAGAATAAAACGAGGTTTTTTTGGGTCATCGCCTATTTTTTGACGAATTCTCCCCATAATGACATCAATACTTTTAAGACTGCTTTCATACTTAATGGAACCGATATTTAAAAGTAATTCTTCACGAGAAATGACAAACCCCTCTTTTTTGAGCATGTAAGAGACAATGTCATATTCCGCCATTGTTAGCTTAACCTCTTTGCTCGCACGGGTAATAATGTGTTTGTCTTCATCAATAGCAAAAACAAACTGTTGTTCTTGCTCATTTCCCAAATTTCCCCGACGCAAAATAGCACGTAAACGATACGCCAACTCTCTTGGGTTGTAGGGTTTAGGTAAAAAATCATCGGCTCCTCTTTCAAATCCCATGACTTTATCGCTCATATCTGACCTAGCTGAAGAGATAATAATCGGTAAATTCGGGATGGATTCACGAACGATACGGCAAATTTCTAAGCCGTCAATTTGAGGAAGAGAAAGGTCAAGAACTAACGCGTCAAAAGAGTTTTGTTGGAGTGCCATCAACCCATCCAATGGCGTAAAAGCTAAGAGGGTATCAATCTCCTCTTTGGCAAGAGAATGTTGAAGTAATTGTGCGAGTTCAATGTCATCTTCAATCATTAAAATTTTAATCATGACGCCGATTATAGCAAAGCGTCAGTAAATGAAAAGTAACAAACCACGCTTTGCTTAGTGCGTGGCTTGCATCTTAGGCACTAAAGTTTACAGAAGTACCAGAGAGGGTATTTTGTGTGGCATAATTTGAGATGATTTGAGATAAAAGCGCTTTCATCAATGTATCGCTATTATCCTGCGTCTTCGTTTCTGTCGCACTAATACTGTCTGCTTTGGTTGATTCCTGATAGGCCTGCGCTTCAGCGGAGCTTACTTTACCATCACTATTGGTATCAGCAGCATCGAAATTCGAAGCCAATGTTTCAAAGAGTGAAGCAAGATTACTGTCTGTAGATGAAACACTACTCGCCATCGCGGTGAGCTCATCTACGGTATATCCTGTATCCTCTTCATTAGTTGAAGAAGATGACGGTGGCGGTGGAGGCGGGGGCATGCTTCCAGCCGCAGCGACAGTACTCGTCTCTGTTGCATCGGTTGTTGAATCCTGCGTTGATTGCTGATACGCCATTGCTTCCGCAGAGGTTACTTTTCCATCACCATTTGCATCGGCTGCGTCAAAATTTTCGACAACAGATGCGAGTAAAGAAGCAAGATTACTATCGGTAGAGGAAACTTCACTCGCCATCGCGGTGAGTTCATCTGCCGTATAACCTGTATCTTCCGTACTATTTGAAGATGAAGATTGTGCTGGCGGTGGAGGCGGGGGCATGCCTCCAGCTGCCATAGTTGAACCATCTGAGAACAATGCGCTCAATTCATCTGCGCTGATTGTTCCATCTCCATCACTATCAAGAGAAGAAAAAGCATCACTAATGGTGCTTTCATCGGTACTGCTTGATAATGCTAGAGCTGCACTGCTAAACTCAGTACTGTCAATAGAACCACTTGAATCACTGTCCATAGAAGTAAGCAACGCTTCTGCAAACTGTGAACTAAGAGAGGTACTACTCGAACTCGTACTGCTGCCATACGAACCATACGATGATGTTCCGTAGAGAGAATTTGAACTGATCGTCATCATCTCCTCCTGTGTTTGGCTTGGGAATTTCCCAATAGCAATCCTAACGCTAAAGCAGTAAACAGTGGGTAACAATCAAAAAATTCATATCAGCATTGAAAACTTATTTAAAAGAGCAGAAGAGAAAGGGTATAACATGTAAAAAGAAAATCTTGCGACATTCCTTTTACATGTAAAAGAAACGCTTATACGAAAAAGCGCATAACAAACATTGCAATACAACTATTAAAAATACTGATAACCATCAAAAAAGGCCAATATTTTTTAGGAACATCGGCAACACCTAAAAGGCGACCCATATACTGGATTTGTGAGGCCATCAAAAAGAGAGCAGGCATCAATATCGTGATATGTGTCGTGGTTAAAACGCCCTTAGCGAACAAGCTCACCGTAATACCAACACCCGCTGAACATGATAACCATGTTGTCAGTAGTACCGTCACTGCTTCACCGGGTAACCCAAAAAATCCCATCACGGGACCAAATATATGACCAATGAGTTGCATCGCTCCTGTGATATTTAAAATCTCGGCAATAACATACGCCATTAAAACATTGGGCATTAAGTTATTAATCGCAATATGAAATCCCTTGCGTGCACCTATAACAAAAATATCGAAAGGGTTGTTGGTGGTAGGTGTTGTATTATTGCTCATTGACAAAATCCTTCTTATAAATAGTATTTAATGCTAAACGTGTGCATATCGCTCCAATAAATTTCATGACAATCATCAATACCAAAGGCATAATAATAGGTACGGTTAATGAAGCAAATAGCGCTGAACCAATCGCAAAATAGTTATTGATAAGGCCAGCACCTGAGTATTGCCATGCGGCCATGATGACAAGCTCTTTTTTAGTAATCTGTTGCTCATCGTACAACTCTTTTGAAAGTGCCGCGCCCGCGTCAGTACTTTGCAAGTCTGTAATCAACGCCAAACCTGTAAGTCCGGGAATATCAAGAATTGGACGAAGCAATGGCGTGAGCAATTTATGCGCCGCACGAATCGCGCCATAGTGAGAAAAAATTTCAAGCACCCCTAAAGCAAGCATCACCGTTGGGACTAACGATAAAGCAAATAAGAACCCTCCCTTAGCACTCGCACCACCTGAGCCTAAGAAAGTACCTTTAGCACTTTGTATGGTTCCAAATTTTCCAGCTAATGTTGTAAAATCAAGTGCACCTAACCATGCCATCCCATCGACCTTCATAAAAAGACCCGAAAAAAAGAGCACTGCAAAAATCAAAGCAATGTATGCCCCTACGCCAACATTCCACTCTGGTGTTGGTTTACTGTTTTCCAAACCCACTTACATCCTCCTATTAATAAGATTTTATATAAATATGATAATATTAAATATTACAAAATTAAAATCTTTTCCATTTTAGCAAAAAAAAATGAGAAAAAAGTGAGGAGTAGTTTTTCTCTTTTTTATTGCGATATGATACTATTTAAGACATGGATAAATCACTATATTATCGGCAAAATAAGCAAAAAATAAGTAAAACTTAGACATTCTTAGAAATAAAAATCTAGTACTTAGAGCAGTTTATTTGTATGCATTAAATAATATTACAAGGAATAATAATGTCAAGAGTTATTGAACTATACGATTATCTACATACAATTCCGGAATTAGGGTTTGAAGAACACAAAACCGCCGCATTTTTAGCCGAGGAACTGCGCAAAGCAGGCTTTAGCGTTACCACCAACATCGGAGGCACAACAGGTGTTGTGGGCGTTTATGACAGCGGCGTTAAAGGACCTGTCATAGCGCTTCGAGGCGATATTGATGCGCTGGGACATATCGTTGAGGGTAAACTCTGCGCCATGCACACCTGCGGTCACGATGCGCACTCTTCCATGGTTTTAGCCGCCGCCGAGGAGCTGCTTAAAACAGGTGCCATCAGCCAAGGAAAATTAAAAATCATCTTCCAACCTGCCGAAGAGATCGGCACGGGCGCACTTGCGATGGTCAAAGGTGGCGCGATTGACGATGTCGATATGATCTTAGGTCTGCATCTACGCCCTATCGAAGAGGCGAGTATGGGTCAAGCAACGCCTGCACTGTACCACGCCGCCTCAGAAAGACTCAAAGCGGTTTTCCACGGTGTTGCGGCACACGGCGCGCGCCCGCATTTGGGTGTCAATGCGATTGATGCGGCGGTGGCGGCAATCACAGCGGTCAATGCCATTCACCTCAACCCCACCGAATCGTACAGCATCAAAGCCACCCAGATGATCGCCGATGCGGGCGTGACCAATGCCATCCCCAGCGAAGCAACCGTCATTTGGGATGTACGCTCCGAGTTTAACCCCACCATGGCAAAATTACTTGAAAAAGCCAAAGCAGCGATTATTGCAGGTGCGGCAACGGTAGGAGCAACAGTTGATGTGACCAATTATTTCGCCATCCCAGCGGCAGAATACTCAGATGAAGCGATTGCCGTCTTAAGCGAAGCGATTGTAGAAGTTTATGGGAAAGAAGGTCTCTGCCCACCAATTAAAACCGCAGGCGGCGAAGATTTTCACTATTACATCAAAGAAAAACCTTCCATCAAAGCGGGTTATTTTGGCTTAGGGTGCGATTTAACCCCAGGACTTCACAACCCCAAAATGCATTTTAACAAAGAAGCGTTAGAACAAGGCAAAAACGTTCTCATCGCGGCTACTAAAATAGCACTCAACCGTTAATACTTGCACATCAAAGAGGCTGATATATTCGGCTTCTTTGGTGTCATTCAGTCTTTACATGTAAAGCTCTTTTAGTTACGCCTTTTATACTCGTCATACCCGAAATGACTTGTCACTTTATAATGTCCATCTTTATGTAAAACCGCTAAATCAGGCAATTTAACACCGTTGAAGGTGGTATTTTTCACAATCGTATAGTGAATCATATCTTCAAAGATGAGCTTATCGCCGATTTTGAGTGGTGCATCAAAACTGTAATCGCCCATAATGTCACCTGCCAAACACGTTGGGCCACCAAGTCTGTAAACGTGTGGTTTTTCACCCACTTCACCGGCACCTCGAATCGCTGCGCGATACGGCATCGCTAAGGTGTCAGGCATATGTGCTTCGGCGGAAATGTCTAAAATAGCGATGTCCATGCCATTATGCACGATGTCTAGCACACTTGCCACGAGTGGCCCTGTTTGCCAACCCACCGCTTCGCCTGGTTCTAAATAGACTTTAATGCCGTTGTATTTCGTGCGAAAATCAGAAATCAGTTGAATCAATTTTTCGACATCATACCCCTCGCGCGTGATGTGATGACCGCCGCCGAAATTGACCCATTTCATACGGGGAATCAAATCGCCGAATCGTGCTTCAAACCCTTTTAAGACCTCTTCTAAAGCACTAGCATCTTGCTCACACAGGGCATGAAAATGAAGCCCTTCGATGCCCTCAAGCTTGTCGTACTGCATATTCTCTTTGGTAATGCCCAAACGACTGTAAAGACCGCACGGATTGTACAAATCCACAGGACTTGAAGAGACCTCTGGATTCAAGCGCAGACCACAACTTGTTTTACCAATAGCTTTGTGTTTGTAGGTCTCCCATTGATGAAAGGAGTTAAAAATCAAATGATCACTCAGCGCAATGACTTCATCAATGTCATCTTCTTTATACGCAGGTGAATAGGTATGAATTGTGCCATTAAAGTACTCTTTTGCAAATTTAGCTTCATGCAATCCACTGCACGTACACCCACTAAGGTAGGTATCAACCAAGGGGGCAAGGGCTTTAAAGGCAAACCCTTTGAGCGCTAAAAGAACCGTAGCACCGGAACGCTCACTCACCTCTTTTAATACTTTAAGATTTTCTTCTAAAAGTGCTTCTTCGCAGATATACACAGGTGTTTTAATCTCTTCTAAGATACTTTCTATTCGACTGATTTTAACCATACTTGACGCTCCCTCTTTTACACACTAAATGTAACATGTTTCCTCTTAATTATACAATACAACGCAAATACAACACTTTTTTGCCATAATGGACGATATGGGCATTACTTATGTTAATTAAAAGGAGAGATAATGAAAACTTTGAACATTAAGTTTAAAACGCTTATCTTATTCATTACAGCTATTTTTGTTGTGGCTGGTATTTCACTGTGTGTAACGATTTATAAAGCAAATCTACTTGCGCAAACACAGATGAAAGACCAAGGAGAACTCATTTTAGAAAACAATAAAAATGAGTTGAAGGCCTATACAATGATGGCAGAAAAAGCCATTCATTCATTTTATGAAGCCTCATCTTCCCAAGAAAAAATCGCAGAACAAGTCAAAAAAGACGCAATGACCTTCAAAAAAATTCTTGATGACGTTTACAACAGCAACAAAGATAAACTCTCCGCCGAAGAGTTGCGCTCTATGCTTTTCAACCTTATCAATGCTTACCGCTATAACAACGATGTCGGTTATTTTTACGCGTATAACTTAGAAGGCGTTAATGTCGTACATCCTATCAATAAAGCATTGGTTGGGAAAAATCTTATCGAAATGAAAGACAAAGAAGGAAGCTTCGTTATTAAAGATATTATCAAAGCGGCTCAAGACGGCACGGGTGTCACGCATTTTATTTGGCCACATCCTATTACAAAAAAAGACGAATCAAAACTCTCCTACAACTTTTACTACAAACCTCTTGATGTCGTCATTGGAACGGGCGATTACGCATCAAGCATTAAAGCCAATTTTCAAGAACAAGCGATTCGTATTTTAGAAGAACTCCGTTATGGAGATGATGGTTATTTTTATGCCTTAAAGAAAAGTGCCAATGGTGGGTATGAATACGCTTTTCATGGCGTCAATCATTCATGGATTGGCAAAGCGATTAAACTTGATGACAAAGATTCACAAGGGAGACTCTACCGTAAAGAGATTATTGAAGGGGTTGCCGCAAATCCAGATGGCGTTTATGTCACCTATAACTTTGCACATCCTATTACGAAAAAAGATGCTCCAAAACTCGCTTTTGCAAAATACTTTAAAGAGTGGGATTGGATTTTAGTATCGGGGGTTTATATTGACCATATCGATGAACATGTGGCAACACAAAGTGAAAAAATATCGAAAAATATCCGTGCTATGATTGGGGATACGATGCTTTATGGAACCATCGTCGCCATTTTAGCCATCATTGGTATCTATTTTCTTATCAACCGTCTCATTGCAGCACCACTTGTTAATCTTGGAACAACCGCGCGCAATCTAGCCACAGGAGATGGAGACCTTACCAAACAACTTGAAATTAGAAATAATGATGAAATTGGCGTTGCATCAACCGAAATTAATCACTTTATCGAAAAAGTGCGCTCAACCATTGAACTAGCCAAAGACACCAGTAATGAAAATGCATCCATTGCGCATGAACTCTCTGTCACGACATTGCAGGTGGGCAAACGTGTCGAAGACTCTTCTGCCATTATCGCACAAGCGACGAAGATGTCGCATGAAACCAAAACAGAAATTGTTGCCTCTGTTCAAAAAGCAAAAACATCCAAAGAAGAAGTAATCAAAGCCAATGAAGAGTTGCGTATGGCACGCACACATCTTCAACAACTCGGACAAAGGGTTCAAAACAGTGCACATACAGAGATGGAACTCGCAGGGAAAGTGCAACAACTCAGCACCGATGCCGAACAAGTCAAAAGCATTTTAACCGTCATCAGCGATATCGCCGACCAGACCAATCTTTTAGCACTCAACGCTGCAATTGAGGCAGCTCGTGCAGGTGAACATGGGCGTGGATTTGCCGTTGTCGCGGATGAAGTGCGAAAACTCGCGGAACGTACTCAAAAAAGCTTGATTGAAATTAATGCGACGATTAATGTTATTGTCCAAGCCATTACCGATAGTTCAGAGCAGATGAACCGCAATTCTGGGGAAATTCAGGAGCTAACAGCCATCGCCAGTGATGTTGAGCAAAAAATTAATACCACCGTCGATATTATGGACTTTGCAACCAAACTCAATGATAAAACAGTGGATGATTACATTCAAACGGGTGATAAAATCGATGCCATCGTTACGAAGATTGAGGAGATTAATACACTTTCAACTCAAAATACACGCAGTGTCGAAGAGATTGCGGGAGCAAGCGAACATCTTAACTCACTCACCGAAAAGCTCAATGCGATTTTAAATAAATTTAGAACATGATAAGAAGCCGTTTGGCTTCTTATTGCCCTGCTTTGTAGGCGATTTTATCAAGCCATGAGGTCGGGAAAATGCGTTTTAAAACCCTAAAAAGTTTTGTAGGAAAAGTAACAGCATAACGGATTTTTGGTTTTCGTGCCTCAATCGCTTGCACAACCACTTCCAAAACAGCTTCAGGTCCTAACGTAAAGGGAGCATCGCCCTCTTTTTGAAGTCGTTTTAAGGTTTGTTCATACACTTCTTTGTGAAAAGAGCGCTCTTGGTCGATGTATTTTAAAAATTTAGAAAGCGCATTTTTACGAAAATGACTTCGTATAGGCCCTGGTTCTATCAAAACTACATCAATACCGCTGTTGAGAAGTTCCAAACGAAGCGTGTCAGCAAGTCCTTCAATTGCAAATTTACTGGCATTATACGCCCCACGATAACTCATCGCGACAAGCCCTAAAATAGAACTGTTATAAATGATACGTCCGCTTTTTTGTTTGCGCATATAGGGCAAAACCAAGTTCGTGAGTTCTTGTGTCCCAAAGACATTCGTTTCAAACTGTTCGCGAAGCACATCACGCTTCAAATCTTCCACAGCGCCAGGTTGGCCGTAAGCAGCGTTATTGAAAAGTACATCAATGCGTCCACCGCTTTGGGAAAGCATCCAGGCAAGTGCAACATGAATACTTGAAGAATCGCGCAAATCCAGTTTAAATGCGTTTAACCCCTCTGCACTAAGACGTTTGACATCATCTTCGTCCCGACAGGTTGCAAAAACGTTATACCCTAGCTTTTTCAGCCCATGCGCGCACGTATAACCAATACCGCTGGAACAGCCCGTGATTAAAATAGACTGACGCATCACACGCTCACAATACTCTCGCCTGATTCAATCCAAGAGCTTAAGAGCTCTCCTGTGTA
This sequence comes from Sulfurospirillum sp. E15m, assembly GCF_059415145.1. NCBI lineage: Bacteria > Pseudomonadati > Campylobacterota > Epsilonproteobacteria > Campylobacterales > Sulfurospirillaceae > Sulfurospirillum > Sulfurospirillum sp. E15m. The sequence continues at coordinate 53,736 of NZ_JCAHZS010000011.1, forward strand.
AAAAACATTGATGCCACAGCTTTGTAGAGGAGTTGTTATGTCCATTGTGTCGGCACATTTAAGGCATGCAATGATTTTCACACCATCTTTAATCATGGCTTCGACTTTCGTTCTTACTTCTACATCTTCGGCAATAAGTCTTTGTGAAGCACCCCAAACCAGTACTTCCACTTCATCCATCCAGCCTTTTAGAAGAGCATTGTGCGCATAAAGACAGACCATATGCATCGCTGTCTCTTTATTGTCTGTTGTCCATAAGATTTTAGCTTTTTTTGACATATTCGTCCTTTTACATGTAACGAAGAAGTGCCCAAAGAAATGACATGTAATTCTTTGGGCAGAAAGATTATTGGACCTCGAAAGTCTCTTCAGGTTTCATTTCAATGATTTTCCAAGGAAGCCCTTGAACATTAAGCTCGTCCATAAACGGCTTGGCATCAAATTGTTCCATATTAAAAACACCTTTGCCGCCCCATTTGCCCTCTAGCATCATTTTTGCCCCAATCATCGCAGGCACACCTGTGGTATAACTCACCGCTTGAGCACCCGTTTCACGGTAGCACGCTTGGTGGTCACAGACATTGTAGATGTAGATTTTGCGTTTTTTGCCATCTTTCAGACCTTCAAACACACAGCCGATGTTGGTGTAACCCACCGTTCTTGGTCCCAAACTTGCAGGGTCTGGAAGCAGTGCTTTTAAGAGTTGAATCGGTACGATTTTCACGCCATCGACTTCAACTTCGTCGATGCGAAGCATGCCCACGTTTTCTAAACATTTCATATGCGTGAGGTAGCTTTGACCAAACGTCATGAAAAAACGAATACGCTTTAGTCCTTTGATGTTTTGAACGAGAGATTCCAACTCTTCATGGTAGAGTAAATAACTGTCTTTTGGTCCCACTTCTGGGTAATCCCAGACCATTTTCACGGAAACAGGCTCTGTTTCTATCCATTTGCCCTCTTCCCAATAACGCCCTTTGGAGCTGACTTCTCGAAGGTTGATTTCTGGGTTAAAATTCGTAGCAAACGCATACCCATGGTCACCCGCGTTACAGTCTAAAATGTCGATAGAGTTAATTTCATCGAACAGGTATTGCTGAGCATAGGCACAAAAAACATTCGTCACGCCCGGGTCAAATCCACTGCCTAAAAGTGCCATAATGCCTGCATCTTTAAACGCTTTATCTCTTGCCCATTGCTCTTTGTATTCAAATTTTGCTAAGTCTGGATGTTCGTAGTTTGCGGTATCAAGGTAAGGAACTTTCGTTTTAACGCATGCATCCATAATCGTTAAGTCTTGGTACGGAAGTGCGATATTCATCACTAAAGCGGGTTTGACTTTTTCAATTAAAGCGACCAACGCATCCACATCATCCGCATCAATCGCAGCCGTTTCGATGTTTACATGTAAAGATTCTTCAATCTCTTTTGCGATTTGGTCACATTTTGCTTTTGTTCTGCTTGCCAAGACAATGTGTGAAAACACACCGCTGTTCATCGCACATTTTTTAGTGACCACACGGCTCACTCCACCCGCACCAATAATTAATACTGTTGCCATTTTTATCCTTCTCAATGTTTTAATTGACTTTTTTAAAGTCTCAACCACGCCAAAAGAGCTAAGCTCTTTTGATTAGCCACTAGGGCGCTAAAGCTAGCCAACATGTTGGCAGAATTAAAGTTAAGATAAGGCTTCTTTAATAAGAGCTATACGCCATAGCCATTATCAAAAAAGCCTAGTAGAATTATTTTGATTACGTTTTGACTGCCACAAACACTGTATAGCAGTGTAATTTATTTTGATTACGTTTTTATTTCAAACTGTTAATGATGATATGCGCCAACGCTAATGCTCGCGCTCGGTGCGAAAACGCTTTTTTCACACTCTCTTCCAATTCACCCAACGTTTTATCGTAGCCTAATGGCATAAACATCGGATCATACCCAAAACCATTAGTGCCTTTAGCCTCTGCAATGGCGGTTCCATGCATCCATCCATGAACGCAAAACTCGCCTTTTTTACACACCAAGGCAATGGCAGCTGTATAATACGCTGGTGTTGCTTCTAAATGGTGCTCTTGAAGCGTATGAATCAGTTTGTTTAAGTTATCTTTCGCATTTGCGTTGATTCCTGCATAACGCGCACTGTAAATTCCAGGAATACCCCCTAATGCAGGCACACTGATACCGCTGTCATCACTTAAGACCATATCATTTTTATCGTCCAGTTTTTCAAAAACAGCGCGTGCTTTAATCAGCGCGTTTTCTTTAAACGTCTTTCCTGTTTCTTCAATCTCAAATGAAGGCATAATATCGCTGTACGCGATAACTTCATACTCTTGAATCCACGATTGAAACTCTTTGACTTTGCCTTGATTCGATGTCGCTAAAATAATTCTCAAACCCTACTCCACATACGCAAATGAATGTTTATTGTACCGATTTTTGTTTAAAACTTCGGTTGCATGATCCACACTTCAAGTGGAGCTTTGAGTTCACCTGCTACATATTGTGCTCGAGGACCATAGCCCATAAACATATCGGCCCTGTTAGGTCCTTTGATAGCACCGCCCGTATCTTGCGCAAAGACAAATTTATCGACACTGTAAATATCCGAATGGCTGCGTACCGCGATGAGGGAGCCTAAAGGAATATAGCTTTTATCCACAGCAGCTGAACGCTCTGGGGTTAAAACAAGCCCCAAACTGCCTGTTGCTTTTTGCTCCATTTTACGAAAGAAAACATAGCTTGGATTGGTATTTAAAAGAGAATCAACCTCTTTGGGATGGGCTAAAAGCCATGCACGAATACTTTGCAAAGAGACCTCTTCCACACTAGCAAAAATACCTCGGTTAATCATCTCTCGTCCAAGTGACTTGTACTGATGGCCATTGGTATCAGAAAAACCTACAAAGATGACTCTGCCATCATCCAATTCAACTCTGCCTGAGCCTTGCACTTCCATAAAATACAAGTCAATTTTGTCATCGACATAACAAATAACGTCGGCTTTGAGTTTGTGTTTAGCAATTTCAGCGCGTGTAAAATAAGGAAGCATTTTGCCTTTGACGGAGCGCCCGCGCATCTGTTTGTCATTTTCACCGACAATTTTGAGCAAATCTTTGGGCTTTGCGTACACGGGGTATTTAAAGCGTTCGGTCTTTTTTAGACTCCCATGCAAAAGCGGTTCATAATAGCCTGTCAGCATGGAGCGTTGCTCATTGGGTTCAATGCGTTTTAGCTCAAAGGAGGTCTTAAAAAACGCCTTTGCATCTTTTACATGTAATGCTTGTTGGCATACATTGGCATACACTTTTTGTGTTAAAGGTGCTTTGCAATCCACCTTGAAAAGCTCTAAGAGTTCATCAAAATTTTCATTTTGAGCCAGTTCGTCAAAACGGACATTACCCGTTTCTAAGGAGGTAACTAACGCTTGGTCTTCAGGAGTTGGAGAAGATTTTGGAGCACAGCCGCTCACCACAAACATAAAACAAAGAAGAAGGGGGAAATAATAGCGCATCGGTATCCAAGGAAAAGAGGTAGCTCGTACCTCTTGATTTAAGCAGCTTTTTTCAGTGCTGCCAACTCTGCTTTGATTGAATCAAATTGTGCATACATTTTGTCATTTTCTAAAACGAGCCAATGATTTAGCCCAATGTAATAAAGTGAAATAAAGTAAATTAAGGCACATCCCATAAAGCCTAAAATATGTGTAATATCCATCGTGCATCCTTTCAAATGTGTTGAGAGGATTATAACATAAAACAACCTTGCACAATGTTTCATTTTCATATCTCATAGAATTTTCAAAGTTTAAGGAAGGTAAAATTGTCATGAATACATTACGAGGATTTTTTCGCCTATGATTAAAACCATTTTCCCATTGAGTTTGATTATCTCACTCCGTTTTTTAGGTCTCTTTATTGTTCTGCCTGTTCTGTCTGTTTATGCACTGCATTTAGAAGGCTCCAGCGAATTCCTAGTCGGTATCACCATCGGTGGATATGCGATTACACAAATGCTTCTTCAAATTCCATTTGGCATCCTCTCCGATAAAATAGGCCGCAAAATTACGATTTTTATTGGTCTGGTCATTTTTATGGCTGGCTCCATCGTCTGTGGATTTAGCGAAAGTATCTATACTTTAATGTTTGGTCGTTTTTTACAAGGTGCTGGCGCCATTGGAGCCGTTGGAACAGCGATGATTAGCGATATGGTCAAAGAAGAAGTTCGCGCACACGCTATGGCAGTGATGGGTGGAAGTATCGCCGCTAGTTTTGCCATTTCGATGATGCTAGGCTCTGTGATTGGCGGTTATTATGGCGTCGATAAACTCTTTTTTATTACGGCAGGACTTTCGTTACTTGCTATTATCATTCTCTTTACCAAAGTCCCAAATCCTCCTAAAATCGTCCACCATTACGGCGCAGATGAAACCCAACTCAGACACATTTTTAAAGATAAAAATTTGATGAAGATGAACATCACCAATTTGCTTCAAAAAGGGATGATGACTTTGGCCTTTTTGGTGATTCCTATTATCATGCTGAAAAATTTTGGCTACGTTAAAAAAGAGCTATGGATGGTCTATCTTCCTGCGATGATTTTTGGCGTTATTGCGATGGGACCTTCTGCTATTATGGGTGAGAAAAAGCATAAAGCCAAAGAGATGCTGATGATTGGCGTTGCTTTGTTTGCACTGAGTTACGTCATCATGGGGTATGCACACTCCGCTTCTTGGTTCATTGTGGGCGTTATCATCTTCTTTATCGGCTTTAATATGCACGAACCGCTCATGCAATCCATGGCAAGTAAATACGCAAAAGTACATCAAAAAGGCGCAGCACTAGGTGTTTTTAACTCTTTTGGCTACGCAGGTACATTTATCGGTGGTGTGTTTGGTGGCTTTTTCTTACAGCACTTTGGTATGATGGAAATTGCATGGGTTATCTTTATTACCTGTATTCTCTGGCTTTTTCTGATCGCCTCGCTTCAAAACCCAAAACACAATAAAAATATTTATATCCCGTATGGCGAATTTGATATAACACGCATTGAGCACCTTAAAGGACTTAAGGGCATTGTGGAGTGGTATCGCAATGAGAGTGAGCAAATCTTAGTCGTCAAATACGACGCCAATCTCACGGACAAAGAAACAATTGTCGCTGTCATTTCTTAAGTGGTTTATCTCTCTTTATTTCTGACAAGCTTTGCTTCTGCCACGCTTTTGCCCGGTGGAAGCGAAGCACTTTTTGTCTACCTTCTCTCTGAACAGCATCAATCTATTTTGCTTTTACTCTTTGCCACTCTAGGCAATACGCTTGGCTCATTCACTAATTACCTTTTAGGCAAATATGCGACAGATTTTGCAAAACGTAAACACTATATGAAACAAAAATGGCTGGATAAAGCAACAACCTTGTTTAATACCTACGGGTTTTGGACACTGTGGTTTTCGTGGTTTCCCATCATTGGCGACCCATTAACGTTTGTTGCAGGTGTCGCACACTATTCGTGGCGTAAATTTTTATTCACCGTTTTGTGCGCAAAATTTTTGCGCTACCTCTTTATTTATGCGGGATTCCTAGCGCTTTTTTAGATTTACATGTAAAAACCATTACGTATTTTTTCAGCACGTAAACGGTAAAATGAGCTTTTTTAAAGGAAACCCTGTGAACAGTTACGTGATTGCTTATCAAGGCGTTGAAGGCGCTTATTCTCATCTGGCGTGTAAAGGTTTTTTCCCTCAGTCGATTGCCATCGCGTGCCATACCTTTGAAGATGCTATGAAATTGGTTGAAGCCGAAACCGCTAATTTTGCGATGATACCTCTTGAAAATTCTACCGCAGGACGTGTTGAAGAAATTTACCGTAAAATCCCACAGCTGGCTCTACACATTGTGGCGGAGCATTTCCAACCAGTGAAACATTGTCTTTTAGGTGTCAAAGGAAGCTCCATTCAGAGCATTAAATACGTCTCTTCACATCCGCAAGCACTGGCACAATGTCATCAGCATATCATTCAAAATCATTTTGAAGCCATCGCTCAATTTGACACAGCAGGTGCCGCACAAGAAGTCAAAGAGAAAAATGACCCGACATACGGCGCTATCGCATCAGAACTTGCGGCAAAGCTTTATAATTTGGAAATACTTGATGCCGATTTTGGTGACCAAAAAGGCAATGTCACGCGCTTTATCGTTCTTTCAAAACAAAATATGACACCGACCTATGATAAGACCAAACGCTATATCACTTCACTTTTTTTTCAAGTACGCAATATTCCTGCGGCACTCTATAAAGCGCTCGGTGGCTTTGCGACCAATGGAGTCAATCTTATTAAACTCGAGAGTTATAGCATGCCCGATACGCCACTTCAAGTCAGTCAATTTCACCTTGAAATCGACGGTCATCCTGAAGAAAAATCCATAAAACTCGCCTTAGAAGAACTCACGTTTTTTGCCAAAAATATCAAGTATCTGGGTATCTATGAAAGAAATAATTACCGCGATGAAGTACTGGGTGTAAACGTCTTGTAATTACAAAAAGGTTTTTACATGTAAAAACCTTTTGTCACCTAAATAAAAAAATGTCACACATCTTTGAGACAATTTCTTACACATTCTACAAGTTTAAGGTTTCTTATCTTATTCTACTCCAAGATTTAAATTTACTCTTTATAATCTTTATTATAAGTCATTTGTTTATTTTCCTGACCTGACATTAAAGCATTCGCATTTACAGGAGGTTAAGATGTTTAACGCAAAGAAAATTGCCTTTATTCTTTTGGCTTTAGTCGCTATGCTCTCCATGATTTATCTCACACCTGAAATGGCAGGACTCAATTTCAAAGGAAAAGTAGCGCTTGGAGTTGGTATTTTTGCAATCATTGTCTGGATTACACAAGCCCTAGATGATGCACAAAGCGGGTTTTTAATCATCGCTTTTTTGGTTCTTTTTGGAGCAGGAAAAATTGGCGAAGCACTGATTGGATACTCTTCAACAGGTGTGTGGATTGTGATGTTAGGTATGGTTATGGCTGCGTGTATGGGAGACAGTGGGCTTTCAAAACGGCTAGCCCTCATTATTGTCAGTAAAATTGGAAAATCTGCCATCAACTTATACTGGGCAATTTCTCTCGTCACACTCATAATGACGTTTTTTATCCCATCACTCGCGGCAAAAACGCTTTTAGTTTTACCTATTATTACCTCTATGGGTTTAGCGTTTGGTGCAGAAAAAGGAAAAAGTACCCTCGTAAAAGGGTTGATTTATATTGTGACCATCGCTGGAACCATGTATTGTATGGGCATTATGACTTCACATGCGGCCAACCCAATCTCGGTGAGTCTTTTAAAAAATGCCACAGGCGTTGAAGTCAGTTGGATGGAGTGGTTTAAAATAGGTATGCCACCTGCTTTACTCATGGGTTTAATTGCGACATATATTATTATCAAAATGTTTCCACCTGATATTGAAGATATATCTGCAGGTCGTGATGTGATGAATCAACAATTGACAGATATGGGAAAAATGAGTTCAAAAGAGATATATGCGTTTGTTATTTTCATAGCAACCCTTCTTTTGTGGGCTACGGACAAACTTCATGGACTTAATACTACATTGGTTGCCATGCTTGCCGTTGCCGCCATGATTGCCCCTGTTCCTACGCAAGTCATGACATGGAAAGAGGCTGAAAAAAAAGTGCCTTGGAATGTTTTTATCGTGTATGGTGCAGGTTTGTCTATGGGTTCACTCTTAGTAAAAACCGGTGCGGCAAAGTGGCTCGCAAGTACCTTTTTTCATCCATTGCTGACGTTGGATGTAAGATTACAAGTGGTCATTTTTATCTGGCTGATGCTTGCGCTTCAAGTTTTATTCACTGGAGCTGGTCCTAAAACAACGGCTTTAACACCTGTGGTTATCGCGCATGCCGTAGCCGTAGCGGCACTTCCTGCCAATGCAAGCATGCAAGTCACCGCTTTTGTTCTCTTGGTTGCGATGAATATGCTCCACCAATATTTACTCCCCGTTTCCAATCTTCCAAACATCATTGGTCTTGCAACCGAGGAGATTACCTCGAGCGAATTGATTAAAGTTGGCGCTATTATGAGTCTTTTTGGTGCAATCTTTAGTACGATTATGGTTTATACCTATTGGAGTTGGATAGGTTTATTTTAATAAAAAAGCGAGTATTGCTAGGCTCTTAAGAACCTAGCAATACGATATCGACCATCTCACCTTTTTCGATTTTTTGAACATCTTTTTCAACACGTAACAGTACAGGAGAGCCTAAAAGATTATTGAGAATGGCACTGCTTCCTTCTTTTTTCCCTTCCAAATCAACAATGAGTTGTCCATCACAAAAGCGAAGATTACAAGCAGTAAATTCGACAAATTTAGAGCGCTTTTTATAAAACTCGCCCATAGTCGCTTTGGTTGTTGGAAGGGCAAAAGTTTGCGCATTCATTTTGCGAAGCAGTGGAGCGATGAACAAAAAGGTACAGACTGAAGCGCTGTAAGGAAACCCTGGGAGGGCATAGATGTATTTGTGGTCTGCCTTAACCACACGAATGTGGCGACCTGGTTTCATGTAGGAGCCATCAATAATATTTTCGGTCTTCATATCGGTCAAGATACTTTGAATAAAATCAAAATCGCCCACACTGCCACCACCTGTCGTAATCACGATGTCACTCCAGCGAAGCGCTTGGCGCAGTTGTTGTTCTATCAGCTCGCGCTCATCTTTAATCAATTTAAACCGCATCGTCTCACAGCCTAATTGGCGTAAAATCGCTTCGACGGTTACGTGATTGGAACTTCTAATCTGTGCGTAAGAGGTTTTCGTTTCACCAAAATCCAAGATTTCATTGCCCGTAGAAAGAATAGCAACACGAGGTTTCATAAAAACTTCGACTTGTACCATCCCCAGTTCCGCCATGACACCAATCTCAGCAAAACCGATTTTCGTGCCTTTTTTAATGAGGATCTCTCCCGCTTTATAGTTTTCACCAATCGGGCGAACCGCAAAACCTTTAGGAACTGCTGACGTAATGTGAATCATTTCCTCTTTTACTTCGACATTTTCGATGGGAATCAGCGTATCGCTGCCCTCACTCATCAACGTTCCCGTAAAGGTTTTTACACACTCGCCTTTTGCAACCACCCCACGTGTTTCTGTACCTGCTGGCACAAAATCACTGATACGAAGTGCGCCTAATTGTTGGTCGATAAATCGAATGGCATAACCATCCATCGAAGAGGTTTCATGGGTAGGATTGTTTTCGCGTGCCATGATATCGATAGCTAAGTAACGCCCTTGCGCATCGCCAATAAAAATATTTTCGATACCAAATTCTGTTGTGATAGAAGCTTCAAGTGCTTTTAATGTTTCATCAAAGGGAGGAAATTGGCTCATGCGTCAGCCTTTAAAAGGCCCGAACCGCTAATAATATGGGAGCGTTCTTTCGCATAAATGCGCTTGCCATCCACAAGGTCATATTTCCAAATAGGCGCGTTAGCTTTAAAATCTTCCACAAAATCATTAATCATTTTAAGGGCAACTTTACGTTTAGGAGAAACAACCGCGGCAATATAGCTTGAGGTATGATTTGGGACATCCCCACGCGAATGTGCCATCAAAAGATAGGCATGTTGCTCTTTGGCGACTTCTTGCCACGCATTAAACCAGCTGGTTAAAATAGGCTCATAAATATCAAAACTCAGCCCATCAATGCCATCTTCGTCACGTACGATTCCAACAAAAGGGATGAACGCTCCGTAATTTTTATCGTTGATTTGGGCATACCACGAAGCAAGAATTGCCTCTACCTGTAAAGGCCCATTATGAAGTTCTAACATTTTCAACCTCCACAAACTGGAGGGAGTAAGGAGATTTTATCGTCTTTGGAAAGAGGAACATCTAAAGAGCAAACCAGTGTATCATTGATAGCCACAGCACAGATGCCAAGCCACTCTTGGAGTTCATTATCGTCTTTGAAAAATGTTTTCAGTTCTTTCAAATTGGAAATATCTACTTCAATACTTGGACGCGCCAATGGCCCCAAAAATTCGACTTTTGCCACATTTTTTCCTTATTACATGTAAAAGATTTCGAAAGATTGGGAGGGGAGAAAAAAACTCCTCCCAATGTTTTAGATAGGTAATATTCGTATATTTTTACTTAATTTTTCTTGTAGTACGGCTTCAATCGCGAAAAGTGTTCCTGTTGAACTGCTTGCACAACCGCTACAAGCACCAAGGTAACGAATATAAACATCTGTCATTCCATCATCACCGTCTTTGATATCTAAAATTTCGAGGTTACCGCCATCCATGACAAGCATAGGACGAATATTTTCATCAATCACGGCTTCAATCTCTTTGAGTTTTTTAACAACGGTTAATTCTTCAAAGCTAACCGTGTTGCTTCCTTCGATTTTTGAATTAGAAATCGCAAGTAAATGGTCATGTTCCATCTCAGCTCTTGTGTCACGTAAAATATCAACAAGGTAATGTTCACGTGCCTCATGCCCACCGGGTTTAATACAGGATTTACAAAATGCACCTGCTTTGGTATAGTTTGTAATCTCTTCAACGGTTTTTAGGTTGTTGATTTTAATCACTTCTTTAATCGTTCCAAGGCTAACACGCGCACATTCACACACAATAATGTCATCTTCAAATGAAGCGGCATCCACGCCTTTAAACGATGCTGCTGCTGCTTTAATAACGTCATACGCCATAACAGAACAGTGCATTTTTTGAGGTGGAACAGCCGGTGTATTGGGTTCATCACGCATTGCTTTTTCAACATCAATATTGGTGATTTTAACCGCTTCAGAAACAGTTTTGCCTTTACAAAGCTCTGCCATAGTGTCTGAGCTTGCAATGGCGGTACCGCAACCAAAGCTTTTAAATTTTGCTTCTTTGATGATTTCGGTTGCTTCATCTACAATCCAGTAAAGTCTGACGGCGTCGCCACAACTCTCTGCACCAAAGTCTGCAATAATGAGTTTGCCACCCTCTTTTTTTGCATCTTCTTCTGTTAATTCACCCATGTTTTGTGGGTGGTTCATCAAATCTTGTACTTTTTGGCTGTATTCCTCCCAAATGGAGCCGCCAATTAAACTATTTTTTGCCATTTTTTTATCCTCTAGTGTTATTTATCATTATAATTTACTGACATGCCATGAAGGGGCATATGCATACGTGCTTGAAATGGCACGAAGTCTCACAACTGCTTTTTGAATGACGTCAATTGCAAAATCAATCTCCTCTTCTGTGGTGAAACGTGAAAGAGAAAGTCTAAGTGCTGTGTGCGCTAAATCTGCCTCTGCACCAATCGCTTCCATAACAGGGTTTGATTCAAGTGCTTCGCTCGCACACGCACTTCCCGTACTCGCACCGATGCCGCTTTGATTGAGATCCCATAGCATCGCTTCGCCTTCAATACCTTTTACGCTGACTAAAATGGTATTGGGAACTCTCTGTTCTTTCGTACCAACCACCATCATTTCAGGAATTTGTAAAAGGGCATCTTCGAGTTTATCTCTTAAACGTCTGACATTATTTTTTTCAAAATCAAGCGCTTCAACAGCAAGTTCCATTGCTTTTCCCATGCCTACGATGCTTGGGACATTGAGTGTTCCACTACGACGTCCGCCCATGTGTTCGCCGCCATGAAAGAAAGGTGTCAAGGCTTGTCCATTGCGAATATAAAGACCACCAATCCCTTTTGGTCCGTGGAATTTATGTGCTGAGAAACTGAGAAAATCAACATTCACTTTTTGCACATCGACGGGAATTTTACCAATCGCTTGAACAGCGTCGGTATGAAAAAGTACGCCTCTTTCTTTACAGATAGCTCCAATTTCTTCAACCGGGAAAATCATACCCGTTTCATTATTTGCCCACATAATGGAGACAAGCGCCGTTTTATCAGTAATGGCATTTTTAAGGTCTTCTACATTAATGACACCATCGGTATTAACCGGTAAATAGGTCACTTTAACACCAAGCGTTTCTAAAAATTTACAGGAAGCCCCAACAGCAGGATGTTCCACTTCAGTGGTAATAATATGATCTTTATCACCATTTAAGATGTAGTCATGATAGATACTTTTAATCACCCAGTTATTGCTCTCGGTAGCACAGGATGTAATGACAATATCATCATCATCACTTGCATTAATACCAGCATACAGCTGATCCATTGCTTTACGAAGTGCGGGGTGGCTCTCGCTGCCAAACTCATGTAACGAATTTGGATTGCCATACATCTGGCAAAAATAAGGAACCATCTCTTCAAACACTTTAGGGTCCACTATGGTTGTTGCGTTGTTATCTAAATAGACTCTCATAAAAACTTCTCCATCGCTAATAGGATAAAGTTTATCCTAATTAATTTTTTTGAATACTATTACTTTCTACTTTAAAAAATACTAAAATAATTTAACCACTTTTCAAAATAATGTGTCATAGCGTTTTTAGCCAACAATCAATTTTAGGTCATTAACCGTTGTTTCAAATTCGAAAACCTCTTCAGGATTTTGCTGTAAAAAACCATTCATTTTCTCTTTTTTACTAATCGCCAAATCCAGCTCTTTATCATTGCCTTTTTCGTATGCACCAATGCGAATAAGTACCTCATTTTCTTTCAAAATAGAGCTAAGACGTTTAAAACGCATTGCCGCTTTTTTATGCTCACCATCAATGACGTCGCCCATAACCCTCGAGGCACTGTTTTGAATACTAATCGGCGGGTAAATACCATAATCGGTGAGTTCTCGACTGAGTACGATATGGCCGTCTAAAATACTTCTGGACTGATCGGCAATCGGATCGCTGAGGTCATCGCCTTCAACCAAAACAGTAAAGAACGCTGTAATCGAGCCTTTGCCCTCTTCTTTTCCCGCACGCTCCATGAGTTGCGGCAACAGTGCCAAAACAGAAGGCGGATAGCCTTTTGAGGTAGGAGGTTCCCCAAGAGCTAGACCAATTTCACGCTGTGCCATTGCAAAACGTGTCACAGAATCCATCATGAAAAGAACGTCTCTTCCTTGGTTTTTGAAATACTCCGCAACGCTCATGGCACTAAAAGCACCATACTTTCGCATCAAAGGCGAATCATCGCTGGTAGCGACAATAATTACGGTATTTTCAAGATTGCCCCCTAAGTTTTTTTCGATAAACTCAGGGACCTCACGTCCACGCTCACCAATAAGCGCGACCACTTTAATAGGCGCTTCGGAACCACGAACAATCATACCCATTAAAGTTGATTTTCCCACACCGCTTCCCGCAAAGATACCCATTTTTTGACCTTTGCCACACGTCAAAAGACCATCAATAGTCTTGACACCCACGCGAAAAGGTTCATTAATCAGTCCTCTTTTCATCGGATCAAGAGGCGCTTTCATAATCGGTGCTTGAGACGTTGCACCTATCGTTCCTTTGCCATCTTTTGGGCGAATAAACGGATCAACTACGCGTCCTAAAAGCTCCTCACCCACTGGAATCATCATACCTTGTTCGCTAATAAATACCTTATCGCCAATCTTAAATCCTTCAATAAAACCAAAAGGAGAGATAAAAAAAGCGTTGCGATCTACCTCGGTAATCATCCCCAATTCACTTTTATCTTCATTGAGGGAAACAATTTTAACAATATCGCCGATACTAGGTCTTAGCCCGCACGCCTCAATGGTCGTGGAACTAATTTTCGTAATCGTACCAAACATGGGCGAAAGACTTTTGTTTTGAAGTTTTTCGCGTAATCGATTGAGTGGCATTAGTAACGATTGGCCTGTGGAGCATTGATAATATCAAAAAACTCTTTTCTAGTATCTGCTTTTAAAAAGAGCCCTCGAAGTGCTGATGTAGTTGTATTCGAATGCGTTTTTTCCACACCGCGCATCTCCATACACATATGACGCGCTTGAATCACAACCCCTACACCTTTAGGGGCAATCACATCGTCTATTGCTTTGGCTATTTGTTCGGTGAGTTGCTCTTGGATTTGAAGGCGACGAGCGAAGATGTCCACCATGCGTGGGATTTTAGAAAGGCCTACGACTTTTCCATTCGGAATGTACGCTACATGTGCGCGCCCGATAATGGGCAAAAGATGGTGTTCACACATGGAATAAAATTCAATATCTTTAATTAAAACCATCTGGTTATTATCGCTTTCAAACAGAGCTTCACCTAACACCTCATTGGGGCTTTGATGATACCCTTGTGTCATATATTCATACGCTTTAAAAACGCGTGTCGGAGTCTTTATGAGTCCCTCGCGCCCAGTATTTTCACCTATGATTTCAAGCATCGTTTTAACCGCTTGTTCAAATTCTTCTTGTCTATGCATGATTGTTCACTTTTTTCTAAAATTAAGACGACTTATTCTATCTGCTTTTTGCTTTTTGCTGGATAAAAAGCGACTTAAAAGCAAATTTTTGCTATATTTGAGCAAAATTTTATATCGAAAAGGGATTTTATGCAAATTAAAGTTAACCGCACCAATAGTGCTAATGCTGCTGTTGAAGCGACTATTTCACCTGCACTATTACAAAAAAAAGAAGAGAAGATGATTGCATCTGCTGCTTCAAATATGAAAATTGATGGTTTTAGAAAAGGAAAAGTTCCTGCACATATCATCAAAGCTCGTCACGGTAAACAAATTCAACAAGACGCACAAACAGAAGCATTAAGAGAGCTTTTTAACAAAGCATTAGAAGAACTAGATGTTAAAGCAGAGCTTGTTGTCGGTGAGCCTAGCTTTACAAAATTTGAAGAAAAAGAGGGTGGCTTAGAGCTTGAAATGAAACTTTCATTTCGCCCAACAGTGAATGTTGAAGGCTACAAAGAGTGTGTTCCTGAATACAAAACACCTAAAGTCACTAAAAAAGAAATTAGCGAGCGATTAGAGAAAACATTGGCATTGGTTGCTGAACTTAAAACGGTTGAAGAAAAACGTGCTATCAAATCAGGAGACTTTGCGATCATTGATTTTGAAGGATTTTTAGACGGTGTAGCATTTGAAGGTGGTAAAGCAGAAGGCTATACACTTGAACTGGGCAGTAACTCATTTA
The DNA here is from genome assembly GCF_059415145.1 of Sulfurospirillum sp. E15m. Classification (NCBI taxonomy): domain Bacteria; kingdom Pseudomonadati; phylum Campylobacterota; class Epsilonproteobacteria; order Campylobacterales; family Sulfurospirillaceae; genus Sulfurospirillum; species Sulfurospirillum sp. E15m. The sequence continues at coordinate 68,828 of NZ_JCAHZS010000011.1, forward strand.
TTCCTGGTTTTGAAGATGGTATCGTAGGCATGAAAGCGGGTAAAAGTAAAGAAATCGAACTTACGTTCCCAGAAAACTATGGCAACAAAGACCTTGCTGGCAAACCAACTGTTTTCAAAGTGACTCTCAAAGAAATCAAAGTGAAAGATGTTCCAGAAACACCAAGCGAAGAGATGATTAAAAAATTGCTTCCAGGCGTTGAGAACCCAACACTTGAAGTGCTTGAAGAACAAATTGAAACCGAAATTCGCAACGAAAAACTTGCGAAAGTATTTAATGACGATGTCAAACCAAAATTTGTTGAAAACGTTTTAGAAAAAATTGCTCTTGACCTTCCTGAAAATATCGTTGATCAAGAGATTGATCTTCAAATGCGTGGTGTATTTGGCAAGCTTAGCGAAGAAGAGATCAAAGAATACTCAGGCAATCCAGAAAAAATTAAAGAAAAACGCGAAGAATTTAGAAGTGAAGCTGAAAAAAGTGTTAAACTTACATTTATCGTTGATGAACTTGCAAAACAAGAAGGCATCAATGTGAGTGATCAAGAAGTGCTGCAAATGATCTATTTCGAAGCAATGCAACAAGGTGCTAATCCAAAAGAATACTTAGAATTTTATGAGAAACAAGGTGTTCTTCCAGCGATTAAAATGTCGATTATCGAAGAGAGACTCTTCAACAAGCTTTTTACAAAAGGTAAATAATGAGTTATTACGTTCCCGTCGTTGTCGAAAAGACAGGCCGTGGTGAGAGAAGTTACGATATCTACTCTCGTCTTTTAAAAGATCGCATTATTATGCTTAGCGGCGAAATTAATGATGCTGTTGCTTCTTCAATCGTAGCGCAACTACTGTTTCTTGAGGCCGAAGATCCTGAAAAGGACATCTATCTTTATATCAACTCTCCCGGTGGTGTTATTACCAGCGGCTTTAGCATTTACGATACGATGAACTATATCAAGCCTGATATTAGTACAATCTGTATCGGTCAAGCTGCTTCAATGGGAGCGTTTTTACTTAGCTCAGGAACAAAAGGCAAACGTTATGCTTTACCAAATGCGCGTATTATGATTCATCAACCTCTTGGTGGAGCACAAGGACAAGCAACTGACATCGAGATTCAGGCAAAAGAAATTTTGAGAATGAAACAAGTTTTAAATGAAATTTTGGCAAAAAATTGTTCTCAAAAACTTCCAAAAATTATTAAAGATACCGAACGTGATTTCTTTATGAGTGCGAGTGAATCTTGTGAATATGGTTTAATTGATAAAGTATTGGACAAAAGTTTCAAATAATATTTTAAAGAAGGCAAACAATGGTTCGGTTCAATAAAGAAAAAGGTAAAACAGGTGTTTATAATATCGATGCTAAAGAGGATGCTATAGTTGCAACACCACCACCTTCGCTTCCAACGAAAGAACCTATTGTACCGCAGGCATCCAATGCGGAACTCGAAAAGTTTGCTGCTCAAGTTTTAAAGGTGTTAGGAGATGAAAATATTCCTCCTACACCGACCAATTTTCAAATTTATTTCGACAAACTCTTAGAGAGTAAGCCTACTGCTTTTAAAAAGCGCATTAATGAATTTTTAGAATTAGAAGGCACCAACAATGATGAAAACCATGCACGCATTGAGCGTGAGGTCAAAGAGGGATTTGCTCAAATAAAAAATATTATGCAAGTTGTCTCTACGGTGTACCGAAACCTAAATGTCATGCAAGATATTGTTAAAAAACGTACAGATCAGCTCGATACAAATCCAACGGCTCTTACAATGCAAAATATCATTGCCTCTTTTACGACAGATTTGAACAAAATGTTAGAGCTTACTACCAAACAAATTGATCTTTTAAAAGATTATTATCAAAAAACAACAACGATTTTACAAGAAGTCGATAACCAATCTATTTTTGACATCAAATACGGTGTTTACAACCGACGTTACCTTTTTAAATCACTTGAGGATGAACTCAAACTCATTAAAAACTATGCACATCCAACCTCATTGGTGCTTGCTCGCGTTAAGGACAGTGTTTTAGACTCTATTGCCAATAAAAAAGACAGAGACACCATTGTACGCAATATTGCGAAGCTTTTGCTCAAAACATCAAGACGTAGCGATATTGTGGCTCATTTTGGCGATGGTGTTTTTGCGATGATTTTAAAACACACCGATATGACAGGTGCAAAAAAAGCGTGTGATCGTATCAGTGACCTTGTCTATCAAACCAGCTTTTTCGTAGGTACCGATGAAGTAGATACCGATATAGAGCTTTCTATTACAGCGCTCGATCCTGATCACAGTGCTGAAGAGTTTATAGCTTCAACGTTAGAGGGATTACCACATACAGGTAAACGTTTTGTTCCGTATATTGTTTGTACACCATCCATTGCAAGTGAGGAACAATGATCCAAGAAGTATTAGTTTATCCCAATAAGCTTTTACGTGAAAAATCAAAAGAAGTTACTGTTTTTGATGCATCACTTCATACCCTTTTAGATAACATGTATGAAACCATGGTTTTTAAAGAAGGCATTGGTTTAGCAGCCATTCAAGTCGGGGTTCCACTCAATATCCTTATCATCAACCTTGTGGATGATGAAGGCATGCAAAAAAAAGAAAACCTTTACGAAATCATCAACCCGCACATTACTGAAAAAGATGGGTTGTGTGTTTACCAAGAAGGTTGTTTAAGCGTCCCTGGGTATTACGATGAAGTTGAGCGTGCTTCGCATATTAAAGTCAGCTATTTTGACCGTCATGGAACACAACATGAAGAAGAATTTAGAGATTTAATGGCCATTGCCGTTCAACATGAAATGGACCATCTTAAAGGGCATCTTTTCATCGAAAAACTTTCTTATTTAAAACGTAAAAAATTCGAAAAAGAGTGGAAAAAAAAGCAAAAAGCAGGGAAATAATCATGGAAGAAGCCCTTGCCATCTCTAAAGTAAAGCATGCCAAGTGCGCTACTTTATACAGCAATAAAGCTTCCCAAGTTGATGTTGAAGCAACCCTTGTCAGGGCGTTGCCAGGATTTAGTATTGTCGGGATGGCTGACCAAGCCATCCAAGAGTCACGCGAGAGAATTAAATCGGCTCTCTCAAGCATTAACTTTCAATTTCCCGCTCAAAAAATCACTATCAATCTTTCGCCTTCCGACCTTAAAAAAGAGGGGAGCCATTTTGATTTAGTCATTGCTCTACTGATTGCAATGCAAAAAGAACGTTTTACATGTAATGATTTTTTTATTTTTGGTGAATTGGGATTGGATGGAAAAATCAAAAAAACCAATACTATTTTTCCTATTATCCTTTCTTTGGCTGCATCCATCGAAAATCTTTGTGTTCTCGTCCCCAAAGAGTTACTGTCAAAAATTCGTCACATTCCGCATATTAAAGCTTACGGGGTTGAGACACTGCAAGAAGCACTTCTTTTTTTCAAAGAAAAACACTATTTAGCCCCAGAAAACGACATTATTACACAGCAGCCTTTTTATGATCACACCCTTGAAATTGGCGGCAAATCTTACTTTTACAATACCCATTTCCCATTGGATTTTGCGGATGTATTAGGGCAACATCGTTCCAAAAGAGCTATGGTGATTGCGGCTTCTGGTATGCATAATCTTTTGATGGAAGGAAGCCCTGGATGCGGTAAGAGCATGAGCATTAAAAGGTTGCGTTATATTTTGCCACCACTGAGTATGGAAGAGGTTTTAGAATCAAATGCCTATCAATCCTTGCAAGAAGAAGATGTCGCACTCTCGCCCCTTCGCCCTTTTCGCTCGCCCCATCATACGTCCAGTCGTCCATCCATCTTTGGTGGAGGCAGTCACCAAAGTCAAGCCGGTGAAATTGCTTTGGCTCACCATGGAATTTTATTTTTTGACGAATTTCCCAATTTTTCAAAGACGGTTTTAGAGAGTTTAAGAGAACCGTTAGAAGATCATCGTGTTCTTATTTCACGTGTCAATAGCAAAGTGTGTTATCCAACCAAATTTCTTTTTGCTGCCGCACAAAATCCTTGCCCTTGTGGCAACCTTTTAAGTAAAACCCATGAATGCCGTTGCAGCGAAGTCGAAATCAACCGCTATAAAAATCGCATTTCCGAACCTATCATGGACAGAATTGATTTATACATTCAAATGAGTGAAGAGAGTTCAAAAGAGCAAGGGCTTAGCTCTTCCCAAATGTTTGAACACGTTTTACGCGCATTTCATATGCAAAAAGAACGTGCTCAAAGTGAGTTCAATGGCAAGCTCAACGAAAAAGAGACGATGCAATTTTGCTTGCTCGATGACAAAGCACACGCCGACTTAGATAGGGCACGAAACAGGCTGGGACTGAGCCAAAGAAGCATTCATAAAACATTGCGCATCGCAAGAACCATCGCTGATCTTGCTTCAGCACACACGATTAGCTCTGAGCATCTGCTGGAAGCTTTGAGTTTTCGCAAGCGTTAGGAGAAAAGATGCATTACGTGTATGAAGAGACGCAAAGTCTTGATAATCGTTGTTACGAACACTTTAGTTTAACGCCAGAAATTTTAATGGAACATGCCGCACTTGCGCTTGTCCGTGCCATCAAAAAAAGAATTACATGTAAAGATAAAATACTTTTTGTTTGTGGCGCCGGCAATAATGGCGCCGATGGCATTGCTGCGGCTAGGATGATGCATGGAGCGTATGATGTATCGCTTTATCTCCCGTTTGAGCTCACATCAGCTTTAGCCCTACAACAAAAGGAACGTGCGCAAAAAGCAGGCGTGCCCATCGTTCATGAGATTATCGATGCCAACATGTATATTGATGCCCTCTTTGGATCAGGCTTGAATCGTCCTTTAAATGCGCAAAGTTGTGCGATTATTGAAACGCTCAATGCAAAAAAAGGGTATAAAATTGCATGCGATGTCCCCAGCGGACTTATGCCCTCTGGTGTTTTAACATCTGTGGTGTTCCGCGCGGATGAAACCATCACGATGGGAGCGATGAAAATAGCACTGCTTCATGATTATGCTAAAGATGTGGTCGGGAAAATTCATGTTGCAAATCTTGGTATTTCACGAACATTATACGAACTGCCTAGTTCTCTATTTGTCTTACAAAAACGTGATCTTAAACTGCCAATTCGTACCCATAAAAATGCCAATAAAGGTACTTTTGGTCATGTTGCCGTTGTCTGTGGAAACAAAGAAGGCGCTGCTCTTTTAGCATCACAAGGGGCATTTCGTTTTGGTGCAGGTCTTGTAAGTCTTATAGGCGAAAAGCCAAAAAAATTACCTGCGTATCTTATGCATGCGAACGCGCTACCAACAAACACATCTGTCATTGTCGCTGGCATGGGTTTGGAAACATTTAATGAGGACAGTATGAAAGAAATCTTGCTTTCACATACCCTTCCTTTAGTCATTGATGCTTCTTTATCGCACCATCCTTTAATGAAAGCGCTCATTGACTCTAAGAAACCATTAGTGCTGACACCACATCCTAAAGAATTTAGTTCAATTTTAAAGATTACATGTAATGAGCAAATCTCCGCAGAGAAGATTCAAGAAAAACGTTTTTATTATGCAAAAACGTTTTCACAAACATTTCCACATCTTGTGTTATTGCTCAAAGGGGCTAATACGATTATCGCCCATCAAGGTGAGCTTTACATCAACCCTTGGGGAACACAAGCGCTTGCTAAAGGTGGAAGTGGCGATGTGCTCTCAGGTATGATTGGCGCACTCATCGCGCAAGGCTATACGCTAAAAGATGCTGCCATTCAAGCTTCTTTGGCGCATGCGTTGGTCGCACGTAAATTTACATGTAATAATTTCGCACTCACTCCGATTGATATTTGCAAAGGTCTTAAATGGTTATAAAGAAAATCGCTATTTTGTTTAGTGGTGCGGGAAGCAATCTCGAAAAACTACTTGAAAAACTTCATCAACAAACGTTTGAACATTGTCGCATCGAAGTCGCCGCAACGATTTGCAATCGCCCTTATGCAACAGGGATTGAAAAATCACGAAGTTATGGTATAGAACCCATTGTGATTGATCATACCTATTATGAGACGCGCGAAGCCTTTGATGAAGCACTTGTAAAGGCCATTCGTCAAAGTGGAGCAGAATTAACCGTCCTTGCAGGCTTTATGCGCTTTTTGACACCGTACTTTACGAAGCATGTTAAAGCCATTAATTTACACCCCTCTTTGCTTCCTCTTTTTAAGGGTGGCAATGCTATAAAGGAGAGCTTTGATTCTCCGATGAAAGTTGCTGGCATCAGTGTTCACTATGTCAGCGAAGAGCTCGATGGCGGTGAAATCATCGCACAACGCTGTTTTGAAAAAGAAGAAGGTATGAGTTTAGAAGCATTTGAAGATAAAATTCATAGGCTAGAACATGAACTTTTACCAGAAACTGTAAAAAATTTATTGAATAGGAACCAATGATGAATGACATTCTCAAAGTAGGCAACGTCGAATTTACAAGCAGATTGATTGTCGGTAGTGGTAAATACCCTGACTTTCAAACCACAAAGGATGCAACTTTAGCCAGTGGCTCAAAACTCATTACTGTCGCAGTTCGCCGTGTTAATATTACCAATCCCAACGAAGAAAACTTGATGGATTACTTCAAAGGTACAGACATCAAGCTTCTTCCAAACTCTGCAGGCTGTACTACTGCAGAAGATGCCATTACCCTTTTTCGCATGGTCAGAGAAGCCACAGGGCTTGATTTGATTAAACTCGAAGTCATCGGTGATACAGCAAAAACACTCTATCCTGATGTTATGGAAACCCTTAAAGCCTGTGAAGTTTTAGCCAAAGATGGCTTTACCATTATGACGTACACCAATGACGATCCTATCATGGCAAAACGCTTAGAAAACGCTGGAAGTGCCGCTGTGATGCCTTTGGCTTCACCTATCGGCAGTGGTCTTGGTATTCAAAACCGTTACAATGTGCTTTTCATCAAAGAAGCGGTGAAGATTCCTGTGATTGTCGATGCAGGCATTGGATGTGCCAGTGATGCCGCCATTGCAATGGAAATAGGCGCAGATGGAGTACTCACCAACACCGCTATCGCACAAGCGAAGAACCCTATATTAATGGCAGAAGCAATGAAGTATGCTGTGCTTGCAGGACGTGCAAGTTTTCTTGCAGGACGTATCGCTAAAAAACCTTTTGCAACGGCTAGTTCACCCACAGAAGGTCTTATTGAGTTTAGTCCTAAAGCTTAAAAAATAATTCCTTGACAAAAGGCTGGAATTTGGCTAGAATTTCAGCCTTAAAAAGACCAACTAAGTTTTTTTAAATGTCGGGGCGTAGCGCAGTCTGGTCAGCGCACCTGGTTTGGGACCAGGGGGTCGAAGGTTCGAATCCTTTCGCCCCGACCATGTTAAAATATTAAAATGATGGTGGGCGTAGCTCAGTCGGTTAGAGCATCAGGTTGTGGTTCTGAGGGTCGTGGGTTCGATCCCCATCGCCCACCCCATTGTTTAGAGCGGTTTTATGCGCTCGTAGCTCAATTGGATAGAGCAACGGACTTCGGATCCGTAGGTTGTAGGTTCGACTCCTTTCGAGCGCACCACCTAAACCGAGAAGATGCGCTCTTAGCTCAGCTGGATAGAGCAACGCCCTTCTAAGGCGTAGGTCACACGTTCGAATCGTGTAGGGCGTACCACCCTTAAAGACGAAGCCTTTGCTTCGCAAAATTTACTACTGTTGTGTGCGGATATGGTGAAATTGGTAGACACGCCAGACTTAGGATCTGGTGCCGAGAGGCATGGGAGTTCGAGTCTCTTTATCCGCACCACTACTACAATGTTTTAACCACTTTGGTGTCTTTTTTAGTGCCTAAAACCGAAAAATCCCTTGGAATTATATCAATCTCAGACTTGATAAACTTAGCATACTTTGTAAAAAGCATTTGCACTGAGCTATGCCCTAACATCTTGGCAATCTGTGTTGTTTTAAATAAACCACTGTCCAACGCATTTATAGCGAACGTATGCCTTGCTTGATATAAAATCCTATGAGGCATTTCGCATTTCTTTAATAAGGCATGCCAACGTTTTTGCAAGTTTGCAGGATCATTTAACCCAACAAAAACCCTATTTTTAAGCCCTGTTTCTAGCCTTTGAGCATATAAATATGGGCGTAAATCATCAAATATTGGGATATCCCTAATATTGTCTGTTTTTGTACTGCTTACTTCACCTTGTGCTAAAGTCTTAGACACTTTAATAAAGCAATCATCTATATCTTCCCACTCTAATGCTATCGCCTCACCTATTCTCATGCCCGTCATAAAAAGTACAGCAAGTAAATTTTTAAACCATCCTGTTGCATTATTTATCAACAATTCAACCTCTTCACTATTAAAAGGTTGTGGCTCAAACTTATTTAGTTTAGGTGGCTTGATGTGCTCAAAAGGATTTTTGTCTATTGCCTCATCATACAATGCTTCATCGAATATCTGCCTAAAGACTGTAGCATTTAATCGTAAGCTTTTAGGGCTTAATGATTTACTCATCCACTCTTTAAGTTCAGATACTTTGAAACTATCAATCTCTCGATCCCCGAATTGCTGAATGTGATTTTCAAATATGCTACCATATCGACGAATAGAACTACCTTTGAGATCTTTTTGCCTCATCATTCGTTCATAATAATATGCTACTGTTTTCTTAGGAGTAAAATCACTTTTCTCAAGCTTTGGTATTAGATCTCGCTCAACTCGCTTTCTGTTCTCTCGTGTATCGGGAAGTTTTGTGGACTTTCTCACCCTTTGCCCATTTTGATATAAACTCACCCAAATCACATTGTTTTTCACATAAATACTTGCCATTTCGCTCCCTTATTAAACGGAAAACGGCATCTTCATCATAAACAATTTTACGGTCACTGAACTTAAAATAATGTTCACCTAGTTTAAAGATACCTTTTAATCGCTCTCTTTTCAAATCAATTCCAAGCTGCATAGATAGTAATTTTTCTGAAATCATTTTGCATTCTCAAGAATTTGCTCAATCGTCATATTATTTTCAAAATAATTTTCAAATATTAGATGGTAGGTATTTTTGTCTTTTTGATAATATTGAATTACCTTCAATCCCATAATTAGCTTAGTTTTTAATATCAAATGAATATCAACTATAGTTGTCGATAAAATCATTTTTTGTCGATTTTTTTCTAACCAATTTTTAAAATTTAAAATTGTTCCCTCATCTTTATTCTTGAGCTGCTGTTTTATTTTTGTACGATAATACAATGGATTTGTCTTAGCCAATGCTGCCATCGCATCAAGAAAAAGTCTTTCATCTTCTGTTTCATAATATTCAGCCTCATTTCGCGCATCAGTTTGCAAAGAGCTTCTTATTTTACGCATATATGCACACATTTTTGCTTGCTGTTTAGCAAAAGATTTTTCTAGCTGCTCTCGTAAAGCTTTTGCTTTTTTTAATGCAACATTGAGGTTAAATAAATCTCGCAATACTATAGTTATGAAGCGAAGTGCTTTACGATAATCCCATCCCCACAGGCGCGCCCAAGCAGAAACCGTTTGAGAATTTTGACGTAATTCCCCTATAGCTATTTTCTTGAAATAAAAGCCAAGATCATGCAGTGCACTTGTATACGATTCAATACCTTGATTAAGCTTATCGCCAGAATGATATCTACGGTCTTTTTCAATCGCCCATGAAAGTAACTCGGTAGAAAAAGGAATAAAAGATATGTTTGTCTTGTGCATGTAATACTCCATAGTAATTCTATATTGATATATAAAATAATAAATGTTATAATATCTTAATTTATATATCGATTGTTTTATTTTAAAACATTTGTTATTTATTGTCAAGGGGAAATTATGGAAAAATTTGATTTTTCTAAAAAAATTTTGGAAATTAGGAAGCTTTCTGGATTAAAGCAGTCAGACTTCGCTGACAAATTAGGTGTATCTCAAGTTGCAATATCAAATTATGAAAAAGGTAGCCGCTCAGCAGACGTAAATTTTATATATAGATTAATTAGTGAATTTCACATTAATCCACAATGGTTTTTCTATGACATTGGAACACCTATTGAAAAAATTTCTTTTGATAATAACTTGTATAATGCATATCTTTACGCAACAGAAATTGCAAAAAAAAACGAGAAAACCGATGAATTAATTTCAATACTCACTTCTTTTGCCGAAAACCAAAATGCATTGCATCTTGTCCTTCCAAAAATCAAAAGTATCAAAGGTCAAGATGTATTTTCCATTGCTCTGGAATCTTGGCATGGGAAAGGTGAGCGTATGGATGTAGTGTTAATAAAATTTTTAAAATTCTTAGAACCTGTAAGTCTATCATGCACAAAAGATAATGCAAAAATATATTTCATTCAAACACTCAAAGAGTTTGAGTTTTCAATGTTTGCTATTTCTGAAAAAGATAAGAGCAATCTTGTCGAATGGGTTTCTAAAGAACTTAACGACTTAGATTGCTACATTTTACTTCTCAATATTCCAGAAGCAATTGAAGAGCTTAAAAAAGATATCAATATATTTAATAAATTTAGGCTATTGTTTGAAAAATAATTAACGCAAGTTCTTATAAAATAAATATTTTTGAGAACTTGCTACTCATAAGATATTAATTGTTTCTCTTTCATCCATTCAATAGCTCTTTCCCATTTTTCTACTTCAATAGTCTTTTTTCTATCATGCCAATTATTTCTAGCTTCATTTATTAAGATTTGACTTGAAATTTTTTGTTGCATAGATTTTAAATCTTTATACACACTATAAAGAGTAGCCACTATTTCTGCTTGAAGCGTTGTCATCGGTTTCATAAGAGAAAACATTTTCTCGATATTTTCAAACTTAAAGTACCTGTTCAAATATTTTTTATACTCATCACATTTTTCTAAAGGTGAATAAATATACCTTCCCTTATCACCATCCATTTTTTCACACTCAAACCATTTGTTTCTTTTGAGTTGAAGATCAACAGATCTCAAAAGCTTTGGATCGTATGGCCCCATAGCATGTCGTTTATAATGTGAGTCAAAGTCTAAATTATTTGCAACTTCACACATAAAAAGCATTTTTTGTAGTTTCACGTGACCGAAATGTTTGTCTTCAAGGCTATTATCAACTAAATATGCTGCTAAAACACTTCTTTGAAAAGCTTTTGAAGCCTTTGACTGATCGTTTGAAGTATCTAAAGCTGAAAACGCTTCTTTAAGTACGCTTTGCATTAGTTTTTCTGTTTCTATTTTGCTATTTTGTACTTCAAGTTCCAGTGCATCGCATGTAGCCATAAGTTTTTCTACTTTTTCAACTATTCGTTTTTGTTCTTCTAGTGGTGGAAGAGGTACAATCCAGTTTTTTAGTGCAGTTGCACCAATATTTGCTTGATTTGCAGAACCAGTTGCTGTACTATATACTTGATCTAACAGTTGATCGTCTTTTAATGCCAAATTTAAAAAATCACTATTAAGATTTTTACTAAATCTAAAACAGCCAACTCTTTGATTTAAAAATAAATCATTTTTTAAAAAGTGTTTATTTTCTAATTTAACTGTATAACAATAATCTCTTTTTCCTCTCGTTCCAGTCATAGTTATCAAAATATCACCCTCTTGAAGCTTAGAGTCAGCAGATGCTAAAGCCAATTTATCATCAATAAACACTGCTTTTTCATTTAATCTGATGAAATTAGGTCGAATATTTCCTAGTCTTAAAACTTGATTTTTACCTTCTGTTTTAAAGCTTGTACTTTTATATGCGTAGCCTCCTAAAAATGCATTTAAAATTTCTCCTACTCTACACCATACCCAGCCATCTGGAAGTTCATAAGGTATTTCATCTTCATTTATTGGCGGTAGAGGTTTTTGTTTTTTTATTTTTCCCTCTTTAATGAGCTTCTCTTTTTCTGCTTTTATCTTTTCCAGTAAAACCTCTGCACTTTCATCATTTGGATCTTGTGGAACGAGCTTACCGCTTACCGCATCGCTGAGTATTGAGCTTCTAAGTTTATTTATTAGCCCTAATTGTGTTTGGAGTTCACTTGATAGCTTCGTTTTAATTGGATTGACATTTTCAAGCTTATTTCGTACAGTTTCTTGGTGTTCTTTATCAAAAAATGGAATTTCATATGCACCAAAATTTGTTCGATTAATTGAAACTTTTGATGTTCCTGTAGAAGTCTTTTTAACTATATCTTCTTTTAAGTCATTAAATATGGTGTGATAAAACTTTAGATCAATAAGATCTTTATACTTGTCCTTTGGTGTTAATACAAAACATAGATCACTTGCTATAAATTTACCCTTATAATAATGCGTTCTTCCCAATGAACCTGATGCTGCGGCTGCAAAAATAAGAGCTTCACAATCGTGTGTAAAACTTTCATGTGTTTTCCATTCTTCAGCGGCAGTTATAAAGGTATAATCCCCCTCTGTGTTCTTACTACTTTGTAACTGCCCTTTTTCAAAATCAAAAAGCTCTTTTATAGGCTTTAAATTACCCATTACAAGATCTCACTTTTTAATGAAGAAAGTAATTTATCGCATTCAGTAAATGAATTATGTAGTTTTTCAATAATCTCTGCTGTTGAAAATATTTCCTCTTCTTCACCCTTATGAGGATTTTTCACATCAAGATTAAAATTATTTGCTTTGATAGTATCTATATCGACTTTCCAAGCCTGTTCGTTTTCAGCTCTATCGTTCCACCAGCTTTTTAGCTCATCAAAGTCTTGCAGTTTTACAGGTTTTGTTTTGGTGTATTTTTTATACCCTTGTGGAAGTGGTTGTTCGTAGTACCATATCTCTTTTGTAGGCTCGCCTTTTGTAAAGAAAAGCAGATTTGTGTTGATGTCCGTATATGGAGCAAATATCCCGTTTGGAAGTCTTACTATAGTGTGTAGGTTACACTCTTCAAGGAGTTTCTCTTTTATCCTAGCCGTTACGCCATCACCAAATAGTGTACCGTCTGGCAGGACTATTCCAGCTCTTCCTCTTGGTTTTAGCATCTGTATAAAAAGTAGTAAAAACAAGTCTGCCGTCTCTCTTGTACGGTAAGTTGCAGGGAAGTTATTTTCTATGCCTTGCTCTTCCGTCCCTCCAAAAGGTGGGTTTGCCACGATACAGTCTACTCTCTTACTAGGAGTAATGTCTTTTAGGGGGTATGATAATGAGTTATCATGTCTAATATTTGGCGTTTCTATGTCGTGAAGTATGAGGTTTGTAAGACATAGCATGTAAGGAAGTTGTTTTTTCTCGATCCCTTGGATCGTCTGCTCCAATGTCTTTTTATCTTCTGCCGTTTTTACATCACTTTTCATAATATGGTTGATAGTGCTTATAAGAAAGCCTCCCGTTCCACATGCTGGATCAAATACTTTTTCGCCTAACTTTGGATCAACCATCTGCACTATAAACTCTGTTACAGCTCTTGGAGTATAGTATTCACCTGCATTCCCTGCACTTTGAAGGTCTTTTAGTATCTGCTCATACATATCATTAAAAAGATGTCTGTCTGAAAGGTTATCAAACTTTATTTCTTCGAGTTTATTTACCACTTGTCTTAGAAGTGTCCCTGACTTCATGTAATTGTAGGCATCTGCAAACATGCCCTTAACGAGTGGAGCATAAGCATTTGATGTTGCAATATCAAGCTCTTTGAGTGTAGGGAAAAGTTCATTGTTGATAAAAAGCATAAGCTCTTCACCCGTCAGTCCTTCATCATTTGAAGCCCAGCTTCTCCATCTAAGTTTTTCGAGGATTGGAGATTTATAATTTTCATTTTCTAATTCAAATTCTTCCTCTTTTGCATCAAAAACTTTTAAAAAAAGCATCCATACCAATTGCGATATTCTTTGAGCATCTCCATCAACACCTGTATCTGTTCTCATAATGTTTTGAATTGATTTTACAATATTTGAAATATCTGCCATAATTTATTTGTTCCTTGTGATTTTTATAGTCCGGGTAATTTTGTGGATTTGCTAAAACGTAAAGGTCTGTTTGGATGTTTTTCAATATCTCCAGACTTTAGTAGATCATCAATAATTTTTTTAACTATATTTTCAGTTTCTTCAAGTTTTTCTGCAATCTCTTTCACTGTTAGTTTTTCTAAAAATATTAGTTCTAAAATTCTTTTATTTAGTGCTTCTTTTGGAATTATTGTAGTTTTTTTAATACCTTGATTTACAGTAAATAAATAATCCAATGTGTCTAAATTTTCTAATTCCAAACCACCCATTTCAAGAAGTTTATGATTTCCTGCATCAGCATCATTACTTTTTTTTACAAAAAGACTTACCCAACCATTTTTCAAATTCTCTTTTGCACCTTCCCATGTACCACCTTTCAATCCTGAATGAATTACTATTGAAGACTCCGCCAAAACATAAATATATTTATTTCGCCCCATTGCATTACCAGCATTAAATCTTGCATCTGGATAATATGGACTAATTAATACTAAATTGTCATTTCGTATTGCTTCTCTATATTTTTTAGATAATACTTTTTGCATTAAATCATCTGCAACCACCCCAATAGTTGTACCATCTGCATTTATTGAACCTAGCATTGAAGACTCATCAATACCTCTTGCTGCTCCCGATACAACACTATATCCTGATAAGGCAAGTTTCTCGCCTAGATTAAATGTGAAATCTAAATCTGCTGATGACGCATCTCTTGAACCAATAATTGCAACACTTTTTGTATTTAATATTTTTTTATTTCCTGCACCATACAATATTGGAGGAGCTTTTTGACCTAAGCGCTTTTTTAATCTTATTGGATACTCAGGATCTGCTCTAGTAAGAATCCAAATTCCACAATTTTGCCATTTTTGAAGAGAGATTGCCATTGCATTTCCTCTTCCAAGTAAAGACAATATTCTCTCTTTTGATATTTTTGAATGGATCCAATCTTGTAAAACTTCTTGAACATTTAATTCTAAAAGATCTGATGGTTTCATATTATTTTGAAGAAGCCATGTCGCAAACTCTGAATACTCTGTTATTGTAAGAGGTTTATCCCCTTTATTAAAATAAGCAGTTAATAGAATAATTGCTTGTGAATTTAAACTTAAATCATTCATTACATTTTCCCAGTTGTAGCAAGCGATGCTGGATACACCTCACCACTTCCCTTTTGTTTTAAAAGAGCTGACACAACAGTTACAGTCCAACCTGAATCAATTACATCATCTATCAATAAGACAGGTTCATTTGGTATATTATCATTCACTTCAAATACTCCATCAAGATTTTTCGCTTGATAATAAGAATTATTCATCATTTTTTGAGCTTGATTTTGTTTTATCTTTTTTACTGCTTCCACAAACGGTAAATTTAGACTTTTTGCCACTCTGTTTGCAAAATTTGGAACTAAAGTTGTGTGATTTAGCGAAGGAATACATGTAACCCATTGTGGTGCAGGAACAGGGTTCCATTTTTGTATCATTGCTACAAATGCATCTACTAATTGATCCGAAAATTCTCCTTGATGTTTATCCTTTGCAACAATTCTTCCCCATCCCGCATCTTCCCATCTTGACAAAATTCTTCCTTCTTCTGCTCTTAACTCCGTTTTAATATTACCCCTAATACCATATTCGCTTAGTGCATCAAGTTTTACCTGTTTTTTAGGATTAAAAACTATGTCACTCTTTTTCAAGAAATCTGCGGCTTTCAAGCCATTGTCATGAGAAAATTCACCACTCAAAGCTGTTAAACAATTAGCACACTTCTCGCATATTTTTGGATTTGGGTCATTTAAAGCATTTTGCAAAAACACCATTAAACACTCATCAGTATCTAAATACCTTTGCATTTCATCCCATTCAGATTGTCTAATAGCTAAAATAGCTTCTATCTTTTCTCTATCGTGCACATATTTATTTGGTGTTCTATGCCATTTTGAACCAATTTTTATTACGGGAGAAGGTGTTTCTACATTAAGATATTTTAATGTTTTTTCAACTTCCCCTTGAGTTAAATTGAGTTCTTTTTGTAACTCTATTATTGATAATCCATTGCTAGTATCTAAATGGTCTAATACTAAAGTGATATTTTCTTCTTTTGGGAAAGATGATCCTCTAAAAAATTCATGAATATCATCATCTTCATGTCCACTGAGCAAAACACCATAAGCTGCATCTATCCCGCGTCCTGCACGACCGACTTGTTGATAATAACTTATAATTGACCCTGGTGCTTGATAATGAATTACAAAACCTAAATCACTCTTATCAAATCCCATTCCAAGAGCTGACGTAGCAACCAAAACTTTTATCTCATTATTTATAAGTTGATTCTCTAAAAATATTCTATAATCGTCACCGCTTTCAAAATCATCATGCTCAACCCCACTAAAATAAGCACTTGCAGTAATTCCATTTTGATTAAGCCATTGTGCAACTACTTTGGCATCTCTTTGTGTTAAAACATATACAATTCCGGATCCTTCAAATGATGGTAAATGTTCAAGAAGCCACGCTAGTCTATGAGATGGTTCGGGGAGTCTAATATTGTGTAAAAAAAGACTTTCTCGTTTGAGATTTCCTCTAATTGTGACGAGTCCAACTATTTGATCTTCAATATCTTTGATCACTCTATCATTAGCTGTTGCAGTTGTTGCTAAAATAGGTGTGTTTGCTGGCATTTGCTTTAATATATTTGTAATCCTTTTATAATCAGGTCTAAAATCATGCCCCCAATCACTAATACAATGTGCTTCATCAATTACAAATAATCCAATACTTCCAGAAATTGGTTCCAATATTGCTTGCATAAAGTTTTCATTTGCCAATCTTTCTGGAGAAACAAGAAGAGCATCAACTTCATTTTTTAAAATTTGAGCTTTTATCAAATCCCAATCATCTGTATTTGATGAATTAATTGTCACAACATTCAACCCAAGTTTTTTAGCTGAATCTATTTGGTTTCTCATTAATGCTAACAAAGGAGAAATAATGATTGTCAGTCCACTTCCTTGCTCTCTTAAAAACTTGGTTGAAATAAAATATACACTACTTTTACCCCAACCAGTCTTTTGCACAACAAGAACTTTTTTTCTTTGGTTTACAACTGTATCAATAGCTTCATATTGATCTTCTCTAAAATCAGCCTTTTGATTTTGGAGGGAGTCTTGTAAATATTGTTGTGCTTTTTCTCTAGTTAACATCTCATATTCCTTCTCTCATTAACCATAATTATTCTTATTAAAAAGCATATAAATGTTGTTCTATCTCTTTGATGAGGGCCTGATAGCCAGATCTTCCACTACCAAAAAGTTTTGTAAGTTCTGTCATCGTGCCGTACTCATTAAAAGGCGGAACTTTCAATACTGCAATATCTTCGATGCTCTCTATGCCAGATTCCGTATATTTGTCTAAGAGAGCGTTGATGACTGCTTTTGCTTTATCCGAGTATTTACTAAAATAACTGTTTTGTTTTAATTTTCCTGCACGTTCTGCTCGAGTCAAAGCTGGTCTATCAAAAGCTATATGACATATAAGATCAAATGGATCAATTCCTTCTTTACCTACTTCACCCTGAAGCTCATCAAAAAATACACCTTGTTCACTTAAAGCTTTAATGATCGCTTCTTTTTGTTCTGCCACACTCCATTCTTGTAAAAACTCATCTAAGCTTGCATATCTATTTTTGATATTTTTGCGGCTGTAATCTACGAGTGACTCTGTAATTAGTTTACCGTCTGCCCCAATATACTGTACTCTTTTATTTAAAACTTTTACTTTTACACCACTTACAACATGACGAGTAGATTTTAGAGTCCCATTTTTACTATCTATAATAGATACATCAGTAGTTTCGCCGTATGGTTTACTTGGTTCATTGACCGTTTCACTTAACTCTTCTGGCATCCCTTCGTCTGGCGGAGTAATAGGCTCATTCTCTTTTGGCTCATAGATTTGCACTGGATCTCCATCAAAGTCGGGATCCGCAAAAAGCCTCGTCACATTTCTAAAATCCATAATCGTAAAGTAGAGTTTCCCGTAAGTCTCGTTTATCCTAGTACCGCGACCTATGATTTGTTTAAACTCTGTCATTGAACCAATATTGCTATCTAATACGATTAGCCCTGTTGTTTGAGCATCCACTCCTGTCGTCATAAGCTTTGAAGTCGTTGCAATTACTGGGTATGTGGATTCTGGATCTATGAAATTGTCTAGCTCTTTTTTTCCCTCATCATTGTCTCCTGTTATACGCATCACATACTTTCGGCTCTCTTTTGCCATAGTAGGGTTGGCGTTTACAAGGGCTTGTCGCATCCTTTCTGCATGGTCTATATCTACACAGAAGATGATGGTTTTCATATATGGGTCATTCTCGTTTAGGTATTCGGTTACTTTTTTTGCTACAAGGTTTGTTCTTTGAGTAAGGATAAGGTTTCTATCAAAATCTTTTGTATTATATTCTCTATCTTCTATAGCATCACCATTATCATCTGTTTGACCATTATATGGCCGCCACCCCTCAACATCCTTATCTAGGGATAATCGGATCACTTTGTATGGAGCTAAAAAACCATCATCTATACCTTGCTTAAGAGAGTAAGTGTAAACTGGTTCACCAAAATATGAGATATTACTCACATATTTCGTCTCTTTGGGAGTTGCAGTAAGCCCAATTTGAACGGCACTGTTAAAATACTCCAGTATTTCTCGCCATTGGCTATCTTCTGCTGCACTTCCTCTGTGTGCCTCATCAATGACAATAAGATCAAAAAAATCACGGCTAAACTCTCTAAATATCTTTTTTTCTTTATCGTTGCCTGTAATAGCCTGATAGAGTGAAAGGTAAATTTCAAAAGATTTATCGATTATTCTGTTTGTAATTTTGGTCATCTTGTCACCAAAATGTTTAAAATCACCTATTTTGGTTTGATCTACTAATATATTTCTATCCGCTAAAAACAGAATTCTTTTAGCTTTTCTTGATTTATAGAGTCTATATATAATCTGAAATGCGGTGTATGTTTTTCCTGTACCTGTTGCCATCACGAGCAAGATTTTTTTCTGGCCTTTTGCAATAGCTTCTATAGTTCTATTGATAGCATTTTTCTGGTAATACCTTGGTTCCCTTTTTGGGTCGTCAATATAGTAAGGGGAAAGTGCTATTTTTTCAGCTTCATTTTCCTCAATACCTTTGTATTTTTTGTATCGTTGCCAAAGTTCATCAGGAGAGGGGAACTGGTTGAGTGAAATGTTTTTTTCAAGTACTCCATGAGTCAATGTTGGATCATGTTCTAAAAATCCATCGCCATTTGTACTATACACGAAAGGTATATCTAAAATCTCAGCATAACTCAAACCTTGCTGCATACCATCACCAATACTATGTTTATTGTCTTTTGCTTCAATAATAGCTATAGGAATGTTTGGTTTATAGTAAAGGATGTAATCCGCTCTCTTTTGCTCACCTCTTCGTACTATTTTACCGTAAACAGAAATGCGACCGTCTGTAAAAAAGGTTACTTCCTCTCTAAATTGAGAGTGTAGATTCCAACCAGACTCTATCAACGCTGGAGTTATATATTTTGTACAAATATCTCTTTCGCTCAGATCTCGTTTTGACATCTTCTAGAACCCTTGTTTCTTTAACATTTCAACAAATGATTGCATACCAGACTCTATTTTGTTGATAGCTGTTTCATTGGATACAGGAACAAGTTGTGCCATACCGTGAACAAAATTGAGTTTGAAAATTTTTCTGGAAGTTTTATGAATGACCATATTATCGTAATCTTCATAAAAATCATAAGAATTTCTAAATTCATCGGATATGACAGTTAAGGCTTGATCATTGCTCATGGGTTCTTTTCCTATTTAGCTTATTTTTGACATATTCGCTCAAACTTTTTATAGTGCCATATCCCAAATGCTTTTTAGAAATATTGGTAAGAGAGACACCTAAGTCATAAAGCTCTTTAATTTTGGATTGATCTTTATCGTAGATACTCTCCTGAATTGTGCCTTTTGGCTTGCCAAGCTTGATTCCTTTCGCTTTGCGAGCTTGCAAAGCCTCTTTGGTACGTTGGCTAATCAGATCCCTCTCTAATTGGGCAAAGGAGGAGAAGATATTGATTTGAAAATCAGTAAAAGGGTTTTGTGTATCCGGTTCGATCAAAAGATGTTCTTTGATGATATGAATATTGACTTTCTTTGCAATGAGCTGATTCACAATCGTGACGACATTGACAACGCTACGACCAATCCTGCTTAACTCTGATACGATTAAATGATCATGGGGTTGTAGGGTTGCTAATAGTTCATCAATCTTTCGATCTTCTTCACTCTTTTTGCTGCTGATTTTGACTTCAACAAATGAGACTTTACCTAAGCTTTTTTGATTAGTATACGCAAGAATAGTATGGTGTTGGTTTTGGAAATCTTGCTTGTCTGTACTGACACGAATATAACCTATTGCATGAGCCATTTTTAGCCTTTTACCTCTTTTAGTTATTATACTAAAAAATATCTCAAATATTTACTTTTTATATATACTATTTAACGTAAATATACAAACTAACTAAATGAACAATATAAAGTAAAAAATTTTAATAGCATAATGGGTGCAAAGGGGGAAAATTGAGAAATGATAAACAAAAATCTAACGAGATTATAAAGGACATCGAAAAGTAATATATACGTTCTATCTTGAAAAATATATTTCGATACTAGGTTTTTATATTATGCTTAACGAAAACGGCATATATATAAGCGAGTAACGATTTTTTTTCATGAGTAACGAAAATAGCCTATACCTCTAAAGAGGTAGTATAAATCAGAGAAATTTTGTAGCTTTTGAGTAACGAAAAGGCTCTATATATGAACGATAGTGAATAGTGGCTAACGATTTTTTTTGGGAATAAAATAGTCATAGATATATAGTCGAACATAGGTAATGTATATTTTGGGAATATAATGCCCATATACCTCTAAAGAGGTTAAGTGTGATTTTGTGAAATTTAGCTTTTTTGGGAATAAAATGGGGATATTATGAACGACTAGTGAATAGTGCTGTATAAAATTCATTTTTAGAGTTATATTGCGAATCAATCATACTATATATTTAAACCTCAAAATCACCTCTTCCTATTTAAATCTTTTGTTACAAAAATGATATATATAGTGCGTTACGATAAAAAAAGTTTTGTTACAAAAATAGCCTATACCTCTTATAGAGGTAAAAAAGCAATATGAAAAATTCTATTTTTTGTTACAAAACCAGCTTATATATGAACGATAGTGAATAGTCATGTACAGAAACTTTCTTTCCGAATAAAAGAGTAATCTATCTATAAAGTGTATAAAGGCCAAAATTAGGATCACTTGTAATGCTTGAAATATTTTTCCAATAATTTTGTCACGAAATGACCATATATATTGTGTGTCACGACAAAACAAATTCTGTCACAAAAGTATAATATACCTCTTACAGAGGTGAAAATAATATTGTAACTCGTATAACTTTTTGTCATGAAAACGGTATATATATGAACGATAGTGAATAGTGTTGTAGGAAAATTTTTGAGGGTGTTTTTAGAGAGGCAGAAGCAGAAACTTTTCCGCCTCTGTTTGTTTACGCTTTTTTGTGGTAGGGACTGTATTTAGAATAACCAAGTTCATATCTAAGCTTTGCAATCGCTAAAGCGGCTGTGATAAAAGCTAATGTGCCGATGATGATATTAAAAAGTGTCATGGTTATCCTTTCAAGTTTTTTTACTTTAATCATTTGAAATTATAGAACAAATTGTTCTAAAACACTCAAGGGGAAAATTATTTCCCTTGTTGGAATTCTAATTGTTTATCACTGTGTATCAAACGAAAAGCTTTTTTTGCATCTTTGTTTTTACAAATAAACGTATCTTGGTTCATAAAAATATTGATGGTTGTTGGACTCATTGCATTAATACGAGTAAAGAGATAATCATCCATGTTCATTGGTTGAGATTGTGTAAAAGCATTGGAAATATAAAATTCTCCACCGTAATAGGTGCAATATTTATGGGCTCCAAGGATACGTTCGTATCTCCAAGGCAAAATAGAGCTATTTTTCTCCAATCCGAGTATTTCCTCGAACGAAGTGTAGTTCGTTAAAAATTGGGCGTATTTTGTGCTTTTTAGCCATGTTTTTACTCCAAGGCTTTGTGTGTGATCGTGTTGAATCATATAAAAGCGTGAATAGGTCTCTTTTAAATCACGCTGATTTCCCAAAATTGCACTTTGACGTACTTCCACATGATCTTTCATAAAGGTTATTGCAAAGCCGTCTTTTGGAGGGCGGCATTGGTAGAAACCTTCATACTTTCCTAATCCTTGTTTTTGCATAGTGCTTTTATAGTTCACATAATCAAGACTGAGTGCTGTTGGATGGGTATTAATCTCTTTTATGGCTTGATCACCATAGATACTAAGACCACCAATGAGTTCACAATACCCTTTGGCATCATCTAAGACATCCATCATCGCTCTAGCATCTGCGATATTCATTGCTTCATCATACGTGCGGTATTCAATAAGGGTTTGATTCTCTTTTTCTGCGACAACGGCATAACTGAGTGTTTCACCGCCTCGTTTCAAAGCAATATACTCTTTTAATGAAGTGGCTTGTTGTAATGCACTATTTGGTTGTGAGGTTGTGGCGCATCCGTTAAAAAAAGATAGTGTAAGAATGCTTGATAAAAGGAAAAGTATCTGTTTCATTAAAACATCCTACTTCCACTATCATGTTCAAAAAAGACTCTATCGAGATATTTATTGGTATTGAATTTTTTTCTTGATGAAACACTACTTGTGTCAGGAGAATGAAACATACATCCAACGAGCAAAAGAAGAGAAAAAAACATCATCACATCACCCATCAAGATAGATTGTGTTTTTCTGATAGCTGTCGCATAATCAATAAATCCCCAATAGGCTAGAAAAATAACAAGTGCTCCAAGTCCTATAAAAAAGGCAACGATTAATATTTTTGCAATCAGTAAAAAAAGATAATCAACAATCATCGACAACATCTTAGACTCCTTTATACGCTATTATTTTTCAAACACAAGATAGGCTTCACCACTGTGGATATAAGAATTAATCAATCTCCAACCTTTAGCATAGAGCTCTTGGGTTGTCGCATCATCTTTATAATCACCCGAACATGTCATTTTAATATCCGCAAAAGCTGCTAACTTCTTTCGACTGAACGAACAGGTGGTTACACTTTTTGTCACTTCTGCCGCATCTAAAAAACCTACTAAGATTAACAACACTAAAACCATCTTTTTCATCATCAATCCTTGCTTATATTTATAGTTAAAGAATACCGAAAAAAGGCTTATTAAACACTTATAAGTGTTTGTTGTAAACCTCGTTAATCACTACTATTTCATCAACTTATAGGTGTTTAACAAAGGTGATTGATTTTGGAAAAAATGATTGAGCGTTTTATGGATCAGATTGTCGAGAATGTCAAAAATGAGAGAATAAAACGTGGGATTAGTCAATTAGCACTTGCACAAATTCTTGGTCATAAATCACCGAACTATGTGGCAAAGATTGAAACACGCAAACATGATGTCAGTTATAACCTTGAACATCTCTACAAAATTGCTTTTGAGTTTGGGTTAGAGGTGAAGGATTTGATACCTCAAATAAAGAAATAAAACTACTAAAGAGCTTCCATCGCTATTTATAAAAGTTATCGCTTTGTTTTTCCAATAACGGAATCTAAAATTTCATTCATCCGCTTTTTAACAAAAACACTTTTATCATTATTGCTACCATTAGTGACCCATTTATCAATTTCGATTCGATCAAAAAAGAGCTTGCCTCTTTTGAAAAAATGGATGCTTTCACAAAAAACATCTTCTTTGAGCTTATAAATATGATCTTCAGAATAACCTAAATAATGGCTCAATTCTTTAACATTCATCCATCGTTTTAAATGAAAATTTTCCATGTTTCTTTCCATCAATGTGAGTTTCTCTAAAATCTGGGGTAAGAGTTCAAGGTTTTCAAGAGCTACATTCATTTGACAATCCTTCATTGAAGTTATAAAATGAGATCTCACATCAAAAGATCACCCAAATCTTTTGTAACTCTGTCAAGGAGGGGAATGATGAATTTCCCCTCTCTTCTTTCATCAAATAGTATTTTTTAATTATATATTTCTTTTATAAAGTTGCCTTTTGCTGAAATTATGTTTGGCAAAAGATTTATATTATTTCATTTTATTAATTTTGACCCAACAATTTAAATATATTCATGTCTTCCATGAGGGCTTTTCGCACAAGCTCCCTGACTAGCACTTAAGCTTGAATATCCACAAAATTTACATTTATAACTACCAGTATGTTTTCCGATATAGATGTGCTTTTTATGTGGACTATATGTGCATGACCCAGAACTCGCACTTATACTGGTATGCCCACAATATTGACACAAATAACCGTTGGAATTTTCATTTATATAAATATGATATTTACCGGGAGATGACGCACAGCTACCACTGCTTGCTCCTGCACTTTTATGTCCGCAACATTGACAAATATATCCCATACCAATTTTCCTTTCATTCATCGCATCAAGTAAATTATACTTCATTTCTAATATAATTTTAGCTTGAAAACAAGACAATATAGTGTCTTTTTAACGGGGTATAGTATTTTTGATATAGCGTAAGTCTTTGATGTTACGGTAAGCTTATAATCACAAAAAGGATGCAAAAGAATGCGTACAAAACAACAACGCTTAGAAGTGTTTTATGAAGAAAAATTTTATAAAAGTGATGTGATTACACGCGTATCTTCTCCCTATTTAATGAGCTTAGACGTTCAAAACCAAAATTCAAACGTAATGATTGTCGGGCAAGAGACGAATGAATGGTTTTACGATTGGCAAACGTTTAAACGAATTGGCGTTCAAGGGCAAATGAAAGTCTATAAAGACTATCATGACGACTATAAAGAGCATAATCGATTGTATTTTGCATATGCTAAATATGTCATGGGTTCGAATGAAATGGTTCCCGTCTTTAATAATATGTTTAAATTCGATTTAGGAGATAATAGCAAAACTAAAAATATCTCCAAAGCTAGTGATGAACAACGCAACGAAATTATCGCGTTTCACAAAGGCATTTTAGCCAAAGAGATCGAGATCATTCAGCCTAAAATTGTTCTTTTTTTTACCGGACACGTCTATGATAAGCTCTTCATCGATCCGATTATCAAACAAGAGGGCGATTATCGAAAGCTTTATAAAAAGATTGATGCATTAAGTGTCGATGAATGGAAATGTTGTCGATTGGATCTAAAATATTTTCGAGGGTTTGAAAACTTCAACGGTATTGCCTTTAGAACCTATCATCCTATGTATCTTAATCGTAATGCCAATACGTACGGAAAAGAAATCCTTGATTATTTAAAACAACAAATAGCCAATATTATCTCAATCTCTACCCAAGAACTTTAGGTATTTTTTGGACTATTATGTCATCCATTTTTTGAGTATAGAGCGTAAATAAGACGTAAAAATATATCGAAGGCTAGGGAAAAGCATACTACTCCTATCCCCGAAATCAATGATATTTCGATACAACTGCTCTTTGGAGGCAGGTCGATTAACGTGACTTTGAAAAGAATCGAGTTCGATCCTATGTGTATGATTCATCCACGCATAAAGTACGTGAAAAAATGATTTTTTTTGAGTCGGTTCACGTTCTTCCTCTTCTTCATACTGATCGGTATTTTCTTGATAAAAATCATTCAAGGCTTCTGGTTTATAGCGTTCTAGTATTTCATGAAACGTCCCATGAATACTGTAAATGTTAAGCTCTTCTTTGACAAAGTGTTCTTCGATAACATCATTATGTTCATCATAAAGCATTGCCATGGTATAAAATACGGTATCTCGTGCCGGAAAAGGGATATCTTCTGTTGGCGTAAACAATGCGATGATCTCATCATCACTATACCGTCTTTTGAAAAACATTAAGATATCGTATAGATGCCAATAGGTAAGTTCCATATCTACATGTCGTGTGATTAACGACGTATCCAATAAAGCTGATTGCACGTAGCTGTTATTTTTAAAGCATATAAGTATCAGATGAATCATTCCAATGGAAATATCCAATGTCGTTTGGTTGCGAAGCCATCTCGTACGAAAAGGTATATGGGCTTTTGCGTACAATATTTTTATCTTGGAAACAACGTGCTCATCATTGCATAAGCCCGTCAAGACGTTCAATGCTTCTTCAAGCGTATACGTACATGTAACGTCTAAAAATTCCACATAATCCCAGTAAAAAAAATCAATATGTTCCCAATAGGGCTTATGTAAAAAGAAAAGCAGCATATCCCAATTGTAGGTATCAATAGTGTGTAAGGCTTTTGGCAGCATATGCGGATTATCTCTAAAATACTTCATGATGATGTCTTGTGATATCCAAAAATTATAGGTATTCATACATTATCCTTCTTTTTCAAAGGATTATAAAGATTGAAGTAGACAACAATATGTCCATGACGGTTATGCTGAAATACTTTTTAGATATGCTTGTATCTGTTCTTTGACGATTTTGGCAATCCATTCCGGTTCAAGCACTTTTATATGCGGCATATACCAAAAAATCAAAGGGACTATTTCCATTTCATGCGTAATTGAAACCACTACTTCGCAAGAACCGTCGGAGTCTTTTCCGACAATACTTTGTCCTTTAAGAGGTTTGCGCTCAAAGTATGTCATGATCTCTTTATCGATTAATAAATGCACATCAAAAAACTCGTTATCTAAATCAAACCAAATTGAATTCGCTTTTTCAAGGCGTTCTTCTAAAAGTGTATCCATTTCAAAAAGATCTTTTTGGGGTATTAAAGTACGAATGGACTTGAGATGAAATTTTTTAAATTTATCATCATCATTAATATCCAATGCCAATAAATACCAAAAGCCATCGAAAAAAACTAATTTGAGAGGCTTAATATTAAAGGTATGCTTTTTATACTGTAAACTAACCGTGTATTTACATTTAATAGCTTTTTCCAAAGATGAGAAAAGTGCAATGTGATTTTCGTCTAATGTTTCACTATCTACATTTGTAAAAATAGGATGTTCTAGTTGTTGAGAAACTTGCTTGAGTAAAGAGTGCGCCTTACCGTAAAAACTATGACCAGCATTTTTAGCCATTTCATCTAAAATACCAAGAATAATGCGCTCATTAGAATTCAGATTGTCTTCAGATCGTTTTGCATCTAGCTTCCACAGACGCCCTTGTTTAATTGCCCCATATTCCCCTAAAACTTCATAGAGATCCCGCTGAATGGTTTTCGTACTAACGTTCATTTGTTTAGAGAGTTCTTGAATACTTAACCCATCACATGATTGCTTTAGAAGCTCATAAATAGTGTTGATACGTTCCCATTTGGAATTATTGGTAGGTCGTTCGACTTGTGGCATACATGTCCTTTACAACATTTGTTAGATTATACATGAATATTGTAATGATATTTTTAAAAATGGACATAAATTTGTCTTAGTCTCTTGCTAAAATTTTATATCTATCCCGCATACTATGAAATCATTCTCGTTGCGGTAAATTTTAACAATAGAGATTCTTTATTTATAAACAATCTACTTTTTTATGTAAGGCATATAATGGTACTGACCATCCATAAAGGAACAAATGAAATCGGTGGAAGCTGCATTGAGTTATCGACTCAAAATACAACACTCTTATTTGATTATGGAACACCACTCAATTTAGCATCCACAAAACTTGATTTTAAAAACAAGAGGATTGATGCCATTGTTATTTCTCATCCGCATCAAGACCATTTTGGTGAAATTGAAACCGTTGATGCTACTATTCCTATTTACTGTGGAAAACTTTCAAAAGAGCTTATGAATGCAACAAAACTTTTTACAGGGCAAGGTCTGCTGGCAAATACATTCCATCATTTTGAAGCATGGAAATCTTTTCAAATTGGAGATATTACAATTACTCCTTATTTGGTTGATCATAGTGCCGTTGATGCATATGCTTTTTTAGTTGAATATGATGGTAAGAAGATAATCTATAGTGGTGATTTTAGAGCCAACGGAAGGAAATCAAAACTCTTTGACTCGATGTTAAAGCTGAAAGATACGGATGTCCTTTTAATGGAAGGAACCATGCTTCAGCGAAGTAACGAGGATTTCCCCAATGAAATCAGTGTTGAAAATAAGATTGTTGATACGCTAAAAAATACAGAAGCTATCACGTTTATGATAGGTTCTTCCCAAAACATAGACTCTATAGTTTCTGCGTATAGAGCGTGTAAAAAAACAGAAAAAATCTTTGTGATTGATATGTACACGGCATGGATACTTGAAAAAATGTCAAGTGTTTCAACGTCTATTCCTACAATGGATTGGAAAAACGTTTTTGTATTAAAAGAGTATGGCGGAAAGTATTATGAAAAAATCAAAAAAAATCGTGACTATTTTGATGATTTTCAATACAGACTTTTTAGTAATGTCATTTCACTAGAAGATATACAAAAAGAACCATCGCGCTACTACATAAAGATTTCTCCTTGGCATATAGACAAGCTTTTAAAAAAGCTTGACACTCCTAACGCAAATATTATCTATTCTCAATGGCTTGGTTATTTGAAGTCTGAGTTTAGTGATGAAAAAACAGTTAGTTTGTATCAAAAACTGCAAAAAAATTATAACTGGGTTTATGCGCATACTAGCGGACATGCCGATCTTGAAAGTTTAAAAAAGTTCTCTGACGCATTAAGACCAAAAGTTCTTATTCCAATGCATACAGAGCATAAAGATAAGTTTTGTCAGCATTTTGATAATACCATTGTCCTTGAAGACGGTATGCCATTTGTTATTTAAGACATTAGGAGAAAACATGCAAGAATCAAATGAAAATCTCATTTTAACGTTTAAAAATATTTATAAAGAAAATAGTTACAGAGGGTATCAAATTCATGATTTAACGGATTTCAAAAGTGAAAGTATCGATGGGGAGATGGAAGATATTAAAGAAGATATTATCACTAATATCAAAAAATATTTGAATATTGAAACTAACAAAAGTTCCTTCATCTACAATGACATAGAGACTATTTTAGAAGGCGATTTTCCTTTGTATTACATCATTGAAAAAGTTGATGTGGTTTTTCATGATCATTATATGTATAACTCATATAGCAAAGACCCTACTTTATCGACCCAAATGTACGATGATTCGTATTTTCAAAAAACAGAAAAAATGGCAGATGAACTTCGCCAATTGGATAGTGATTTGGATCAAGAACAACTTGATACTTTTGATAATGTTCTCCATGAAGAAATGCAAGAGCTAATGGTTGATATAGAGGGCTATATTGCAGATGAAGTGATGTGTTATTTATCAAATTATTATTATACTGTCGATGTTCAAATAACACTCACAAAAGCGATGCTTTAAAAACACGCACTAAAGGATTTAAATTATGGAAGACGTATTCAAGTATTTCAAATTAGCAAATGTTTTGAATCAAACATATAAAGAGCAACTCTTGAAATTTTCAATGCACTGTCGCGGCAATAAGCAAGGAATGTCATTTGTCTCTTTACATCCAGATACACCCGAAAAAGGATATTCAGGTATCAAAACAAAAGCAAAATTCCATAAACTTTTAGATGCCTTAGAATCACAAGTATTAGAAAAACCAAAACGAAATACTCCTGAAAAACTTTTGCAAGCAACTATTATTGACAAGGCGATGGGTCACCCTTCTCATCTATTACCGTTTGGAGATAATATTCAATTTATTACATCCGAGTTAGTTATGTATGATCGAGAAAATCAAAAAATTGTCAATGATATTTTAGGTTTTAGTAAAAATAAGGAACTCTATATTATTGAACTAAAATCTTCAAGGTTTTTAACAGAACTTCAAAAACAAGTAAATGATTTTGAAACTATTGTCAAAGAACAAGCAGATTTTTTTTATGACTTATTGAAAATCTATGGCTTTGATTGGGATAAATACTCCATTAAAAAAGCTATTGTTTGGCCTAAATGTTATTCTAAAAATAAAGTATTTCAAAATGATATTGCAGAATTTACGTATGAAAAAGAGATACTTGAACAAAAAGAACAATCGCAATTAATCATTGAAGAAGCTCAATGCGTTTAATACATTTAAGCGATCTACATTTTAATCAACATTGGTTCGATTGGGTCATAAAGTCCTGCTATCTTTGTGTCAAGAATAGCGTGACGAGATTCTTCATCAGCATTACATTCCCAATCTTCAAGAGGAAATATTTCCCAAAAAATGGGTAATTTTTGAAAATATTTTAGAGGAATACCGCAACCTTGTTTGAAAGTGCATTGAAAAATAGTAGATTTTTTGTTGTAACTCATAATGGCAATAGCACCAAAAGCATCTTCGATTGGTTCAAAATGAACATTTGAGGCTTCAAACTTCCCTAAACAAATGATATGTGCATTACGTGCAATTTTTACAGTGCAATCTTTGATAATCAACTGTCCATCATAAGGAATGAAGATAGTATGTTCGATGATAGTGTCTGTATAGATTTCCATGTGATGCCCCAATTCTTTAATTGGAGTATTATAGAGTCCCAAGCAGACAGTATCATGTCTGCTTTAATAAAAATTTGGCTCTTTTGTTTGTTTATATTTTTTTAAATTCACTATTTTTCCAATTTTATCCATATCAAAATATTCTAAATCACCACTAACCATAATCATTGAATCAGTGCTACTAAATGATGGGTATTTCATTGTGGTAAGAAGACTCATTGATGGTAACAATAACTCTTCTTGGTCATCAAATAACTTTATAGTAGGATAGTATA
This sequence comes from Sulfurospirillum sp. E15m, assembly GCF_059415145.1. NCBI lineage: Bacteria > Pseudomonadati > Campylobacterota > Epsilonproteobacteria > Campylobacterales > Sulfurospirillaceae > Sulfurospirillum > Sulfurospirillum sp. E15m. The sequence continues at coordinate 99,716 of NZ_JCAHZS010000011.1, forward strand.
AAAACTCTGAGGCTAGTTTTTCATTGCAAAGTATTTTATCTACTTCAACATCATACATAGTAGCTTCACCTCCACCAAAATGCAACATAATTTCTTTATTTTCCCATTGTCTCAGTGATTCTAAAATACTGTTTAAATATCTTGATCTAAGTTCACGCATTGGCTTATCTATGGCAAATAAACCTGTTTTATTTTCTTGTGAAGAGTTTAATGAAAAAGGTAGAGAGATGTGAATAGTAGCATTTTCTAGAATATTTTTTTCTTCGTCTTTCTTTTTTTCTCCTAGACATGCAAGTGGAAAAATTGCAAGGCTTTTAAAGAAACTTCTTCTTTGCATATAAAACCCTTTTTGTGTTTGTTGGATAGAACTTTAGACTAGAATGAGGACATATTAATGTCCATATTTAATTTTATACTTTCTTTTTCATCAAAAGGAGGGAAAAATGTTTCAATTAGCAGATGGTCTAAAATTAGTTCGATGTTATGAAGAGGATAGATACAGTAATAATTTAGAAATAGAGCGAAAATTTTGTTATTCATTCCTGTACCAAGATTTAAATATTATAGTAGAATCTCGTTTTAGTGTAGAAGCATATAGTAAGTATTTGTACTTACCCATTATAAATTTTGGGTATTGTGTTGAGTTGTCACGATGGGATACAAAAGAGCTTCGCTATCAATACATGAATAATCACAAAGAAGACGATGCCTTATCGACTAAAAAATATGTGGAATCCAAAAAGGTGAGAGAAATCCTCAAGCAATTTGTTTTTCATAGCGTGAAAAAATATATGAGACGCTTTCAACCTCCTATTATTATGAGAGGACCTCTAAATTATTATAAGCAGACATCTGAGCGATATCTCTTTATTGATACAATTATGCAACGCGCTGGTTACCATAAAGACGTATATTTATACGATGATATCCCTGATATTAATACTAAAAAAAATAGTGATAGCCCAAACGATACATTTTGGGTGTACACACGTGATGATATTTCCAGACAAGAAGTGATTTTAAATTTTATGGTTCACAAAGATGCTGGTCTATTGGAAAAGCAAGCGCTAGATTTGTTGTCTAACAACCAAGATTTATTTGTTTTCTTTTTACAAAAGAATTTGCATATGGGGTATAATCGAGCTGCAGAGCTCTATCAACATTTAGTTGAGCAGGGAAAAATTACCAAAGAAATTCTCCTAAATCTAGAAGAGTAAGCTAATATTTTTTCATAGCCTCTTATGTCAAATAGAGGCTATCTGAATAAGCGTGGTCAATCCATTGATAAATTGACCTAGCATCCATTGGTGGGATCTTCATATTCTGAATACCGCTCATTTGTACCACTCTGTTTTTATAGACTTCAACGGCATACGATAAATGACCTTTTTTAAAAACACCATATACAATGGCGTGATGAGGAATTCTTTCCATATAGGTAAGAAGGCAGTTTTGAAGTATCTGTGCCCATTGATAAAGTTCGTGTGAGCTACAAGGCAGTCTAAACTCTAAATCCCCCACAATCATCTCTTGCATCACAGCATGTGCTTGGTAATAATATGTCATTTTTTGAACATAATGATTTTGAATAATATGCGTAAATGTCTTAAGAAGATCATCCATTGAAGCTTTACATGTTATGAATTTTTCCTCTAGTAAGAGTTGATACTGAAAATAAAGTGTCAAAATATTTTTGTATTTATCGTGGATATTTTCTTGCGAATAAAAATCATGCATTAGAGTAAAAAGAGTTTTTTGTGTGAGTCTATTTTTAAGAAAAAACCACAATTGGTTTATCTGCTCCTCTGAAGCTAAGGAAAGATCCATAAGTCTTTTTTTCTGTTCAAATGGCAATTGAATAAGAGGTATAAGATAGTTATGATCACTAAAAATTGAAGTCAATAAAAAATCGACATAAGGAGAATACGGAGTATTTGAGTGCGTGAGAGTATTGAGTGATGTATAAAAAGCTTTTTTAAGTGCCTTATTCCCCTTTTTTGTATGAATACCAATAATATGACATACAGCCTCATTAAAGGTCAGCCCTTCAAAAGATGAGAGGTGTGGATAATCTCTAAAAAAATAAAAGTTTGTATCATGAATGTTTTGATGAACTGATAAAAATTGCATCATTGCTTTATGTTGATCATCAATAATGAGGTTCACATTAGCTCCCTTATTGTTAAATATCCTAAAGTTTATAATGAAAATTGGACAAGATACTGTCTATTAATTGTTGATATAATTCTATAAAAGAAGACAAGGAGAATGCAATGATGGACAATCAAGGCCTATTTGATGATATTTTAAAACTTACCCAAATGACGTTTGCTGAGATTAAGGGCTCTAAACTATCGATTCGCAAAATACTCTATTATGATCTCTATCGTGCTTTACATGAGATGAATTATGACCTTTATGTCGTGTTAGAGCATTATTTAGCGTTGACATTTGAAGAGGAGTTTTTAGTCCAAACAAGATCTTATCCTTCAGCAGAAGAAAAATGGCGAGACGTAATCAATAGAGATTTAATACAAGCCAATTCTAAAGTTCAATCCTATTTATTACAATTACAGTATTTAAGTTACGATGATCAAGATGATAATTTAGAATTTCAGATAACGCAAAAAAGACCTCTGGATGAGTATATTAACCATAAAAATTTTTATAGTGCTCTTGCTCATTATTCTTGTGGATTGATACTAGAAAATTCTTACATATTGCAAAAAACTGCTATTAACTTTCAGGCATTAGAAAATAACCCCATAGAGACAATTTCTATTGATCTTTCGACTTATGAAAAACGATTAGATGTAAAAAAAGAAGGATTAGCGACTTTAGCGCAATTGATTGCGATTGAAAAGGAAGTAAAAGCCTATTTAATTGCTAATGTTTCGATCAATGATCTTGTTTTAGAAGTGCAGGAGCTAAGAGAATTCCCCTATCCAATATGATAATTGAAAAGGATAGGGAATATTTTCCTTGTTTACGTGTCCTTAAATCTAAGTATCTAACAATTTTATTTCCATTTACTTTGATTTTCTAAAACAATTTTAATTTCTTGTAGCATTTTCGGGGCAGTGTCTAATATATGTTTTTTATTTTGATAGTTATTTTTTTCATAGTATAAAACACCATAGCACTTCAGCCAACCGGATTCAAAGTTTTTATTAATTTTTTTAAGTTCATCTACAATGGATGACTTTAACTTATTATCAGCAGTTTTTTTAAAGTCACGATCAGACAAAATACCAACTTGGAGAGTAAAGTGGTTTAATTGGCTTGATATAGTATTTATGAGTCTTAGAAAAAACTTACCCATAGATAAATCAATAGCCTGATCATTAATTCTTTCATATTTATAATTATTCATAATTAATACATTTTCTAAATCGTCGAACAATTGTTTTGGAGCATTACGTTGCAACACATCAATTTCATTTAAAACATTCTTAATGATCTCTTCGCTAATTTGCCCCTTATTGTTTTCTAAAAATTTTTCAAAAGACATCACTTGACTCCTGTATTTCTTTGTAATTTTTTGTACAATCCATTTATAGTTCTCAAAGGCTTGATTAAGATTTGTAATATTATGCACTTCTTTTTGGCATTTCTCAATCCAAGATAGAATATCTTTTTCAAAAGAAATTTGTTTATATTTGATACCATTTGAACTATCGGGATTTGCTTTTTTCCCGTCTAATGAAAGATAATAGATAATCACTTTATCTTTGTCGATATTATTTTTCGATTTAGTTTTTAGATAATCTTCGTAATCAGAAAGTTGATTTTGACCGTCTGCTGCATTGAGTTTCATCTCAATACCTATGTAGTAGTTTGTATTTTTGATCGTAAAGTCTATTCTTCTTGCTTCTTGTGTTTGTTCTTCTCGTTCTACAATAACAGAAGCCATATCTCCAAAATCTGAAATTTTCAATACTTCTTTGATAAAGAGTTTTAAAAATAAATCTTTTTGATAATGAAGTCCTTCTGGATCTAGTAAAGAATAAAGTACCCTTGAGTGCAACCCAACTTCGGCATATTCATCTCTTACGACATTAAGAATGTTGTAATCATTGAGCCCTCTTTGTTTTTGTTGATCTTGAAGCTGTTTGAAGTCCAGAATCAAGTCGAAGAATAATTGATATTCGCTATCTAACATAAGTATTTATATCCTTTTATTTGGTAATTTCGACACGATAAGTCATGAGTATTTTTTGCTGTTTTTGTGCATATTCAAGAGCTTTTTTAGTTTTAATTCCCTTATCATGCGTGAGTACAATAACTTGATCAGCTGCATCAATTGCATTGTACGTTCTTTGAGGAGGTGTTTTCGCTTGTTGTGTTTTAGAAATAGTTATTTTTCTATGTGTAGATACGATGTATTCTTCCAAGAGCCTATATCCATTTGATGTACCAGAAATAATCTCTTCACAATTTATTTGATCCAAAATGGGTGCCAAAAAATTCAAATCTTTAAAATCATCTGGAACAATAAGGGCAACTTTCATAAAACTCCTTTTTGATGTATACAATCAAGCGGTTATTGTACACAACTTTTAATTTATTACCTTAATAATACTCATTTATTTGGACAATATTAAGTCCATATTGGTAGCTATACTGATCAAAAATACATATAAGGATTAGTCAAAATGACATTAAGAGAATCATACAGGCAATGTCCACATTGTAAAGAAATAGCTTTTAGAAATGAGATGAATAGTGGCAATAGCCGACATGCACGTTTTTGGACGGATTTATATTATGAAGGGTCGATGATGTTAAAGTATGAAAAATTAGTCGTTTGTCCTTATTGTGAACAATTGATTTGGGATGTGGATTATAAAGTTCAAGATGCTATTTCTGATGAACTGCCATATATCATCAGCCCTAATTTAAGGGATTTATTACGTGCCTTAAAAACATTCAAACTCGATGCTGACCAAGAAATATATATAAGAATGGAGTATTGGCAATTAAGTAATCATAAGCGAAGAGATTTTAGTAAAAAATATAGATATCAAGATAAAGAAATTCGTAGGCTTTTAAAAAATCTCGAATGTCTTTCAAAATCATCAAGTAAATATCGAGATGCTGATATGAAGGTAACGGAGGAATCTCTTTTATCCTTAAATAATGAGAAAAAAGAACGTAACGTTTACTGGAAATATCAATTAACCGAGGATGAAAAAGACAACTTAACAAAGCTTTTATCTATTATCTCAACGCATAATTCTACATCTGAGCTACACAGATATTTAAGGGCAGAGATATCACGAGAGCTCTCTTTGTTTGATCAATGTATCAGTTTATGCGATGATGATTTTGACGAAGCAAAAAATAATGTTGACTATATTCAAGAACTTGCATGGATGAAAAATCCTTTCGTGGAAGAAATCAAAATGGCTACGCAGAATTAAAATGTGTTTACAAATTTGGGGTCATTCCAAAGCGTTACAAAACCCAATATTCGCACCTTATAAAAAAGTATTAGAGTACGCAAAGTATATTATTCATGGCGATACAATAGAAGAAAAAAATGGTGGGAAACAAGAAACATATGGATTTATTATCAATGTAGCTGAACTTTTTGAAACATATGTAACGAAGCTATTGCAAAAAGAGTTTCCATCATGGAGAGTGGATAGCCCAAAAATTCCACTATATGAAACGATGTTTTACTCAAGAAAAATCATCCCTGATATTGTGATGGTGTGCGGCAATGATGTCATGGTCTTTGACACAAAGTATAAACGAATGAAGATGAAAGGTAAAGATCAAAATGGTGCTGGTGATGTCGATAGAAACGACTTTTTTCAAATAAATACTTATATGATGTCAGGCGAAGTGTGAAATTCTACAAAGATTTTCAAGTTAAAGTTCCCATCCTGTCCTTAATTTAATTGGAGAGTGACTAAAACTGCACTTCGTTTGACACCAAATACGCAACAGTCTCAAATATGTGGGTTCAGCTTACCAAAAACAATTTGCAAAAGAGTTCAAAGCTGTCTATCAGGCTTTTACAAAAGAAGAAGCTGAATTTGAACTTGATAAGCTTGAAGAAAAAATGGGGTAAAAAGTATCCTATTGTTTTTCAATCTTGGAGAAATAAATGGGATAAATTATCTGTCTACTTTCAATATCTAGAAGATATACGCAGAGTCATTTACACCACAAATATCATTGAATCAGTCCATCGACAATTTCGAACGCTTACTAAAACTAAAGGCGCTTTCCCTAACGATGATAGCTTGTTAAAACTGCTTTATATGGGAATTCAAAATACTCAAAAGAAGTGGACTATGCCCATTAGAAATTGGAGCTTAACTATCTCTCAGTTAGCCATCCATTTCGATGGACGGCTAACTGATGCTTTAAATTTATGATACAATTTTAGGAACTATTCGATGCTGACACAGAATCCTGAACACTACCTATCAAATTTTTTCAAAGCCTCAATAAGAGCATATCTTTAAAAATATATCTCCAATTCTACGCTTCGATTGACATTTCGCGCTGTTATTAAACTATTATTTTTTATTTTCAATCAATATAGTTCCATTCTTTTCATTTATTGTTTGGTTCATACTGTTTGTTTCACTAATAATGTCATTCTCTGTTTTTGTTGTAAGATTCTTAATTTTTGTCTTAAGTTCTTGATTTTCAATTCGAAATTCCTCAGCCACCTCTCTCCATATCTTTGCAATATCTTCATACTTTTGTTTTTCTAAATCTATTGACGATTTAGTTGCATTTTGTTCAGCTTCATTCGCTTTTTCAGTTGCATTTTGATACCTTTTATTAAAGCGACAATCCATTTCATTATTTATTTTTTCTGACAACTTAGAAATATATTTTATTACAATATTTTTTACAAATTCTTTTACCATTGGTAAAATAACATCTTTAATAAATGGCCAAACTATTTTTACCAACGCTTTACCCATCGTATTTTTACTACTCATACCAACTCCATCTATAAAAGCTACAATAAGCATACCATAGTTTTATCAATTTAAGGGTAATAACATATATAAATCTTCTGTTGTTTTTCCCTCATCACTGATATCGTTATTATTGATAATAAAATCATTTAAATCTTCTTTTTTACTACTTAATAGCTTGGATAATACATCATAATCTGCGAATAATGCACTTTTACTTTGAGTCTCTATTCTTTTAATTGCTTCGCTTATCAAGCTAATAACTATATCACTGTAGATTTTATCTTTAAGTATTGAAGAAATATCTTTTCGAATCTTATCACGAACTGTTTCTTTAGTTAAAAATACTGTAGTATGTTGTGCCAATAAATATACTTGCCAAATCAAGCATTTTCTTTAACTCGTTGTTCAAAATGTTTAACCGCAATCTTAGCAATAACTTTTGTGGAAGTAAAGTTCCATGCGGTACCAAAACCCATTGATGCGAGAGGAACTGCATATTTAACAATTGTTTTTTGTAATATTTTCATACTTGCTTTAGTTGCAAGTTTTTTTAAATTTTTCAATACTTCTTTTTTAAATACATCTTTTGCGGCACGTCCAGCCAATTTTCCACCGACTTTCATTCCAAATTTACCTGCACCTTCTGAAACTGATCCTCCGAGTGCAAATGCAAAAATTGTTAAAATATCTTCTGGATCATCTGGATCCAAAGGTGCCCCGTATAGTTTCCCTAAATTTGATATAAGTTGTAACTGAATACGTGTTAGGAAAATTATGTCACCTCCAATAGCTGTAACTGCAATCGCTACATTAGCGGGTATGCCAATACCTCCTTCACCAGCAGTAAAAAATCCGATAATTTCATTAGCTGACATAGTGGCTCCTGTCATACCTCCAAGTATTGCTGCATTTTTGGAAGCTACCGAAATTAATTTTTTGGCAATCTTATCCTTATCTTTGGTTCCATATTTGGATTCAAAATATTCAATATTCGCATTATTCCAATATGTAGTAAACGATTTATGGATAATTTTCATCAGCCAATCACCAGACTTAAGCGATTCTAAACCACCAATTTCATTAAACTCACGTTTTGCATTTTCTAATTGTTCTTTAACATATGCTTTTAAGTCTTTCATGTCTCCGCAACCCTCCTAGAGTTAAAAGAAAATATTTTTAAAACTTTCTTTTTATAACATAAACTACTGCAAAAGCTTTCCACTGGTCACTCTTGTCTTCAATTTTTTGTTTACATGTGTAAAATTCTAATCCTAACGATGCAACAAGAACCTTAACTTTTTGTTCAAAGTTTTCAAGTGTTTGTGTGAGGCTGTTGTCATATCGGTTAGCTATAAAAGCTGACATGCCATACTCTAGGCTCTCTTGTTTTGGGGTTGTAAGAATTTGACAAATTCTCTCCAAATCATCTCGTATGCCCTTTTGCTCAAAATCATTTAAAAGTCCCACATTGGCTTTGGTTTCAACAAGAACTCGACTATGGTCTTCTGTATCATCAATTACAAGATCAATGCGACCTTTACGAATATTTTTATCTGTTGTCAAGATGTCTTGACCCACTTCAAGCCACAAATGGACATTTGGAGTAAGTACTTTTAGCTTTTCTAACATGCCAATACTTAACATAAACTCTGGCCATTCAAGCCAGTCTTTCCAATCATTGGATCCAGTTAAACGAAAAAACTCATCCCTTGAATATTGCAAACCATCCAAAATGGCTTTAACGATAATTTCTTCTGATGGAAACGGTATTTTTACCATATCGAACTCCTGCTTGTCATACTTTCAACACCATTATAAACAACTTAATAGACAGCTACATGTCCTGTTGTGATATTTGCTTTGATTGTTGTAAAAACTCCTCTAATAATTCTTCACACTTTTCTTTGAGCTCTTTTGGACTTAAGACAAACAAATAAGGAATCCACTTAAACACTTCAGGGATAATCTCATTGTAATCCGTAATCATGATGGAAAATTCAACACTACCATCAGGATCAGTCGCCACAACGTGTTGGCTTTTGGAAATGGGACGACGCATAAGGTAATGGACAATCTCTTTATTTGCGTACAGACGCACTTCAAAGCTCTCGCTATTAGCATTAAACCATACATTAATTGCATTCTCAAGTTTGTCTTCGAGGCTTTTTGAAATGCTAAATGATTTACCCTCTTGTTTGATATTTGAGATAGCGCGAAAATAGTATTTTTTGATCATAGTGTCTTTGTGATCTTTTGCGAGTAGATACCAAAACCCATCAAAACAGATCACCCTAAGTGGGTCAGCATGCACTTCGTATCTTGTTTGCTCTTTTTTATAAGTAAAGGAGATAGATACGAACTGCTTGATGGCTTCTTCGAGAGCATTCATCTCTTCTTTTTTATGCGTTATATCCTCAAAATCAAGATGGGTGAAGAGATACGAAGAGGTAAATGAGGCATGTGATAAAAGTTTATTGGCTTTGAGTGCAAAAGAGGGGCTGATATTTGTTGAGAGTTGTTGTAAAACATCAAGGACTAAACTCTCTTCAAAATTATGGAGTTGATTGACATCTCCTATAAGCTTAAAACGCCTTCCCTCTTTTCCAAGTTTTGCTTGAATACCAAGCCGCATAAATAACTCCGGAATTCTTTGATTCATGTCTCGTTGTATTGTCTTAACATCACAGTCATATTCTAAAGAGAGTTCTTTGATACTAAGTGTTTCACCTGATTTTAGACGATAAACGATCGTTTCAATGCGTTCCATGACTGAGTGTGTGGGCGATTTTTTAGTTGGCATATTGTATCCATAATAAAGTATTGAAAATTGTAGCACTATCTTTTTAAAAACAGACATTAAGCTGTCTTGTTAAATGGTTATGATGTTATAAATCTTATTTGAGAGAAATATTATGTACCCATTAAGCAGAAGAAATTTCTTAAAACTAAATCTTTCACTTTTAACATCTACTTGGGGTTTCAATATAATATCTCATCATTCAGAAACAATACCTAGTGACTTAATATTATTGGATCTTTTAGCCTCACTTCCTTTCTCGCCTGTGGTTAAAAAAGAAGTTGTTTTGCGTGTGATGCTTCAAAAGAAGTATGGAATTGACTCTCATGGACTAAGGGTAGAGTTACATCGATTCCACAAAGAAAATCTGAACTTCATCCTCAGTAAAGGATTTTTTGATGATCTTTTGTATTATATGAGTCATGTCAGATCTTATCTAGACTATGTTATCCATCAAGCCGCATACCACAATAAATGTGATGTGCTTGAATATTGTTCATCAAAAATAATAGGTTCTAATGTTAATTTATACAGTAAAGCTCTTTTCTCTGCACTTTCCAATCATTCAATTCAAGCATTTTATTTTCTAATGAAGTTAAATCAACCCATTATTGAGAATGATAAAAAAACAATTCAAAAGATACTGAGCGGTGAAAGGTATGCAAATCATCTTCACATAGCTAAACACTTTCTACCATTTAAGCACTTATCGACTATTATAAAAAGAGGGATAGCAACACTTTCATCTTTAGATAGTACAGAGTTTGATGAAGTTAAAGTATTTGAGCCCAGTATAGAGAATATTAAAGAATGGATTGGAACTCTTTTAAGTTTCATAAACTATGTTTTTGAAAAATTAGAAGCACAAGGAGAAATAGTATCTTTTGATGCAAATATAGAAGCAGATAAAATCAACATAGTCACTTATGCCAACAGCTATGCTTTTAATTTTATTGAACTTATTATGGAATCTCTTAGTTTTTATATTCCACCAACGCTATTTGATTTAATAAGCCACTATAATATTATTCAATGTCAGTGCGATTAGTAACCATAACGACAATTTTTATTAGACACATTTTTTGAAGGTTGGATAAATGGTGTCAGGCGAAGTGTGAAATTCTACAAAGATTTTCAAGTTAAAGTTCCCATCCTGTCCTTAATTTAATTGGAGAGTGACTAAAACTGCACTTCGTTTGACAACAGATATATCCCATACCAATATATTGTCTTTTTAATATGTTATAGTAAGCTTATAAATGACAGATAGGGTTCAAAAGAATGCACTCAAAACAACAGCAATTAGAAGCATTGTATGAAGAAAAGTTTTATAAAAACGATGTGATTGCAAGCCTTTCATCCCCATACTTAATGAGTTTAGAAGTTCACAACCAAAATCCTAATGTGATGATTGTTGGACAAGAGACAAATGAATGGTTTTATGATTGGCAAGCGTTTAAAAGAATTGGCGTTCAAGCTCAAATGAAAGTCTATAAAGACTACCATGACAACTATAAAGAGCATAATCGATTGTATTTTGCGTATGCTAAGCACATTATGGGATCAGACGAGATGATTCCAGTCTTTAATAATATGTTTAAATTCGATTTGGGCGATAAGAGTAAAACGAAAAACATCTCCAATGCCAGTGATGAACAACTCAAAGAGCTCCTTGCATTCCACAAAGGCATCTTAGCAAAAGAGATCGAGATCATTCAGCCTAAAATCATTCTTTTTTTTACTGGGCATGTCTATGATAAGCTCTTCATTGATCCGATCATCAAACAAGATGGCGATTATCGAAAACTCTATAAAAAGATCGATGCATTAAGCGTGAATGAATGGAAATGCTGTCACTTAGATCTAAAACATTTTCCAGGGTTTGAAAACTTCAATGGAATTGCCTTTAGAACCTATCATCCAATGTATCTTAATCGTAATGCCAATACTTATGGAAAAGAAATCCTTGATTATTTAAAACAACAAGTCACAAGCATTATCTAAAAAGAGCTTTAATCTTTTTTAGACGATTATGCCAGCTATTTTCTGAATATGGATTTTAAATAAGATGTAAAAATATACTTGATGCTAGGGAAAAGCATACTACTCTTATCCCCAAAATCAATGATATTTCTATAAAACTGCTCTTTTGAAGCGGGTCTGTCAACATAGCTTTGAAACGCATCAAGTTCAATCACTTTACCATGGTTCATCCATGTTCCAAAATAGTATGATTAATATGTATAACCATACCATAAATGGGTCGATTACACATATTAAAGTTTGTAAGTCTCTTTATAGACTTCTCTTTCTTTACATTTAACTAATACAAAAATCCAAAGAGCCATAATGGAATTTTATGCCCAATTCCTATTTCCAAATCATCACTCACAACATAAGAATCAGGGGTGTCTTTAATTTGACCAAATCCCTTCTTTTTACCACCCACCTCAAATGTATATTTTTCCTCACAATAAAAATCTCCACTTTTACCAGCAAAGATACCATCATCACTAAGGCTTCGTTTGATTTTATAATAATTGTCTAATTGATTTACGAAAAAAGTTTCTCTCAAATTCCCAATATCAGGCTCTTTTGTGTACATTAAATTTGGATTGGCGAGATAAATCTTTTCTGGTTTATCAATAGACTTCATAGCTAAAGCATTCCGCATCAAAAGCTTAATAAGCCCTGCATCATCTAACTTTGAAAGATACTCTTTTAAAGTCCTATCATCGGTGATATCAGCTGCTTTTTTCATATCACTCATATTGGGTTCAAACGGTACACTTTTGATAATAATAGAAAGTAAGGTTTTGATTTTTTTAATACTGGTACCATTGAGTTTCGGATAGATGTAGAGTAAATCACTTTCAATGGAGACATTAATGTTTTGTTGTAGTGTTTGTAAGAAAAGTGTTATATTGGGCATTGATAAATAGTAAGGATAATAGCCATATTTTAGATAATTTTTAAACAAAGGAATAATCTTATGCTCTTTTTGTTCAATCTGTTTTTTAATCTCTGTTGCTAACTCCACATGCTTTTCTAAAATATCTTGTAAGGTATATGGGCTAAATTTAAACCCATAATGCAATTCTAAAAATTCTCGAAAGCTCATGCCCACCATTGTATAGACAATAGCTCTTCTGCTTAAATCATGGCTACCTTGATTGATTTGTAAAGCCGAACTTCCTGTAGCAATAATTTTAAGTTCACCAAAACGATCATAAATATTTTTAAGCTCTGCTGACCAAGAGTTATATTTGTGAATCTCATCGAAACATAACAATTTTCCGCCATTTAGAACAAATTCTTCTGCAATCTCTGTCATACTAAATTGGGAGGTGTTCTGGATATCATCAAGATTAACATACAAAGCTTCATGTTCTTTATAATGCAAACTCATATATTGTGCAATGGTCGTTGTTTTACCAATACCTCTTGCTCCAACAATAATGGAAAGTCTATGTTCTAATGGTTCTGTTGTTAAAAAATAACGCTTATATACTTGGTTATTAAGTGCTATAAATTCACGACTTTTAATAAATAATTCTTCCAGCATAGCCTATCCTAATGTTTTATAACACAATTATACATAAAATTTATATGTAATACAATACATATAAATAACTTCTAAATTATCTCTCTTTTTCTTCCAACAACCATCGCAATAATAGTTACGATAATTTCATTTTTTTATTTAGTTAAGATAGAGAGATATTTATTTATAAATATCTTCTTATTAAGTTTAGTATAGTTTATAAGAGAATAGGTGCTAACCCACTGCTTACTTACTGCTAACAATCTTATAAGCATCTATTTTAAGGACTTTTCTTCACTGCTTACATGATGTCAACACACTGCTATAAAATTTATGTGTGCTTCTTTGTCTATGTTTTTGAGGTTAAAAAATTAAATTTGTGAGGTATACAAAGATAGAGATTTTAGTGCCTAAATGGTGCCTTTTTAGTGTATTTTAATAGACGCTAATGATGATGAAGATGCCTATTTTAGGACATTAACGGTTACTAAAAAGAATTCGAGTCTCTTTATCCGCACCATTCTTTTTGTATGAACTTTCAAGCAAAAATAATCTTAACTTACTTTCTTTTGGGTAGTGGTTGATCTCTTCTTTGCTACATACTCATCTAAGTCATATTTTGAAAATATAACTCTTTCCCCTAACTTTGAGAATAGAATAATACCTTCATCTTTTTTCTGCTAAGGTTACCTACCAAAATGTTAATATATGCTGCGGTCTCTTTTATATCTTGTCAAACGAAGCGCAGAAGTCGCCAGTTTTTAATGCAAAAAAGACTCTTTAAAAAACCTTTGAATCATTATAATTTTTAAAATAATTCAAATAAGGTTCAGGAATGAAATTTAAATTTTTTGCAGTCATTATTCTCTCTATATGGTGTTTTACCGTTAATTTTGTATTCAATGGGAATTGTCACACGTGTAAAGAAACCATTCAACTTCATACTCAGGGAATTCTTGATGAAATTGTTCAGTAGTATGCTATAGCATATCAATCAGGTATATAACAATTGTTCTATCAAATAAGTACAATGTTTTGTATTCAATAATTTTAGAAAGAAAATTGTTAAATGGATTTCTTTGGACTTACCTTTAGGCTCTCAAACGTTACGTATTAGTGAGGTTTCACCGAATGTCAATACAAGATATATCACTCAGTGAAACCAATAACCTTATCCTAATTTGCTCGTATCGATAACGTTGTAGTCAAGACCTAGCTTTTTAGCAGGAACACCTAACGCCAAACCTACAAGTTGGGAGAGGTGAAGAACGGGAACACGCGCTTTTGACTTTGTTGTCTCTTGTGCATCGTCTTGGTAGATGTCTAATTGCATTTGGCAAAGAGGACACGGAGTGACAACACAATCTGCTTTGGATTCGGCAGCACTATTGACAATACCACTGGTCATTTTCATAACCGTTTTCTCAGCAGGATAGACCGCATGGAATCCACAACAATCCAAACGTTTTGCAAAAGGAACAACCTCTGCGCCTAATGCTTTCACGACCGTTTCAAAACTGGTTGGATTAACAGAGCTTTCAAAACCTAAATCTTTTTCAGGTCGAACACTATGGCAACCATAGAAAACAGCGACTTTAAGACCGGTAAGAGGTTTTTTTACTTTAGATTTAATCAACTCAGCATTTTGCGCCAATACCCAAAGAAGGCTGGTCACTTCACTGGTACCTTTATAGTTCATATTGCCTTTGGCAAGATACGTATTGATACGCTCTTTTTCACCACCATCAAGTTGCGCTTTTGCACGACGTAACATCAATAAACAGGTACTGCATGTGGTGAGTACAGGCAAATTCATCTGCTCAGCAAGGGCTAGATTTCTTGCATTGGCTACCAACGTTGCCAATGGATCAACATCTTGTGCTTGAGAAGCACCACAACAACTCCATCCATTAATCTCTTTAAGTTTAATATCCAATAATGGTGCTATAGCTTCAAGCGACATTTTAGCTTCAATCGCGGCTTGAGTAAGCACACATCCAGGGAAAAAAGCAAATTCTTTTTGCATACGTTACTCCTTGTTTGCAGCATGCGCTGCTTCAATCATTTTTACTAAGTCTTTATGACCTTCAATTTCATGACCACCAAAGACTTCCAGTGGGTTCATTTTGCCTGCACGCATAAGGGTAATGGCCGTTCCTGCACGAAGTGCGGTACTCATACCTTCTGTTCTAAGCGCAAGTCTGATTTCATTGAGGCGTCCTGAATCTTCAACCAAGTCTGTGTAGAATGATTGTGCGTGTGCAGGACCAACACCTGAATTTAAGCCTTTTTTCAATGCCAATGCACGAAGTCCCGCAATGTCATCTGCCGCGCTGATATGTTTAGGACAGCGATTAGCACACTCTTGACAGTGAACACAATTCCATAGACCATTCATGACTGCTGGTTTTGTATGGATCATTGGATCTTTTGAACGTGAATCGTTCGCAACACGCCATGCCTGCGTAAAAACGAACGGTTCCATATAGTCGCTTCTATCAGCGGTGAGTTTATTACACTCAGAAGCACAACAGCCACAAAGGATACAATCCCACTGTTTCACAATACGGTCATATTGCTCTTGATTTTGGATACATCCCTCTTTTTCTGAGAATTCAGATTTGGCTACAAGACCCGGTTTGATTTTACGCAAATTCTCAATAGCAGGCTCCCAATCCACAACAAGATCAGAAATCACTCTATAATTTGCAAGTGGAGAGATATGGAACGTATCTGCATCTTTATACTCTTCAAAAAGCTCTGTCATTTTGGTATCACAACCAAGATGCGAATGTCCATTGACACGTACGGCACAGGCACCACAAATTGCCATACGACAGGATGCTGTGAAATTGAGCGAGAGATCAAGATGCTGTTTAATGAAAAGCAATGTACCAAGAAGGGTTAATGCTTCAATATCTTTCTTCTCAACCGTATACGTTTGTTGATAATTTTTTTTGCCATCAAAGCGATCAATGATAAATTTCATTAGTATTTCCTCTCTTCAATTTTGAACTGACCGACCACAACATCTTTCCATGCTAAGTGCATCTTACCACTCTCATCCATCGTGACCATCGAGTGTTTTAAAAAGTTTGCATCATCACGTTTAAGGTAATCTTCTCTAAAGTGAGAACCACGTGATTCTTTACGCGCCGTAGCTCCCATGAGTGCCGCACGTGATGCAAGCAGTAAATTGCCAAGTTCTACATACTCTGTAAATGCCGTGTTGCATACGGGGTTTGTATTTGGAATGCGCAGTGCGTCATAACGTGCTTGTAATTCTGCATGCTTTTCTGCAAGGGCGAGCATTTTTGATTCGGTACGGAAAATTCCCATGTTATACCAGTTTGCAGCACCAAGTTCTTCACGCAAAGCATACATGTCATTGACATTACCTTTACCAGAACCCGTTATCTCTTTAAAGTGACTTATCCATTTTATCGTCAAGTCAGTTAGACGTTTTCCACCACCAAAATCTGCTTTTGCCGCATACTCTGCTGCATTGATACCAGCGATTTTTCCTGTAACGGTTGCATCACACAAAGAGTTACCACCCAAACGGTTTGCGCCGTGAATGGAGACACAAGCGGCCTCACCTGCAGCGAAAAGTCCAGGAGCGGTTGTAGCCATGGTATCCAGACTCGTCACATCAATACCACCCATGGAGTAGTGCGCCGTTGGACGAATCGCAATTGGTTTTTCGACTAAGTCCATATTTTCAAACAAAAGACCAATATGGCGAATTTGAGGTAAGTCTCTCATGATTTTTTCACGACCCAAATGCGTTACATCCAAAAGCACATACGCTTCCATATCATGACCGAAACCGCGACCTTCACGAATTTCATTCTCAATAGAACGAGAAACAATATCACGAGGGGCTAGTTCCATTTTATTAGGAACGTAACGTTTCATAAAACGCTCGCCTTGGTTATTGAGTAAGATACCACCTTCACCACGTGCCGCTTCGGTAATAAGTGAACCGCCGTGACAGACACCCGTTGGGTGAAACTGAAGCATTTCAGGGTCTTTAAACGCTAAACCTGCTCTTAAAGCTGCTGCCGCACCATCCCCTGTTGCAATGTAAGGGGTGGATGTTCGGTTCCAAAAGACGCGGGTATAGCCGCCTGTTGCTAAAACGACAGATTTCGCACGAACAGGAGCGATGTCGCCGGTACGAATGTTACGAAGTACAACACCTTCACAGTGACCATTTTCTATGCTCAGGTCTAACATATGATGGTCCATCAAGAATTTCACACCGTGTTTGAGAGCATCATCTAAACAGGTATGTGTCAAAATATGTCCCGTTTTATCGGCAGCAAAGTTACAGCGTTTCTTTGCCGCACCGCCGGCAAAACGTTTCGCAACATGTCCGTTGCTATCGCGAGAGAAAGGCATACCGATATAATCTAGCTCATGAATTGCGGCACCTGCATAAGTCGCAAATTTCATTGCCGTGTCTTGATCGACTAAGTAATCACCACCTTTTACTGTATCTTTAGCATGTGATTCAAAAGAATCTCCATCGCTAAAATCAATTACGCCGTTAATTCCACCTTCAGCCATCGTCGTAGCACTTCTCGTTGGCATCACTTTGCTGACAACCACGACGCTTAGATTGGGATTATTCTTTCTAGCCGCAACTGCCGCTCTAAGACCTGCAGCACCGGAACCAATAATTAAAATATCGCAACTTGGCATACCGGATGTATTGGTAAATGTCGTAGAAGAAGCAAACGCTTTTTCGACGCCTGTTGTACTGACCGCCAATGCACCCATGGTAATACAAGCTGATTGCAGAAATTCTCTTCTGGTAAACTGTTCACTCATAAGATTTCCTCTAATTAAAATAGATTTTGCTTAAGAATACTTAGCATGAAACTTTCTAACCATTCTTAAAATAAAACTTCAAGTGTGATGACGGTAGGGGATATCAACGTCATCACAACTCAAAATAACTCAACGATCTCTTTTGCCAGAAAATCAATTTTAATTTTTAAACCTTCTCTATAATTTTTTATTTTTGAGGTCGATTCTAAATAAAAATTGACTCTATTATTTCTAAATATTTAGGGTAAAAGCCCAAAAAGTATCAAACGATTGCCGATATGAAGGCATCCTATTTAATATTTCTCCTCGATATAGCAATTTATTTTATTAAAAAACTTTAATATTGATACTTTAGAAATATTTCAGAATTTTAGCGATTAAGTCTGTCGCATACCTTGCACAAGTCATGAGAATACACATGGCTAAAAAAATTTATTCTTTTAAAAGCTTATGCTATGATTGCAACAATCTTTATACTTAAGAGAACGTCAATGAGAATTTTAGTCCTTGAAGATAATGAAACATTAGCATTAGGAATTTCACATGCACTTAGTCATGCAGGGTATGCCGTCGATGTCCTAAACGATGGTATTGAAGGCAAGCAAGTTTTAGAATATGAGCCTTATGATCTTTTAGTATTAGACCTTGGATTGCCGAATTTAGACGGGATGGATTTATTGCAGTATTTAAGAAAACATCAGTCTAAAATTCCTGTTTTGATCATCTCGGCGCGTGATAAATTGGATCAAAAAATTTTAGGATTAGAAAGCGGTGCCGATGATTATTTGTGCAAGCCTTTTGCCCTTGAAGAGGTTGTTGCACGTGTCAATGCCCTTTTACGACGGGTACTACAAGATGGACTCTCTTTAATTACCATAGGCAATCTTGTTTTTGATACCAATTCGCGAACCCTTACATGTAAAGGTGAGCGTGTTGATTTAAGTTACCGTGAAACCAGTATTTTCGAGCAACTGCTTCTTCATGCTAATCAAGTATTAAGTAAAGAAAATATCGCTTCTCATATCGCTGCATTTGACGACAATTTTAATCCAACTGCCATTGAAACCTATATTTCAAGACTTCGTAAAAAAATTGGAGACAATGCGACGCTTCAAACCGTACGAGGGTTGGGATATATTTTAATTACCAAACCTCAATGAAAACGTTTTCGATCCGCTCACGCCTTATCGATCTGCTTAGTTACTCTTTGATTGTCGTGGCGCTGGTCGCTTTTGGCTCTTTATTTCTTTTTTTACAATATAAGGTGAACAAACACTTTGATGGTGCTCTGCTCTCTGAAGCACGCAATATCATCAACCGACTCTATGTACAAAATGGTGAAATCCAATTTAAAGTGCCAGAACTTGGGATCAACCTGCAAACGGCTTCAGGCAAAGGAAGTGTTTTTTACGCCATTGAGGACGATTATAGAACAACTATTTCAGGCTTTGAAGCCATTCCAAGACCTCTTTTAAACAAACGCCTCAACGACGTCACGTTCTACGATGCTGTCTATGCAGGTGAAGATATTCGTGCTCTTTTAATTACACATAAGATGTATCGCAACAGCATCCCTTATAACGCTACGATTATTGTTGCAGAAACCCTCGAAGACCGCTATAGTATGATTGAAGAAATTTTTATAGCCATTAGCGGCGTCACCTGCATTATCATTTTTGTTGTCATTGCAATTTCATTATTTGCGGTCAATAAAGGACTCGAACCTCTGATTGATCTTCAACACTCTATTCAAAAACGTGACATCCATGACTTAACGCCTATTGATGAACACCGTATTCCTCTTGAAGTTCTCTCGTTGGTGAAAAGTATCAATCAGCTCTTTATCAAACTTAAAAAAAGTTTTTCACATATCGAACACTTTAATGCCGATGTATCGCACCAACTGCGTACGCCGCTGGCGGAACTCAAGGTTGTCTTACAGATGGGAGAATCATTACACGAAGCACGCACAAAAGAGCAATGCATCAGGATCGTTGATACAATGACGCATACCACGCAACAACTTTTGATGTACGCCAAAACCAATCCCGATGCATTTGATAGGGTGCGCTTCAAGCCTTTAAATTTTTATGAATTGTGTGAAAAGATCGCTATGGCAAAAGTACCGTTCATTTATGCCCAAGGATTTGAATTTGCCTTTGACGCTCAAGAGGGATTATGGATTAACGGTGGTCCTATTATTTTAGAAAGCCTTATCCAAAATCTTCTCGATAACGCGCTCATTCATGCCAGAGACCATGAAAATAGACCGATGGGAACGATTACGCTGAGTCTTCATGAAGAAAATCAACGAGTCATTTTAACCGTATGTGATGAAGGACCTGGTATTGCTAAGGAGTATTTGGAGAAGGTTTGCGAGCGATTTTTTCGTGTAGATATGAACAAACATGGCAGTGGCTTAGGGCTTGGAATTGTTCAGCATATCGCGCAACTCCATAATGCGACTATGTCGCTTAGCAATCGCTTGCCACATGGATTAGAAGTTCGTATAAGCTTTCCTCTAGTGCTGCAGTAGTAAATGCGCATTTTGTTCATATATCCAAAATGTATCATGCATGAATTTCGTTGATTTTTTAGGTCCCGTCCATGTGCTCCCTATTCGTTCTTCTCGTAAATATTTTTGCACCTCTTTTTTTGCCAAAACTTTTAAAAAGCCTTTTACCAAAATATCGTAGCGTTCAGGATATTTTTCTTTCAATGATTTTGCAACGGCAAAACCTCTCATAGAACCGGTAAAAAGAGGAATTTGAAAACCCAGCGGCTCTATGGCCTCATTCACAGTAGGAACATCCCACTGAGGATGACGTTCCGCACTCGATACTGCGAGGGTTCGTATCTGCTCGCGAATTAATTCGCTGCCTTGCGAACTAATAATAATCACATCGACTTGTTTATCTTTGATAGCATCGCGCGCCATTTTCCCGTTATTAAAAAGGCGTATTTCAACATTATTTTCAGGAATACCGTAATATTTTAAAAGTATTTTCAACAATATATGCCCACTCGAATCCTCCATCACTGCAATTTTCAATTTTTTCTTTTTCTCTTTGAGTATTTTGAGAATATCTGGCAAAGACTTAAAACTCGAATCGGCGTGAACGGCAATAATATCGTGATCAAACCACTGAAGGTTGATAAAATCAAAATCATCAAGCGAATAATTAGCGTGATTCACTAAAATCGAATACGCGAGATAGGGAGTAAAAGTGGAACAAAAAATCGTATAACCATCATCCGGTTGAGATAAGAAGTAAGAAGCCGCGACCTGAGAGCCCTCTCCTTCCATATTGATAATTTCAATGTCTGTTTTAAACATCTCATGTAAGAAAGGTTTCATAGCACGTGCCAGTCTGTCACTACTACCCCCTACCCCGAATCCAACAATGAGACGTATAGGTTTTTGTGGGAAAAAATCGCCTGATTGAAGCGTTGAATAGCCAAAAAAGATTACAAAAATAAAACACCATAAACGCATCATAGAGTGTTCCTTATCCAAAAATCATTTTTAGTATAACATAAGCTACATTACATGTAACAATTAGTAATCATCTTCATGTCATTCACGGTCATATTTTTTCATTTTTGAGGGCGCAAGGTTCATGACAGACTTCAATGTTAGCATCAGCCCAAAGTAAATCTTAAGGAGGCTATAGATGCGAGCATTTCCGTGTGTCATCATGCGTGGCGGAACCTCAAAAGCAGCTTTTTTTAAAACGGAGGATATCCCAAAAGATGAGAAAGAGAGAGATGCATTTCTCCTAGACGTTATGGGAAGTCCTGATGCGAGGCAAATTGACGGTTTAGGTGGAGGCAATTCACTTACCTCTAAAGTCGCTATCATCGGTCAATCTAGTCGAGACGATGCCGATGTCGATTATACCTTTTGCCAAGTCAGCATTACGGATAAAATGGTCGATACCAAAGGGAATTGCGGCAATATTTCATCAGCCGTCGGCCCGTATGCGGTCAATGAGAAAATGGTGCATGCAGAAGATGGAATGGTATGCGTGCGTGTCTATAATACCAACACAAAAAAAATCATCCTTTCACGCTTTTTAGTCAAAGACGGTATGGCCGTTGAGGAAGGAGATCTTGAAATTCCTGGTGTCCCAAACCGTGCCGCAGCCATTGAAATAACCTTCAGTGACCCTGAAGGCGCTGTCACGGGAAAACTTTTACCCACCGACAATGTGATACAAAACGTAACAACATCCTTCGGTGAACTTCCTATCTCTATTGTCGATGCAGGCAATCCGCTTATTTTTATGAAAGCTTCTGATCTTGGGCTTAGAGGCAATGAATTACCTGCCGAATTGGACGATGCGGCCTTGGCGCGCATTGAAGAAGTTCGCTCCATTGGTGCTGAATTGTGTGGATTTTGCCCAAAAGAGCGTGCAACAAAAGAGAGTCCTGCCGTTCCAAAAGCGACCTTGATTGATGTGTCTACGACCTATAACGATGTCAAAGGAAGAAGTTGGGCTGCAAACAGCTATGACATCTCTTTACGGATGATGTCTATGCAAAAACCCCACCAAGCGTTAGCCGTTACAGGAGCAGTTTGCGTGACGTTCGCGTCAAAGGTAGAAGGTTCTTTAGTCTATGACATCACCAAGAACGTTCAAGGTGATTTACGCATCGGACATCCTGGCGGCATAATGCAGACAAAATATTATGAAGATGAAAGCAAAAAAGGCGTGACAGTGCTTAGAACAGCTAGGCTCATTATGAAAGGTGTAGTTTACACCAAAAACAGCTATACAATCTAAAATCGAAGGAGCAGACAATGAAAAAATGGTTGCCGATTATGGCATTAGCACTTATGGGCCTTGTTTCCAACGCCACCGCTGCATACCCAGAACGCCCTATTGAGATGGTGGTTCCTTTTGGCGAAGGCAGCGCCAGTGATATTTTTGCACGAAAATATGCAGAGTTATTAACAACAAAACTTCCGCAACCCGTCCAAGCGATCAATAAAAAAGGCGGCGGCGGACTCATCGGTATGGTCTATGCGGCACAGCAAAAAAATAACGGCTATACCGTCTTAGAGATTACTCCTTCACATGTCATTGCCGATGTTTTAGGCACAGCTCCTGTGAAATTAATGCGCGATTTTGAGCCTTTATGCCGTATCCAATCCGACATGTATATTTTAGGTGTGCAAAAAAACAGTAAATTTAAGAGTTTTAAAGAGATGGTCGAATACGGTCGTCAAAATGAGCTCACTTTTGCTGGCGTAAGCCCAGGTGGTTTGGATGATATGACGCTCGCGGCACTTGCCGATGCAACCAATATGAAAATCAAATTTGTCCCTTATAAATCAGGCTCTGAAGTCAAAGCGGCCGTACTTGGCGGCGAAGTCGATATTTACCTCGATAAAGTCATCTCTGCGATCAATTATATCAAAGACGGCTCGATTCGCCCGATGGTTGTTTTGAGTGACAAGCGCATTGATGAAATCGATGCTTTCAAAGACGTCCCAACAACGGTTGAGCTTGGTTACAACGTTACCATCGGCTCTTGGAGAGGGTTTGTGGTAAAAAAAGGAACGCCTAAAGAAGCTAAGGAACGTTTGCTTAAAGCGATAAAAGAGGTCTATGACTCTAAAGAGTATCAAGCCTTTGCAGAGCAAACTTTGACCAATATCGCACCGGGCTTCTTGGATGCGGAGGGCTTTAAAAAGCAATGGGAAGCAGAATACCAAATCTTTGATCCTATTGCGAGAAAGATAGGACTAAAAAAATAGTTAAAAATAAAAAAGCACCAAAGGTGCGTGGGCATTGCACCGAGCAAAACCCAGCGTTAGCGTAGCCTTTGGAGCTTAGCTTCAAAGGCGTGTTAAGAGTTAATAAAAAGGGGGTTCCTATGGGAGAGATTATATTTCACATTGTCTTGCTAATACTGCTAGGCTTTTTTTATAACGACGCACTCAACATTGATACCACGCGTGTAACGGATGTGGTTGGCGCAGCAGGTTTTCCAAAAGCCATTATTATGCTAGCTTTTGTTTTAACGGCCGTTTCACTTTATGGCGCATTTCGAAAGTATAACGAACACAGTGCATCGGAAAAACCCAAACAATGGCATATTGAAGAGTTGAACATTCAATTTATAGGAGTGATTGCTTCCATTGTCGTTTTTATTTTTGCCAGTGACGTGATTGGGTATCTTTTAGGTTCTACCATTCTCATAGCGGTTCTTATGGTATTGCTAGGGCAAAGAAAGCCTATAAAGATTGCCGCTATTTCTTTGAGTGTAGCCTTTGGATTCACGATGGTTTTTGGAAAACTTTTACATGTACCGCTTCCTCGGGGTGCGGGGTTTATTCAAGACCTTAGCTTCTTGCTGTATTAAAAAAGGAGTTGTTATGTTTGATTTCTCATTATTGCTTGAAGCGATTTATGTCGTCTTTACTCCCACCAATCTCTTTTTTGTGATCGGCGGAATGCTTATTGGTGTTATTTTTGGTTCGCTTCCTGGTATTAGCGCATCAATGGGTATTGTCTTGATGCTACCTTTTACTTACTACATGGGAATTATTCCCTCATGTATTTTGTTGGTTGCCCTTTATGTAGGCGCATCGTACGGCGGTTCAATTACGGCGATTATGTTTAATACCCCAGGAACACCTGAAGCGTGTGCCACAACCTTTGACGGTTATCCGATGGCACAACAGGGTAAAGCGGGAAAAGCGTTAGGTTTAGCAATGAGCGGCTCTGCAATAGGAAGTATTTTTTCCGTCTTTGCAATGCTCTTTTTAGCACCAACTCTTTCACAAGTCGCTCTTAAGATTCAAAGCCCAGAATATTTTGCATTGACGGTTTTAGGAATTGCGTGTATCGCTTCGGTGGGTTCAAAAAGCTTAATCAAAGCCTTGATTACAGGTTTGATCGGTATTTTAATTGCCTTAATCGGCATGGACCCGATGACCGGTGTTGCACGTATGACATTTAATGAAATAGGTCTTCTAGGAGGCGTTGAGTTTATCCCTGTCATGATTGGTGCATTTGCGATGGGTGAAATTTTAAAACAGATTGTTGATAGACATGAGACACAAAGTTTTGATACTAAGACAAAACTCAAAATCGAATCTTTGAGCCTTAAAGAGTTTTTTGTTTACAAAGCGACCATTATTAAATCGGCGATTATCGGAACGCTTATTGGTATTTTACCAGGCACAGGCGGATCAATCGCAGCCATTGTCAGTTATGGCGAAGCCGTGCGCTCGGCCAAAGACAAATCTCGTTTTGG
The DNA here is from genome assembly GCF_059415145.1 of Sulfurospirillum sp. E15m. NCBI lineage: Bacteria > Pseudomonadati > Campylobacterota > Epsilonproteobacteria > Campylobacterales > Sulfurospirillaceae > Sulfurospirillum > Sulfurospirillum sp. E15m. The sequence goes on from NZ_JCAHZS010000011.1 coordinate 125,112, forward strand.
CAAAGGTGCGGAAGAAGGCGTGATTGCTCCTGAAACAGCGAACAACGCAGCCGCTGGCGGTGCGATGGTGCCAACCCTTGTTTTAGGCATTCCCGGTTCTCCCACTACGGCTATTATCTTAGCTGCGTTTGTACTCCAAGGGCTTCAACCAGGACCCCAACTCATGAAAGAACAGCCTTTGATGCTCTATGCGATCTTTTTATCGATGTTTATTGCATCTGTCGTTGTCTTTGCGGCGGCAAGGGTAGCGGTAAAAGCGTTTGCGGCGATTTTGAAACTTCCTTATAGCATTTTAGCACCTATTATCGTGATGTTCTCCGTCATTGGCGCGTACGCGGTTTCCAACGATATCGGCGAAGTATGGATGATGTTAGGCTTTGGTCTGTTTGGGTACTTTATGAAGAAGTATGACTTCTCACCTGCAACGCTTATCTTGGGACTTGTTTTGGGACGTATGATGGAAGAGAATTTTAGACGACAGTTGCTCTTGAGTGAGGGGGATTATAGCAGCTTCTTCGGGCGACCTATCACGTTAGTGATCTTTGGATTTATTGGGTTGGTTGTTTTCTATCCGATGATTGCGCAGTATTTAAAAAACAAAAAAATGAAACGAGCAGTTACCGAAGCAGAATAATAAACATTTACAAAAGGAGTAAAGTATGAAATTAGCTAGATTTAGCTTGGCGGTAATTTTAGTTGCTGGTATAGGGACCACCTCATTCGCGGCAGACACGTTAGCGGATGCATTCAAAAACGGAAAAATAAAAGGTGAGCTTAGAGCATGGTATTTTGATAAAGATACAGAAAAATTCAACTCATCGACAGCACCCACCTCTGTTATCAAAGATGCCGCTAAAACGGGAAGTATTTTTGATACAGCGGTGATTTTAAATTACGTGACGGATGCATTGTATGGTTTCACTTTTGGGGCAACGATGCAATCGAGTTATTCACCGTTTGCAAACGATGAAGCTAAAGTTACTTTCAAAGATGATATGTATGGCTCAGGCGCAGTTCTTTCAGAAGCTTATCTTGGTTATAAAATAAAAAATACAACAGCAAAAATTGGCCGTCAATTTATTTCGACTCCTATTGTTAATGGTAGCGGCTCACGTATTGTCAAAGAGTCATTTGAGGGTGCGACGATTGTGAACAGTGACATTCCTGCAACCACCGTCATGGCAGGTTTTATTGATAAATTTCAAGGAAGAACCAGTGCGGGGATGGGCGCAGCAGAAGGCGATGCTCCAAATTTTGAAAAACGTGCAATTTTCTTAGGCATGAGTGCAAGTACAACCTATCTTTTTGATGATGCGTACACCCTTGCTGTTATCAATAAATCCATTCCAAACCTGACTTTGACAGCGCAATATGCATCTGCAAATGATGTTAATTCCGGAACCAATATCAAAGATGTAAATATATACTATACGGAGGCAAGTTATACTCTTCCTATGAACGGTTTTAAATTAAAATTTGATTTAAATTATCGTGGCTCTGATACAGATTTGAAAATTACTAAAAGCGGTGTTACAACAACATTTGATGGTACCCAAACGGCTGGACGTATTTCGATTAGCGAATTGGCAGGTTTTGGTGCAGCATTTACTGCTGCTACAACCAGTAAAGATGATGCCGTTATCTCAGGTATCGGTAATGGAGCATCAAGCTATACCGCAACTTTAGTTAAAGCAAGTAGCCCATCGCTTCGTGCCAACACAGACTCTTACCGTGTAGACGTGACATATGATTTTTCAAAGGCTGGAATTGCCGGGCTTAAAGGAATTTTACAACACGGTGTTGCCAATCAAGACAGAGTTGGAACAAATCCAACCAGTGAAGATTATAGCTCTTATGCAGTGGGTGTGGCGTATGCCGTTCCTGCGTTAAAGGGATTAAGTTTAGAACTTCAATATGAAAAACAAGAGATCGAAACAACACGTTACTCAAACAACACTAAATTTACAGCAGATTTGGATGAGTTGCGATTTAGAGCAAACTATAAATTCTAAACGGGAATTGGGGCAAAGTGATTTTGCCCCAATCTTTACATGTAAAAAAATCACTGTGCATCCAATGCGATATTTTAGAGTACAAGGATAAACTATGACACTCTCTAGGCAACTCTTTTTAATGTTACTGTCTGCAATTTTAGGTGCATCAATCATTTTTGGCATTAGCCTTCTTAAGATGGATCAAATTTATACAACGACCACCACGTGCCAAAAAAACACTCTACCAAGCGTATTATTATTGGATGATATGCAAAGAGGGTTTTATCGAATTCGGCTTTTACTGTGGGAACATATAGGAACGGATGTCCAAGATAAAAATGGCATCAAAGCACTAGAGGAGAAATACCGTACTTATCGCGGAACATTTGAAAAGAATTTAAAGAATTATGATAACTATTTATCCGATGCAAAAGATAAAGAAATTTATGAAAAAGAGAAACAACTCTACGCCATCTACATCGCAATGGCCGATCAAGTTTTGCAACTATCACGAGAAGATAAAAAAGTAGAAGCAAAAGATTTTATGCTCAAAAATCGAAAAATGTCACTTAATTTAACCAATACCGTCGATGAACAGATGACGTATAATGAAAATCTTTCAGAACGCAATGCCCTGATAGCGCAAGATACCAAACGAAATGCAAGTACTGAGATGACGCTTGTCATCGTTTTAATTATTGTCTCAACGATTTTCCTAGGCTTTCTCATCCGAAACAATATTATGCAAGGCGTACACCTTATACGTGATAGTATCACCAATTTTGTGCGTAACAAAGAACTCAATTTTAGAATTCATTATGCTAAAACCAATGAAATCAGTGAAATCGTTCAAAGTTTTAACGATTTGGTTTCAACTCTTGAAAATACTATTATTGATGCAAAAACATCTTCCAGTGAAAATGCCTCTGTTTCACATGAAC
>NZ_JCAHZS010000012.1:0-102545 GCF_059415145.1 Sulfurospirillum sp. E15m
CCACCACATTAATGGTGGCATCAATCTCCACCAAACTTTTTTGGGTACGCTCAGCCAATTTTCTTACTTCATCGGCCACAACGGCAAATCCACGTCCATGTTCACCTGCACGTGCTGCTTCAATAGCAGCATTAAGGGCTAATAGATTGGTTTGATCTGCAATATCACGAATAATACTTAACACCTCTTTGACTTCATTGGCGTTTTGGCTCACGGTATTAAGACGTTCTGCTAAGTTTTGCTCTTTGGCTGCGGTGGCTTGCATGGTATTTTCTAACTGTTCGACTTTGGTTTTAACCCCTGCAATATCTCCTTGTGTTTTACGCAAGGCTTCTTGAGATGATTTTGCTTTACCAACCGATGCTTCAATATTTTTAACCAATGCGATACCTTCTTCTTTGGTATGTTCTACAATCTTAGATTCGGTATCGACATTTTTAACCACTTCAGAAGCGGTACGAGAGAGTTCTTCTGAAATAGAAGCATTTTCGGTACTAATGGTTTTTGATTTATTGACAATCTCATGAAGCTTTTCAATAAACTTATTGATATTACGAGAGACATGGGAGAATTCATCATTGGTTGATACATTCAAACGTTGTCTTAAATCTCCTTCACTACTGGATAACTCCTCTACCACATTATTCAAGGTATCCAGTGGTCGTAACAGTGCTTTAATCAGCACCACCATGATTCCGATGGAGAGGACGAGCATAAAAAATCCTAGCACAATTAAATCTTTGATTTGCGAGGTTAAAAAACGATACGCTTCGTCTTTATCAAAGGTAATGCCAGGAATCCATCCACTCTCTTTAGAGACTTTAAATGCAAAGATTTTATGCTCATTATTGAACTCATAACCCAATAGCCCTTCTTTCATATCGCCAAATTTAGATGCCAAGATGGACTCTTTATTTAAGCGCTCTTTATCAGGATGTGCAATAATAATTTTTTTCGTATCTAAAAGCATTCCATAACCACCGTTAAAATTGACATCACCCACGGTTTTCACTAACGTATCTAGTGTAATATCAATACCAATAACCCCTTTAAATTGATGATTGTACATAATGGGTGCCATTACAGTGACCATCAAGACTTTAGCCGTTGCTCCTATGTAGGCATCGGTAATGCCTACTTTACCCATCTCTTTTGCTTGTTTATACCAGGGTCTTAGTCGTGGGTCATAGCCTGCTTTTTGTGCTTTGCCGCTTCCATAAATCATTCTCCCATCTTCAAATCCTATGTAAGATTCAAGCGCATCACAGGTGTGCATAAAATTGTTGAGTTGCTTTTGCAGCTCTTTTTCATCCATAGAAGCACTATTGTCTAAAGAATGAGCTGCCCCATCCACACTTTTTTTGGTAGAAGCTATCCACAAATCAATATAATCTGTCAATGAACGCGACGCCATTGTGAGACTTTTTTCAACTTGGGCAATGCTATTTTTTTTCGTATCTATGTAGCTAAAAAAGCTAAAGATACTCAGACTTAAAAACATTAACGCAGAAATACTCAAGATAATTTTGGCTTTGAACGACATATCCATTCTCCTTTTGGTGTCACAAAACATTAATGAATTAGTTTACTCATTAAAAAAGATTTGAAAATGACTTTTACATCACTTTTGTGAAAAAAGTTTGAGGTATGCATACTAAAGAAACAACAAGCAAGATTTTGTTACAATCACTTCTAAAACTCCACTTTTAGAGGATTATCTATGTTACTTTTGACACCAGGGCCAACACCGGTTCCTGAAGCGGTTCGTATGGCAATGAGCACGCCTACGATTCATCACAGAACGCCAGAATTTGAGGCTATTTTTGAGCAAGCCAGAGGTTATTTAAAAAAACTTTTTGATATGGACGAGGTTCTTATGTTGGCTTCTAGTGGCACAGGTGCCATGGAAGCATGTGTTCTTCATTTATGCCAAAGCAAAGCAGTTGTTGTTAATTCTGGTAAATTTGGCGAGCGTTTCGGCAAAATTTGTGCAGCGTACAATAAACCATTTGTTGAAATTAAGAATGAATGGGACACTCCTGTGAGTGTTGAAGCCATTGTTGAATGTGTCAAAAATGATCCTAGTATTGATGCGATTTGTATGCAAGTGTGTGAAAGTGCAGGCGGCTTGCGTCATCCTATCGAAGCGATTGCTAAGGCAGTGAAAGAGATTCGCCCTAATGTTATGATTATTGCCGATGGCATTACGGCGGTGGGTGTCGAAAAAGTGGATACAACGCATATTGATGCGCTGATTTCTGGTAGCCAAAAAGCATTGATGTTACCCCCGGGACTTGCTTTTGTTGGACTCAATGCCAAAGCACTTGAAGTCATCGAAAATAGGGGTGGTGTAGGGTACTATTTTAATCTCAAAATTGAATTGAAAAATCAACGTAAAAATACAACGGCTTGGACAGCGGCTACAACATTGGTAATAGGCCTTGTTGCCATGTTTAAGGTGATTGACGAGCAAGGTGGACTTGAAAAGCTGTATGCAAATACGCAAAAACGCGCTCATGCAACCAACGAAGCACTGAAAGCTTTAGGGTTACATATCTATCCAAAAGTTCCTGCTCCTTCTATGAGTGCGGTATTGCACGATGACGCTGCGAAGATTCGCAAGATTTTGAAAAGCAAATATGGCGTCAATATGGCAGGTGGACAAGACCATATCAAAGAGACGCTTTTTAGAATTAACCACATGGGTCTTGTGAATGTTTATGAAACTGCGTGGACGCTTAATGCCATTGAAATGGCGCTCAGTGAACTTGGAAAACGCTCTTATGATGGGGCTGCGAATAGAGTTTTTACTCAAGAATTTTACAAATAGGTTGATGAATGATTTATGAGCACGAAATACCCACAGGGAGTAAGCTCTACTTTGGAGAGAGTGCGAAACTAAAGAGAGAACTTGAGAAAGTTGCTAGCGAACTTTTACACGAAGCTGGCTTTGAAGAGATAGTGACACCATTTTTTTCATATCATCAACATCAAAGTATTGATGAAAAAGAGTTATTACGTTTTTCAGATGAAGAAAATCATATTGTCTCTTTGCGTGCGGACAGTACAATGGACGTGGTAAGACTGATTACTAAGCGTGTTGAACGAAGTACCAATCATGCAAAATGGTTTTACATTCAGCCTGTTTTTCGCTATCCTAGCCATGAAGTGCATCAAATTGGTGCTGAGTTGATTGGCGAAGAAAATTTGAGTTTAAGTATTGCAACCTGTCTTGGAATTTTTGAAAAATTTGGATTGCCTTCACTTTTACATGTAAGTAATATCAATATTCCAAAAATCTTATCTGAGATGCTTAAGCTTGATTTGGCTGTTTTTGAAAAAGGCGAACTTCAAAAACTTTTAGCCCTAAATATTCCATGGCTTACGAAATTGACCTGTTTACAAACTCTTGAAGAACTGGAAGCAGTGATTGATGAAGTACCCCTCGAACTCAAAGGCGAATTAGAAAAACTTAAAAAGCTTTCAGAGCATTTGCCTGCATGCAATGTTGTTTATTCACCATTGTATTACGTCAAAATGCGCTATTATAATGCATTGTTTTTTAGGTTTATTCATAAAAATTTCACATTAGGTTCTGGTGGAAGTTATGACTGCGAGGGCATTGGCTCGAGCGGTTTTGGACTTTATACCGATGATTTGATTGAAATACTAATTAAAAGAGATGGAAAGTAATATGAAAGCGGATATGATTGTCGGCATCCAATGGGGTGACGAAGGTAAAGGTAAAATCGTTGATTTGATGGCACAACATTATGACATCGTGTGCCGTTATCAAGGAGGACACAACGCAGGTCATACGATCTGGGTTGATGGTGTACGCTATGCACTGCATCTTATTCCCTCAGGTATTCTCAATCCAAAAGCAATCAATGTGATTGGTAATGGTGTTGTCGTGTGTCCTGAAGCTTTGATTAAAGAGATGGCGCAATTCGATAAACTCGAAGGTCGTTTGTTTGTCAGCGACAAGGCTCACATGATTTTAAACCATCATATTTTAATCGACCAAGCAAAAGAAAAGCTTCGCGGTGCAAAAGCAATCGGCACAACAGGTCGCGGGATTGGACCAAGCTATGGTAGTAAAATTGAGCGTAGCGGCCATCGTTTAGGTGAACTCCGTGACACGCAAAAGCTTGCTTTATCTCTTATTGAATTTTATGATGAAAATAGAGCAGTGTTTAACGCATTAGGAATCGTAACGCCCAATTATGAAACACTCAAAGCGGAACTTGACGGCTATGCTAATGTTCTTCTACCTTTTTTAGCCGATACGACGCAAATGGTATGGAAATATTTAGACGAAGAGAAAAAAGTGCTGCTAGAAGGTGCGCAAGGTACCATGCTTGATGTGGACCATGGTACCTATCCTTTTGTAACAAGTTCAAGTACGATTAGTGCGGGTGCTTGTGTTGGTTTAGGTTTGAACCCAAAAGATATTGGCAAAGTAACGGGTATTGTAAAAGCTTATTGTACACGTGTCGGTAATGGACCTTTTCCTACGGAAGATTTTGACAGCGATGGCGATCAATTACGTGAAAAAGGGCATGAATATGGTACATCAACAGGACGTGCGCGTCGTTGTGGTTGGTTTGATGCCGTAGCATGCCGCTATGCAAGTCGTATTAATGGTTGTGATGAATTGGCCATTATGAAACTCGATGTTTTAGATGGATTTGAAACCATTAAAGTATGTGTTGCGTATGAAGTGAATGGCACAAGAGTAGAGAGCTTACCCGAAGATTTAGAAAATATTATCCCAATTTACGAAGAACTTCCAGGCTGGGAAAGCGTTGTGGGATGTCGTAAATTTGAAGATTTACCCGATACAGCCAAAGCATATATCAAACGCCTTGAAGCCTTAACGGGTACAAAAATTGGTCTCATTTCAACCAGTCCTGATAGGAACGATACCATCATTTTATAATTTACATGTAAAGGTGAAAATGGATGAAGAGTCAGTTCTCGAAGATAGCCAAAATACGAAAACAAAAGCGTGATGCTATCGAAAAAGAACTGATTAAAAGTCAAAATAAAGAGAGGCTACTTTCTCATAAAATAGCCTCAATTTATGAAGATATTGCAGCCATACAAATTCCTCAATCGGGTGTTATTTCCCTTTTAACGATGGTGGGAGAACAAAAGATGATTCTCAACCGTGAAAAAAAACGTTACGAGCAAGAGCTGGTTACAACCAAACAGCAGACAAAAAAACTTCAAGCAGAGTATCAAAAAGCTCACATTGAATATGAGAAGTTTAAGTACCTAGAAGAGCAAGAACTCCAAGCCATGATGGAAAAACTTAAAAAAGAAGAGCAACTTTATTTGGATGAAGTATCGACACTCCTCTTTGCAGGAGAGCTTAGTAAAAAAGGACATGCATGAAATATCTTTGGGTTTTAGTCATCGGTAGCCTTTTGTATGCAGAAACCACGGACTGTACACAAATTTTTGAAGAGCGCAAAAGTGAACTACTGCACGAAGTCGAAAAAGTAGATGAAGCACGTCAATCCTTCGAAGCACTCCAAGCTGCGACTAATGCGTTGTTTGACAAACAAAGAGCGTCTTTGAAAGAAAAAGAGAACACCATTGCCCAAACAAAAGCGGAAATTGAAGCAAAAGAAAAGCGCATAGCAGCAATGCTTGAAGAAAATAAAAAGCTCTTAGAACTTGTTGAAGCCAAAAAGAACGAAAAGATTGATGATACATACAATAAGATGAAAGATGGTGCAGCCGCAGGAATTATTGAAAAGCTTCCTGTGAATGAAGGTGCCGCTATTTTATTTGGATTGCCTGCTAAAAAAATCTCTCAAATTTTTGCAAAAATGAACCCTCAAATTGCCTCTGACCTTACACAGCGTTTGAAAAAAGGGCCTCCTTTTATTGATAACAATCAAACAAAAGAGTGACAAAAACCTTTCAAAACTTACTCTAAACAGATATTTACCTTACGTTTGATACAATGCGTGAAAATTCAGAAGTAAGGTTTATGGATGAAAATCAGATTGCCTCATGCCCCATATATTGCCAACAAAATAGCTATCGATATTTTTAATTGTGGATTTGTGACAATGCTTCAAGGCTTAGAACCCGTAACAAAAGTCGCAGAGGATTTGATTATAGAAGATATAAAAAAAGAGATTGCACTTGAAGAGAGAGTCACAGAAATTTTGGAACAAAACGAAGACGAGATGGAGTTTCAAAGAGTCGATAGACGCAATATGTTCTGGCTTATCAAGAAAAAGTTAGCGAAAGAGTTTGATGTTATTTTATCGTATGAAGATAGATACAATGCTGTTGCACACGAAATCCTTGAAACCTCTTGGAAAAAAGGACTTATTGAATACAATGTCTCTGAAAACCGTATCAAAAACGTTGTTTTTTGCGCCATTGAAAATTATGTAGAGCATTTTCAAGCCATTGAAGATGAAGTTGCCGAGCGCATTTCGCACTACAAGCGCAAATTGATTCCTGGTTCTGAAGAATATGATTTGATTTTTGAAAAACTCTATGAAGAAGAGTTACGCAAAAGAGGAATGTTGTCATGATGTTAAAGCCCGTATGGATTTATCTCGAAAATGGTGTTTTTTTAGAGGCTAAAAGTTTTGGCTTTGAAGGTACAAAAACAGGCGAAATTGTTTTTAATACTTCTATGAGCGGTTATCAAGAAATTATGAGTGATCCAAGCTATGCGGGTCAATTTGTTGTGTTCACTATGCCTGAAATTGGCATTGTAGGAACAAATGATAACGATATGGAGAGCAGAACGATTCACGCAAGCGGCATGTTTGTCCGAAATCTCAACGTAATGCCTTCTAATTTTAGAGCAACAAAAACGTTACCAGAGTTTTTAAAACAACATCACAGTATGGGTATTTGTGATATTGATACACGATACTTAACAAAGATGATTCGTGATTCTGGCCCTAAAATGATGATTGCTTCAACAGAAGTGAGTGACAAAGAGAAACTTCAAGCGATGCTTAAAGCAAGCCCTCGCATTGAAGAGGTCAATTACATTGAAAAAGTCAGTACGCCTGAAACGTATGTGCATGCTCATGGCGTTTGGGACGCTGAAGCGCAAGCATATAACGCTACACCAAAACGTATTGGTAAAAAAGTTCTTGCTGTTGATCTAGGGATTAAACGCAATATTTTGAATGAATTGTGCGAAGTGGGATTGGATGTTGAAGTCATTCCTCACAATTTTAGTGCTGATGAAGTGATTGCTCGCTATAAAAAAGGTGATATTCATGGAATCTTTTTATCCAATGGTCCTGGTGATCCATTGATTTTGAAAGATGAAGCGGTACAAGTAAGTAAGTTAATTGAAGCGAAAGTCCCAATGTTTGCTATCTGTTTAGGACACCAATTGCTCTCTATAGCCCATGGTTATCCTACTTATAAGCTTAAATTTGGACAACATGGTGGTAACCATCCTGTTAAAAATATGAAAAATAATGTGGTTGAAATCACAACGCAAAACCACAACTATAATGTTCCCGATTCAATTTGTAAAATTGCTAAAATAACACACGTCAATCTTTTTGACAACACTATTGAAGGCCTTGAATATGATAATGAACCTATTTTCTCCGTTCAGCATCATCCTGAAGCCAGTTCAGGCCCCCAAGAGAGTCGCTATATTTTTCAAGAGTTTGCTAACAGATTATAAAAGACTTTCTGTAAAAAGATAAAGCAGCGCCAAAGGTGCGCCAAGTTTTCTAGAAAAAACTTGGCGTTAGCGTAGCTCTCAAGGCTTTGCTTTGAGAGCGTGTTAAGAGTTCAATACATGGAGCGGTGCCATTAACGCTATTGATATTACAGCCATTATCAGTGTTGCATTTTTAGGAAGCCTTGGTCACTGCATCGGTATGTGCGGAGGATTTGTTATGGCCTATAGCAGTGCCAAAATTGATTCTTCAGCGTCATCCTTTCGCCAATTTCTATCTCACCTTATGTATAATATTGGTCGTGTGAGTTCTTATATCACTCTAGGCATGCTCTTTGGTGCTATTGGTTCCATTTTCACATTTTCCCAACATATTAACGGTTATTTTTACTTTGTTATTGGTATTGTCATGGTTTTAATGGGATTATCCATGATGGGTAAAATAAAATTTCTCACCTCTTTAGAGGCAACCATTGCGTTTAATCCAACGATTAAAACACTTTTTTCCAAATTAATTCACTCAAAATCACTCAGTAGTTTTTATGGGCTGGGCGTCTTAAATGGATTTTTACCGTGTGGACTAGTCTATTTTTTCTTAGCAACGGCAGCAACATCGGGTTCTTTTTGGCTAGGAGGACTTAAAATGGCGCTGTTTGGACTTGCCACAATGCCTGCAATGTTAGGGCTTGGTTTTGTTGTAGGATTTCTCAAAGGAAGCAGCTTTCGTGAGGTAATGATTAAAGTGGCTTCGTTGATTATTATGGGATATGGCATCTATATGTCTTATATTGGATACAGTGCAGTCATAGCATGAAATTAGAACAGTATCAAACAGCGATTGAAAGCAGTAATATCATTTCAAAAACTGACATTAATGGCATTATTACGTTTGTGAATGATGAATTCTGTAAAATCTCTGGGTATAGCAAAGAAGAGTTGATTGGGCAAAATCATAATATCGTTAGACATCCTGATGTCCCAGCTTCAACTTTTAAGCAGCTTTGGCAAACTATTCTTCAAAAAAAAACGTATAAATCAACAGTAAAAAATTTAGCCAAAGATGGCAGTACATTTTATGTGAATACGACTGTTTGTCCTATTCTGAATGAAAATGATGAAATTGAAGAGTTTATTGCCATTCGTTATGATGTGACAGAGAGTGTGCGTTTGAGTGAAGCTTTAATCGCAAAAGATGAAGAGTTAGAAGATCTCAACGCAACCCTAGAAGAGCGTGTAAAAGAACAGACAAAAGCATTGACGAAGCTCAATCAAACGTTAGAAGAACGCGTCAAGGAAGAAGTGGAAAAAAATCGTGAAAAAGATCGTTTTTTATTCCAACAGTCCAGACTGGCTTCTATGGGCGAGATGATTGCGAATATCGCTCATCAATGGAGGCAACCGCTTTCTGAACTCAATATCACGCTTTATAAGATGAATAAGCTCTATCGTCGTCAAAATGATGGCAAAGATATTGAGTTTGAAGACAGTTATGAGCACGCTAAAAAAATTATCTCTAAAATGTCAGAAACCATTGAGGATTTTCGTAATTTTTTCAATCCAAGCCGTGAAAGTGAATTTTTTTATTTAAGTTCCGTTGCAAAAGAAGCAATGGATATTATGCGAGGTACTGTCGATAAAAATGAAGTAGAGATTAAACTTGAAATCAAACAAGACGCTGAAATTCAAGGTTATTTCAATGAATTTTCACAAGTACTTATCAATTTAATTAATAATGCAATTGATGCTTTTTCCCAAAATAAAATAAAAAATAGATTAATTTATATTGAAATTGACACATCTTTGCAAGGAGATGCTATAATTAAGGTCTGCGATAATGCAGGGGGAATTGATACTGCTATTCTTGATAAAATTTTTGAACCCTATTTTACAACCAAACATGCAAGTGCGGGCACAGGATTAGGGTTGTATATGAGCAAAATGATTATTAAAAATAGCATGAAAGGATCTATCGTCGCGTTTAATAGTGATGATGGTGTCTGTTTCACGATAACAATACCCGTACAAAAGAGCAAAAAGGAAAGGGAATGAGTGGATTGTCAAAATTGACGGTTTTATTTGTTGAAGATGAAGAAGACCTCAGAAACGCTTTAGAGAGTGCCATTGGTGATGAATTTGGAAAATTCATTGTTGCTAGAGACGGTGATGATGGTCTAAAAAAATTTAAAAAATATAAGCCAGACATTGTGGTAACAGACATTATGATGCCTGTTGTGGATGGTTTAGCGATGGCAAAAGAGATCAAACATATTTCAAAACAGACACCGGTTGTCATTTTAAGTGCTTTTAGCGAAAAAGAACGCTTACTCGAAGCCATTGATGTGGGTATTGATAAATACCTCATTAAACCTATTGATCCTGATGAGCTACTCAAAACACTTAAACTTGTTTCAAAAGAGATGCTTGATCAAAGTGATATTGTCGATATGGGATTCGGATATCAATTTGATAAAAACAGAAGAGTCTTAGTTAAAGAAGGCAAAACAATTTTCTTAACGAAAAAAGAGTTACTTTTTATCTCAATCTTAGTTAAAAATTTGGGTGTTTTTGTCTTACATGAAGAGATAAAAAAGTATGTTTGGACAAACAAAAAAGTAACAGATTCAGCCATTCGAACGTTTATTAAACGCGTTCGTGAAAAAACAGATAAAGAGTTTATCAAGAACATACCAGGGCTTGGCTACAAAATCAATACGCAAGAACGATAATAGCATCGTTCTTGTTTTCTTCTATTTTTAATTTTTCCTTAACTTTTTTTATTTAACACAAATTTAATCTTCTTAAGCTTCCTTGTAGATTTCCTGCACTATAATTCTTGCATTATGTGATATTTTTGTGACATAAAAACAAAGTAGGAGGAATTGATGCAGGCAAAAGATGCATTGAACTATGACTATTCAGTAGCCAAATGTTTTACCTACGCAGCGATTCTATTTGGAATCGTTGGTATGTTAATAGGCGTGGTTATCGCTTATCAGATGGCTTTCCCTGAGTTGAATTACTTGGCAGGTGAATATGGGACATTTAGTCGTTTACGTCCGTTACACACGTCTGGGGTAATTTTTGGATTCTTACTAAGCGGAATCTTTGCGTCGTGGTACTATATAGGGCAAAGAGTACTCAAGGTTTCGATGGCAGAGTCACCATTTCTTATGATTGTTGGAAAAATTCATTTCTGGCTTTATATGATTTTAATGGTTTCTGCTGTGCTAAATCTTTTTTTGGGTATTACTACCTCTAAAGAGTACGCAGAATTAGAGTGGCCTTTGGATATTCTTGTTGTTGTTGTATGGGTACTTTGGGGATTTAGTATTTTTGGTTTGATTGGTATCAGACGTGAAAAAACACTTTATATCTCAATGTGGTACTTTATTGCAACATTCCTTGGTGTTGCTATGTTGTTTCTTTTCAATAACATGGAAGTCCCAACGTATTTTGTCTCTGGTTATGGAAAATGGTATCACTCTGTTTCTATGTATGCCGGTAGCAATGATGCAATGGTTCAATGGTGGTATGGTCACAACGCGGTAGCATTTGTTTTCACAGTGCCTATTATTGCGATGATTTACTACTTCTTGCCAAAAGAATCTGGTCAGCCAGTGTTTTCTTACAAGCTTTCACTTCTCTCTTTCTGGGGATTAATGTTCGTTTACCTTTGGGCAGGTGGACACCACCTTCTTTACTCAACGGTTCCAGACTGGGTTCAAACAATGGGTTCTATTTTCTCCGTTATCTTGATTCTTCCATCTTGGGGTAGTGCGATTAACATGCTCTTAACGATGAAAGGACAATGGGGACAACTTAAAGAAAATCCATTGATCAAATTCATGGTATTTGCTTCAACATTCTACATGTTAAGTACTCTTGAAGGTCCAATCCAAGCTATCAAATCTGTTAATGCTTTAGCACACTTTACAGATTGGATTCCTGGTCACGTTCACGATGGTACACTTGGTTGGGTTGGCTTTATGACAATGGCAGCATTGTATCATATGGCTCCTCGTATGTATAAAAAAGCACTTTACAGCAAAAAATTGATGGAATCACAATTCTGGATTCAAACAACGGGTATTATTATGTATTTTACAAGTATGTGGATTGCAGGTATTACTCAAGGTATGATGTGGAGAGCAACAGACCAATTTGGTAACCTTGCGTATTCATTTATCGATACAGTAACAGTACTTATTCCATACTATGCACTTCGTGCAACAGGTGGTTTACTCTACTTAATCGGTTTCTTTATGTTCACTTACAATATGTACAAAACAATTACTGCTGGTAAAGCAATTGAGTCTGAACCTCAAAATGCTTCGCCTATGGCAGCGTAAAAGGAGGGTAGGATTATGTTTCATTGGTTAGAGAGAAACCCATTCTTTTTTGCGGTAGGTGTATTTTTAGTAATTGCATATGCGGGTGTTGTCACTATTCTTCCAGATTTTATGGAAAGTGCGCGCCCAGTAGTCGGTACAAAACCTTATACAGTATTAGAGCTTGCGGGCCGTCAAGTTTATATTAAAGACAGCTGCAACGCTTGTCATTCACAGTTAATTCGTCCTTTTAAATCTGAAACAGACCGTTATGGTATGTACTCTTTAAGCGGTGAATATGCGTATGATAGACCATTCCTCTGGGGTTCAAAAAGAACAGGACCAGACTTGATGAGGGTTGGTAATTATAGAACAACGGATTGGCATGAATACCATATGATGAATCCAAAGAGCGTTGTTCCTGGTTCTATCATGCCGGCTTATAAACACATGTTTAAGAACAATGCAGACATTGATACGGCATATGCTGAAGCGTATACCGTTAAAACAGTGTTTAATGTTCCTTATGATCAAGCGGATATGCCAAAACTTGGTACGTATGATGAAGCAAAAAAAGATGTCATGGCGCAAGCTGGTGCTATCGTTGCTGATATGAAAAGTCAAGACGTAAAAGAGGCATTTAATCGCGGTGAGATCAAAGAGATTGTTGCATTAATTGCCTATCTCAATAGCTTAAAGTAAGGTGTCTACGGTGGATATGGAAACAATTAGGACGCTTCAAGGTTATGGGTATATGTCTTTTACGGTTATTTTGGCGGTAATTATGTACAGTTATTTGTACCATCTTTACAGAGCTGAAAAAAAAGGTACCAGAAATTATGAGCAGTATTCGAATATTGCCTTGCATGACAATATTGACGATGCCCCTATTGAGTCACGTTCACCGTCAAACAAAGAGAAAGAATAAAGAGGAGTAATAGATGAATTGGCTGAATGACAATGTAAACGCATTAGCATTGCTTGGTGCAGCAGCTATTTTAATTCTCTCTGTAGGTGTTTCGTTAAAATACATCAAACAGATGAAAACCGATAAAAGTAGCGGAGAATTAGCGAAAGAGAATTGGGATGGTATTGGTGAATATAAAAATCCATTGCCAATTGGTTGGGCACTCTCATTTGTGGGAACAATTGTTTGGGGCTTATGGTATTTCCTCGCAGGGTATCCTTTAAGCTCATACTCACAAATTGGCGAGTACAATGAAGAAGTTAAAAGCTATAACGCGCATTTTGAAAGTAAATTCGCTAATCCTGATGCGGCAACGTTGATGGGAATGGGTGAAGGCGTTTTCCTTGTACAATGTGCTCCATGTCATGGTGTTACGGGTGACGGTATGAATGGAAAAGCGATGAACTTAACCAAATGGGGTAATGAAGACGCTATTGTTGCAACGATTTTAAACGGTGCAAAAGGCTCAGACTATCCTCTTGGTGAAATGCCAGCAGGATTACTAGATGCAGAGAGCGCAAAAGCCGTCGCGGCGTATGTGATGCAAGAAGTCTCTTCTGTTAAAAAAACTAAAAATCCAACATTGGTTGAGAGTGGTAAAGCACTTTGGGCAACATGTGCTGCATGCCATGGTGATGATGGTAAAGGTATGGCTGGAAGTGCTCCTGATTTAAGCGTTTATGGCAATGCAAAATTTGTTGTTAATGTTTTAGGAACAGGTAAAAAAGGTACCATTGGTAACATGCCTAAGTTCAACGATGGACGTTTAACCAATGTACAAAAAATTGCTGTTGGCACTTATGTCAGCTCTTTATCTAAATAAGGAACGAGACAATGGAAAATACAAGTAGACACGTATTTGGACTAAATGGCATTACTGGTATGCTAATCGCAACAGTGTTATTGCTTTCAATTCTTGGAGCTTTAACATTCTTTGGACTCAAAGCTCAGCAAGCGGTTGCAAATAAACCCTATAAAATAACTGATCCGCAAGCGCTTCAAATGAGAAATGCTGCCAATGCGAATCAGAAAGTTATAGTAAAGTAAGGGGTCTAACATGGCAGAATATATGGATAAAATTATCGCTTTAGGCTTAGTGGTGCTAGCAGTAGTCTCTGTATGGGCGGTTTTAACACCGCATCATTTGTTTATTGGTTAATGAAAGCATTGCTACATGTAAATGCAAAGGGGCTTTTGCTCCTTTGCGTTTTGTTTTTGAGCCCGATTGTCGTTTTTGCCAAGGATTTTGTTATCTATGATAACGTTCTTGAAGAAAGAGCTGCCCAAAAAATTGAAGAAATGGGTGCAGAGCTTTTTGCTAAGAGTGGTATCAAAGTTGTCTTAATCGCCAAAAAAACAGGCGGAGAAGATATAGTGACCTTTGAAAAAAACTTTGCCAAAGATATGACACCGCCTTATGTCCTTCTTACACTCTTTTCCGATGAAAAAAAAGTGGATATTTATAGCTCGAATGGAATGGAAAAAGAGTTTGATAAAGAAGCAATTCTTTCGCCTTTCCCATGGCGCGGTACGATTATACCGCTTCTAACGAACCAGAAAAAAGAGGCAAGTTCTAGTGCTGCATTGCTCAATGGTTATGGCGATATCGTGGACCAAATTTCAGCCTATCGCAACATTAAATTAGACAGCTCCATTGGAAGTTCCAATAAAATAACTATTGAAATTGTGAAAATTGCCATTTATGGTTTTGTAGCAGTTTTGGTGTTAATTATGTTATTTAAAAGGATGAGAAATCGTGGCTAATATGAAAAGTGAACGAAATTACTACCCACACGCCGTTATCGGTATGATTTTAGGTGTTGTTGTTGCTGGCGGTTGGACGGTGAAAATAGCTTTAGATAATCCTGTTGAAATGGATACATTTTATATGGAGAAATATCAAAAAGTTGAAAATAATATTGATAAAATCATGGAACTCCAAGGAAAATTTGATGCCAAATTTGACCTTGCATATTCTACTGAAAAGTTTATTATTGGACAAAATAGTATTACATTAAAATTAACCGATAAAAGTGGTAACCCGGTTACGGATGCAAAAATTCAACTGATGCTTTCTCGCCCTGAAACCAATAAGGAAAACCAAACATTTGAGCCTGCAAAAGCTGAAAACGGCTTATACACGTTTGGACCATTTACGATTTCAAAACCAGGTCGATGGCAAATCCTCAGTAAAATTGAGGTCGGTGAATTTAAAGGCTATCATAAAAATGAGGCCTACGCTGCTCAATAAGTCCCCTTCATTTCTTTATAGTGTATGCGGTAAGATTGTGTGGTCTTGCCGCTTTTTTCTTTCAATCTGACATAAAAAAGCTTCTCAAATCTTTGCTTTGTTATAATAGACTTCTTTCATAACAAAAGGATAGGTGATTTATGTTAGAAGTTTTTGCTACTTCACGAGCAATTCGCTCATTTTACGATACTTTTATTGAGACAAATCAACTTCTACCCAAAGCCATTACCATTGCAGAATTTGAGCAAAAAGCAGTGCTCGTTCCCAATCACCAATTGGTGGATGATGATATGCGGGTGTTACTTATGCAAGAAGCAACGCATTTTACAAAGTATGAACTCTTACATATTGAGCGAGAATTTTTTACTTTTTTGAAAAACTCAACGTATCTGTTTCGTTTTTTTGAAGAACTCTCACACGAAAAAGTACCGCTAAGTTCGCTTCAAGGTGCCGATACCTATGCACATTTTGCGGAGCATTTAGAAGTTTTACACACCTTATTGAAACACTACAAAGCACTTTTGTCCAAACATGCCCTTTTTGATCGTATTACCTTGCCTGAATGTTATGAACTCAATAGTGCTTACATTCAATCTCTTGGCAGTGTTTGTTTGCATGTCGAGGGTTTTTTGAGTCGTTTTGAAGTGGAATTATTAACGAATATTGCCACCTTAATACCATTACATGTAAAACTCTCTATCACAGCGTATAATCATAAAATGATGAAACTCTTTGAAGAGTTGGGCATCTCACTTCAGGAAAATCATGCGTATGAAATCAATCTCTCGTCCAAAGAAATTTTACATGTAAACGCATTGAAAAGCCCCAAACAAAACGTTCAAACATATGGATTTGGCTCGCGTTTAGCACAAGTTGGGTTTGTTCAAAATACCATCGCGCAATTTGTCGAAGAGGGACTGAGCCCTGAAGAGATTGTCGTGGTATTGCCTGATGAGCATTTTAGTGAGAGCTTGCATAATTTTGATACGTACCATAATCTCAATTTTGCGATGGGTATTAGTTTGAAGAATACGGCGTATTACCAAAAGCTATCAGCTGTTGAAAAGGCGTTTCGTTATGATGATATTGAGGACGTGCTTCGCCTTAATCGCCATCACCTTGAAGAAGAATTACGAGTGACATGTAAAGAAAAATGGCATCAAAAGCTAGAGACCAAAGAGGTGCTAGGTCTTTTAGAAAGCCTTTTGGACTATGATGCGATTAAAGAGAAAAACCCGCTTTTGCAAGAGGTGCTTTTCCATTTTACTCATTTTTTAAATCGAGCACCGGCTCTTCGCTTTGAACAAGTAGTCCGACTGTTTTTAAACCGACTTTCAGCGCAAAGCAGTGATGATGTTCGCGGAGGAAAAATTACGGTTTTAGGGTTGCTAGAGACGAGAGGTGTTCGGTATAAAGGCGCGATTATCGTCGATTTTAACGATGAGTTCATTCCGAAACGAAGTCAAAAAGACCTGTTTCTCTCATCGGCATTGCGTGCACACGTAGGACTTCCGACCAAAAAAGACCGTGAGAATTTACAACGGTATTATTACCAGCAACTCTTATACAAAGCCGATAAAGTAGCGATTTCTTATGTTCACAATGAACTCTCTTTGCCATCACGCTTTTTAGACGAATTGGGTTTTCACGAGCGAGTCTTGGTCGAAGATACGATACTCGCACCACATTTTTTTAAACCGCATGCTCCTAAAATAGCGTATGATGAAGCGTTTATTGATGCACCTTATGATCTTTTAGCTTCACCCATTTCTGCTACCAAGTTAAAAATATTGCTAAGCTGTAAACGGCAATTTTATTTTCGCTACGTGCTCAATCTTAAAGAGGCAAAAATGCCTACCAATAAGATTGATGAGCAAAGTTTGGGTGTCAGGCTACATGCCGTTTTAGAAGAGGTAATGTGCGATGCTGTGCTTTTAGATTCAAAAGTCTTAAAAGAGCAGATTCGAGCGAGTTTGAAAGCACAGAATGCCCATGAGGTTTGGCATTATTTTGCGGATATGTGGACAGTGAAACTTGAGCCCTTTATTGAGAATGAAATAAAACGCTTTGAAGCGGGGTATCATCTTTTTAAAAAAGAGTTCTCCCATACTATCCCCTATAACGGTTTTATCTTAGAAGGTAAAATAGACCGCATTGATATTCGCAATAACAAACTGAGTATCATCGATTATAAAAGCGGTAAAGTGCCTACGACAACATCACGTTCATTAGAGCAAACCATTGATTTTCAATTGGTGTTTTACAGCATTATCGCGCAATCTTTAGGTGAGGTCGAAGGGGTTTATTATTATGACCTCAAAGCGGGTACCTTAATAGAAGAGCCATTTTTAGCAGAGAAAAAAACACTTTTGGATGAAAAACTTCGTAGCCTTAAAGAGCCAATCAATGGCTATGAAAAGTGTGAAGAGCTCAAACATTGCAGGTTATGTCCTTATGCCCTATTGTGCCAAAGAGAAGAGGTGTAACATGGCTATTAAACCTTATTTAGCGCTAGAAGCCAGTGCGGGTAGTGGCAAAACGTTTGCTTTGACGGTACGTTATTTAGCACTTTTATTCATGGGTGCAAACCCGCAAAAGATTGTCGCACTCACCTTTACCAATAAAGCGGCCTCTGAGATGAAAAGTCGCATCTTTGAAACACTGAAACATTTAGAGTCTAAAGATGAATTAGAAGCTTTGTCACAATTAACACAGATGTCAAAAAATGAGCTTTTACATGTAAAAGAAACTATTTTGCATACGCTGTTGCAAGCGGATATTAACATCGCTACATTGGACTCGTTTTTTGCGATGATTCTACGCCATTTTTCACTCAACCTTGGCATTCAGCCTGATTTTAGCATCTCCAACAAAGCAATGGATGAAGCTTTGGTAGAGCGTTTTATACAAGGCTGTAAAACGAAAAATCTTTACCACGCGTTAATTGCCTTTAGTGTGGGGGAAGACAAGCGTTTGGGAGATATTTTTGCGCTATTGCATACGTTGTATCAAAAAAAATCAGAACTTGACTTGACCACATTGCCCCAGCATGCATTTCCTCTGTTTCAACCTGTCTTAGACATCTTAACGCGTCTTCAATGCCTTTTTGAAGAGCGAGGTGCTTCTTCAAGTGTGTTGGCAACGTTTCATGCCACAACGCTCAGTGAAGTCTTGGAAAAGAAATATTTGGAGCGCGAAGACTTTGATTATTGGAGCTATAAAAAGTATGCGGATGAAACAACAACGGCGCTATTACGTGAACTAAAGCAAGTGCTCAATCGCTACATTAATGAGAAAGAAGCGTATGTGTTAGGACAGCTTGGCGCATTGTATCAGCTGTATGAGCAAAGCATTGATGGGCTTATCCAAGAGTTTGGCGAATTGGCGTTTGATGATGTGACCAATCTTTTGTACACTCTTTTACGCCATGAGATTGACAAAGATTTTCTCTACTTTCGATTGGATGGCACGATAGAGCATCTTTTGATTGATGAATTCCAAGACACAAGCATTGTGCAGTACCAAATTTTATTGCCTATTATTGAAGAAATTAGAGCAGGGCAAGGCGTTAAAGCCTTTAAAACGCTTTTCTTTGTCGGAGATATTAAGCAGTCGATTTACCGATTTAGGGGTGGTGCGAAAGAGTTGTTTGGTTATGCGAAAGAGAGTTTGCATTTAGAAGTCGATGCTTTGTATACCAATTACCGCAGCACTTCGCGCATTGTTTCGTTTGTCAATGAACTTTTTCAGGGGAAAATTAAAGGGTATGAACCTCAAAAAGTGGCGCAAAAAGAAGAAGCAGGTTACATTAAAGTGTGCATGGATGAGCGTGTTGAAGGACAGCTCTTAGAGGCATTAGGCTGTTTTTTAGCAAAAGGGATTGCGCCTAAAGATATCGCTATTTTGGTGCATACCAATAAAGATGCCAAAGTCTTCAAAGAGCTCATCAATGAGCATTTTGAACATTTACATGTCAGGCTTGAAGCAACGCTTCGTTTGGTTGATACCCCACGCATCAAGATGTTACTAGCGCTTTTAAAATACTGCTATTTTCACGATGAACTTTACCGCGCGCAGTTCTTAACGCTGAGTGCGCAATCATGGCTGACTCCTGTGTCTTACAATGCGAAAGATTTAGAGCTTTCACCTTTGGCTCTGTTAAGCAAGCTTATCGAAGAGCACCATTTATTTGATGGCAGTAATGACATGCTCAGCTTCCTTGAAGTGGCAAGCCGTTATGAGGATATCGAAACCTTTTTGTTTGCGTTAGAGGACCTAAGTGATGAGGCTAAAAGTGAAGATACAGACGGACTTCGCGTTTTGACGATTCACAAGTCCAAGGGCTTAGAATTTGAACATGTAATTTTGTGCGACAGACTGACCAAGGAGAACAATCGTAGCGATACATTGCTATTGCACTACGATGAGGTGACTATCAAAGGGGTTTATCTGAACATGAGCAAACGAGAGCATATTGACTCTTTGTACGCCAAAGCCAAAGAGCATGAGCGTCATTTGCAAGATGAAGACAGGTTAAATGCGTTGTATGTTGCCATCACGAGGGCAAAACGTTCTTTATGGGTCTGTGCGAAAGAGCAAAACAGTGCGTTTACTTCTTTAGGGCTTAGTGTCTGTGAAAGAGGTGAAATAACGCACATCATCAAACCAGAAATGTATGCACCAGAGACATTAAAACTGTATCCCCAGTCGCGTTATGGTGCACAAGAGGTGACGCATGTGGAAATGGATGAACCCTCTCACGAGATAGCAGCGATTAGTTTTGGTATCGCACTACATTATTTGTTAGAAATGATGGAATCTTTTGACCAAGAAGCTTTAAAAAGAGCTTTTATTGCATTACAGAATCGTTATGCGCCGATACTCGATGAAGCGACTTTACATGCCTTGTATCAGCGTGGAGAGCATCTGATTGCTGATACAGCATTTATGGCATTGGTAGATGGCGCAATTGTGCATAAAGAACAACCGCTTATGTATCAAAAAGAGCGTAAGCAGATTGATCTTTTACTTGAATTTGAAGATAAAATGGTGATTGTAGATTATAAAAGTTCACAAAAAGATGCTTCTAAACATCATGCGCAAGTGAAGCTGTATCAAGAAGCTTTGACGCAGATGTATGCTGTTCCTATAGAAGCTTATATCTGCTATCTTCTTCCTAACGGAGTCGAGCTTGTCAAAAGCTTATAATACACTTAATTTAAGCTGTATGTAAGCATAAATTAATTACACTTGCACTTCGTTAAATAAATACGTCAAAGGTTATGACAAATGAAAGCTACACAAGCGATTAAGCCAAGCGAAGTTAAACGCGACTGGATCGTAGTGGATGCTGCTGGTAAGAGATTTGGTAAAGTCCTTACAGAAGTAGCAACACTGCTTAGAGGAAAACATAAACCTTATTTTACTCCAAATGTTGATTGTGGTGATTTCGTTATCATCATCAATGCGGAAAAAGTAGAGTTTAGTGGAACAAAATTAGACACAAAATTGTATCACAGACACACAGGATATTTCGGTGGCGTTAAAACTGAAAAATTGGGTGATCTATTAACCAACAACCCAGCTAAATTGTATAGACTTGCAGTAAGAGGAATGTTACCAAAAACAAATCTTGCTAAAGAGATGATCAAAAAGCTGAAAGTTTATGCCGGTAGCGAACATCCACATACCGCACAAATTAGCAAGGCAGAGGTAAAGTAATATGGCAAAAGTATATGCAACTGGAAAAAGAAAAACAGCTGTCGCTAAAGTATGGGTCAGCGCACCTGGTAAAGGTACTATCACTGTTAATGGTATTGATTTTGAAGCATGGCTTGGTGGTCATGAGACCATTAAAAAACGTGTTCGCCAACCGCTTGCTCTTACAAAACAAGAAGCAAGCTTTGATATCGTAGCTGACACTTTAGGTGGCGGTTATTCAGCGCAAGCGGATGCACTTCGTCATGGTATCTCTAAAGCACTTGCTTCTATGGATGCAGACTTTAGAGCAATCCTTAAACCATACGGTTTATTGACTCGTGACTCAAGAATTGTTGAGCGTAAAAAATACGGTCGCAAAAAAGCAAGAAGAAGTCCTCAGTTCTCAAAACGTTAATGATTTACTTCAAGGAATCATTCAACGTTTCCTTGAAAACGTTAATGATTCTTTTGCAAAAGTCTTTCGAGACTTTTGTGCTTTGTGCAAGGGATTTTCCCTTGCATCTTTTTTATCCTTTTTAATAATTCGCTAACTCTTGAATCAATATCCTTACGTCATCTTTATCAAAAAAAAGATTAAATTCCAGCTCTTTGGCAAAGACTTTCAATAAATCTGTTTTCTTCTTTGTTCTCTCTTCTGTGTCGTTGATATTTGAAAGTTCTTTACGCAGTCTTTGTTGATATTTCAGGCGTATCTCTTCTTGTTTTTGGGCTTTGGTCTTGGGTTGTTTATGGGGCTTAAGAAGAAGATACAAAAATCCAAGGGCTACAAGAATGACAAATACATTGGTGAATGATTCCATGAAAAACCTTTACATGTAAAAGAGGATAGACGAGCGTTACTATGCTAAAATTCCACAGATACACTTGATTCTACATCAGTTTTACTTAGAGCATGATTGCTGTTAGGAGAAAATTATGGGTTCTTATTGTTTGATTATCACGACGTTTCCCAATGAACAAAGCGCTAAAGATGCCACGTATCTTTTGTTGGAGAAAAAACTTGCTGCGTGTGTTCAAATGAATGCTATTCAAAGCTTTTACCATTGGGATGGAGCATTATGCGAAGAGCCTGAGCAGCGCCTAGTGATTAAAACGCGCTCGTCTTTATTTGAAGCTATTCAAACACTCTTGCTCGAATATCATCCTTATGAGTTACCTGAAATCATTCAAATACCCATTGAAAAAGGTTTAGAAGCCTATTTGGATTGGGTGGAAATAGAAACAAATTCTTTACATGTAAAAAAATGAATCGCATGTTAAAGGGGGTTGTTTGATGCTTTGTAAAAATTATCTCAAGAGATACTAAAAAACAATGTAGTACCTTTGTCTTAAAGCACTTTTGTGTAAAATAGTTCAAAACTAACACAAAGAGGAAGCCATGCATTTCACCACTCCCCTTAAAAGTAACAGTACAAAAATTATGCTCGTCGGAAGCGGCGAACTCGGTAAAGAAGTCGTTATCGAAGCCTCTCGTTTAGGCATCGAGACCATTGCCGTCGATTCATATCCTAATGCTCCGGCACATCTGGTTGCTAATAAAAGCTACGTCATCAATATGAAAAACAAAGACGATTTGCTGGAGGTGATCCGCCGTGAAAAACCGACCTACATTTTGCCAGAGATTGAAGCGTTGAGCATTGATGCATTGATTGAAGCAGAAAAAGAGGGATATTGCGTCATCCCCAATGCGGATGCGGTGAAAAAGACGATGAACCGTAAAAACATTCGCGAGTTTGCCGCCGAAAAATTAGGGCTAAAAACGAGCAACTATCTTTTTGTCAAAACGCTTGAAGAGTTGCAAAATGCGACGAAAGTTTTAGGCATTCCTTGTGTCGTAAAACCCGTTATGAGCTCCTCAGGTCATGGTCAAAGCGTGATTAGAAGCGAGGCGGACATTCAAAAATCGTGGGAAATCGCCAAAGAAGCTAGAGGCGACGCAAGCGAGTTGATTGTCGAAGAGTTTGTCAAATTTGACTACGAAATCACGCTTTTAACCGTTCGCAACGGTAAAGAGACCGTCTTTTGCGAACCGATAGGGCATATTCAAGAAAACGGCGATTACGTTTTGAGCTGGCAGCCAGTGCCCATGAAGCCTGAAGTGCTTACCAAAGCTCAAGTTATGGCAAAAACGGTCACCGACGGTTTAGGCGGAAGAGGGCTTTTCGGCGTCGAGTTTTTCGTGAAAAACGATGAGGTCTATTTTTCTGAGCTTAGCCCCCGCCCACACGATACGGGAATGGTCACGCTCATCACCCAATCTCAGAGTGAATTTGCCTTACATGTCAGAGCCGTTCTTGGCTTACCGCTTGATTTTACCTTTTACGGCGCAGGTGCAAGTGGAGCATTTAAAAGCCTTCAAGAAGAGCATTTACCCACATTAAGCATCCCTGAAAGTGCATTTAGCAAGAACTCGTTCGTGCGTGTTTTTGGAAAACCCGTGAGCCATGTGGGGCGTCGTATGGCGGTGGCGTTGGTGCTCGATGAGGTGGAAGCAGCGAAGAAAAAAGCCAAAGAGATCGTCTCAGCTATCATTGGATAATGAAGCGAAAAATTCTCATCAGTGCCTGTTTAATCGGCGAAAACGTCAAATACGACGGCGGCAATAACGCCTTGCATGTAAAGGTAGTAGAGCAGTGGAAGCAAGAGGGGCTTTTGGTTCCTCTTTGTCCCGAAGTGTTAGGTGGACTTTCAACGCCTCGAACGCCTTGTGAAATTGTCCAAGGCATACAACGCGTACTCACGCAAATGGGCGAAGACGTGACACAGGCGTTTGAAAAAGGCGCTAAGGAAAGCCTCCGCATCGCAGAAGAAGAGGGCGTTTGCATGGCGATTTTAAAAGCCAGAAGCCCATCGTGCGGCAAAGGCATCGTTTACGACGGAAGTTTTACGCATACGAATGTTAAAGGCGACGGTCTTACATGTAAACTTTTACAAGAAAATGGCATTGTCGTTTTTAGCGAAGAAGAGCTTGATTTAGCCGAGGCATTTTGGAAGTCAAAGGGGTAAAAACCCCTTTTATGCGTTGTGTAAAATTTCTTCGATTGTTTCTTGAGTGTATTCATCGTCCATGCCCCAAAAGATGGCCGTTTGCGCGGCGTTTTTGGCGATGGTGGGAATGTCGCTTTTACCAATGTTTGCTTGTTTTAAACTCACAGGTGCACCTATTTTCTCAAACCACGCTTTTAACGCTTCAATGCCTTCTTTGGCACTCTCTTTCTTGAAAATTTCATCGGCAAAACGTTTGAATTGCGCCTTGTTGTGTTTTTTATACCACTGCATCCATGCCGGAATAATAATAGCAAGTCCCGCACCGTGCGCGATGTTAAAGAGTGCGGATAAGGAGTGTTCGATCATATGGTTTGGAAAACGCGTTGCATTGGTACCGGCGGTGGTTGAACCGTTGAGTGCTTGCGTTGCCGCCCACATAAATTCAGCTCTTGCCTCATAATCTTTTGGTTTTTTGAGCAAAATTTCAGTCGTCTCCATCACCGTTTTGACGATGGTCTCGACCATACGTGATTGAAAATGCGGCTGATGGCTTGCCGTAAAATACCCTTCAATGACATGCGCGATAATATCTACCGCTGAATACGCCAAATAGTCGTTGGGGACGCTTTGGGTGAGGGTAGGGTTGAGAATGGAAAGACGCGGATAGATGTACTCGGAGCGAATCGAAAATTTTTGCTTCGTCTCTTCGTTGGTGACGACTGCAAAGCCATTCATTTCGCTTCCAGTGGCTGCTAGGGTCATGACGGCATAAACGGGCAGAGCGCTTTGAATATCGGCTTTACCGATAAAAAAGTCCCAAACGTCGTTTTTGCATAAAGTGCCTACGGCAATCGTTTTGGCGCTATCGAGTACCGAACCGCCGCCGATAGCCAAGATGGCTTGGACATTCTCTTTTTTAGCGAGTTTAATGCCCTCTTTGACTTTGGAGAGCTTTGGATTGCTAACGATGCCGCAAAGTTCCACCCAGTCAATGCCGTTTTCTTTGAGCGAAGCGGTTATCGTGTCGTATAAACCGTCTTGTTTAATGCGCTCGCTTCCATAACAAAGTAAAATTTTTGTGAAGCCATCATGCTTCATTGCTTCGCCGATATGTTTCTCTTTCTCTTTTCCGAATTCTATTTTTGTGGGATTATGGTAGGTAAAATCTGTCATCCTCGTATCTCCTTGTGAATGAGTTAGTATTACATTATAAGTCTTTTTGTCAAAAAAGCGATAGATAATTTATGCAAAATTATTGCCTAATACTGTACAAGGTGTTTTTATATGTAAATGCAAAACCACGTGATAATGATGCAATCAAACACGTAAGTGAGCGATGTTTCTCCGTGTGCAAGGCTTTAGCGGTGCGTTAAAAAAGCAAGTTCTGCTGCCGTCATTGTTGGTGTAAATTCAGTAATCTCATACGTTGCTACGCCATGCATTTTAAATGGGTCATGAGTGAGAATCGTCTCAATATCGTCTTTTGTACTAGCAATTGCTAAGATAATGCCTCCATCGCGTGGTACTTTACGGCCTGAAGCTAAAAAAACACCTTGTTCATAATAGGTTTTTAAAAATTCAATATGCGCATTGAGATGTGCCTCTACTTCAGAGAGAGGTTTTTGATAGGTCAAAGAGATAATAAACACGAAAGCTCCTATTATAAATTGCGAATAAACGATTGCATTTTTTTTGAAAGAGAAGCAAAAACAAGGTCATATGAGTCATCTATCCATTCAAAGAGCAAAGCCTCATCGACTTCATCTTCCTCATCGCAGATAATTGTATTCCAATGTTTTTTGTTCATATGATACCCCGCAATGACATAGGTGTACATTTCACGAAGTTCACGTGCATAATAGGGGTCACACTTTAAATTGATGCGAGGGGCATTGCTTGCTTCATCGATGAGTGCAAAAATTTTATTGCCGACCTTATAGACGGCGGTTGTCTCATCAAAGGGGTACTCTTTAACCGCACCCATATGCCCCATGCAATAATGATGTAAAATTTCAAAGGTCATTTCATTTGCATCCACAGCTGTTTTCGTGGTCGTTCACCATGCCACACGCCTGCATAAATGCGTAGATGGTTGTAGAACCGACAAATTTGAAGCCTCTTTTTTTTAAATCTTTGGTCAAGGCATCTGAAATACTTGACGTGCAAGCGGCGGTTTTATAATTGGGTACATCGTTGATAATCGTTTTGCCATTCACATAATTCCAAAAATAGGCGTCAAGGGAGCCAAATTCTCGGATGATGGCTTGAAAGAGTTTCGCATTGGCAATAATGGCTTCGATTTTTGGGCGACTTTTGATGACTTCGCCTTCTTCTAAAATACGTTCAACATCCATTTCGCCTAAATGAGCAACTTTTTCAAGAACGAAGTTTGAAAAGGCATGGCGATAACCTTCTCGTTTTTTAAGGACCGTGAGCCAGCTCAGTCCCGCAGATTGCGTCTCAAGGCAGAAAAGTTCAAACAGCGCTCTATCATCATGCAGAGGCTTTCCCCACTCCTCATCATGGTATGCCACGTAAGTAGGGTCATTCAGTTTGAGCCAACCGCAGCGTGAAAAATTTTGTGTCATTTTTTCTTCTCCTTAAAGAAGTATCATGCTAAGATTGTAGCTAAATAGAGTTAATGAACAGGAAATACAGATGTCTATTCATGTGCTTGAATATATTAAAAAAAATTATAAAGAGCATCTGCTTGAAGTGCAAGGTGTCGTAGTAGCGCGTTATTTCTCTGTCCGTGATCATTATAAAGCAGAAGCGTATATGGAGCAAAATCTTCTGAATATTATTTTAGAAGGGACTAAAACACTGCATACACATAACGGCGATATTGAAGTGCATGCGGGTGAAGCTTTCTTTTTATCGCGTGGTGAATACGTCATGAGTGAAGTGTGTGAAGGCGGACATTACGCGTGTTTGCTTATTTTTTTTGATGAGAAAGTTATCTCACGTTGGTTGTCGCCTATTTTGGAGAAAATGCCTTTACATGTAAAAACGTCCACACCTTCTTCTTGTTGCAAAATTGAGCTTACTTCTTCGATACAAAGTACGGCACTTTCGCTTTTACCTTTTCTTGAACACAAACCGCCTTTTGTTGAGAAGCTTTTGGTTTTAAAATTGCAAGAACTGTTGTTGTTGCTTTTAGGCTCTAATGAGGGCTGCACGTTGGCTTCTTATTTTCAAACGCTGCTTCCTAGAGGCATTGTGCTGAAAGAGTTTATGGAAGAGTCTTTTACCCAGCCGTGGAGTATCGCTGAATTCGCAAAGCATAGTGGCAGAAGCTTGAGTGCGTTTAAAACAGAGTTTAAGTCTGTATTTCAAACTTCGCCCATGCAATGGATACTCAAAAAGCGCGTGGAACGTACACGTTTTTTAATTGAAAAAGGCGGACTCAGTATTGGAGAAGCCTCTTTTAGGGCAGGTTTTAAAAGTCAATCACACTTTACACGTCTTTTTAAGGCGCAGTATATGCAGACACCTAAAAACTTCATAGATAAAAAATCAAACCTTACAGACTAACACTAAAAAACCGTTTACATGTAAAATAGATTAAAATTTTAGCAGTAAAAGGAGAGTCAATGAAATTAGGTTATGTCGGGAGCCTTCTTGTATCGGTTGGGCTTAGTGCTCTTTTTGCGGGGGAATTTACGCTTTTAAGTAATGATCTTGCAGGACAACTTACGAAAACGCAAGAGGCTTCTGTCTTTGGATGCGATGGCAAAAACATTTCACCCGAATTGCACTGGATGAATGCACCTGCTGGGACAAAAAGTTTTGCTGTAACGGTTTATGATCCTGATGCACCCACGGGAAGTGGTTGGTGGCACTGGGTTGTTTTTAATATTCCTGCCACCACGCAAGCTTTGCCCAGTGGATTTGGAAGCAGTAGCCCAACAGGTACCTTGCCTATTGTGCAAAGTGTAACCGATTATGGTAGCGCTGGATTTGGTGGCGCATGTCCTCCTAAGGGCGATAAAGCACACCGTTACGTATTTAGCGTTTATGCTTTGAGTGTGGAGAAACTGGATTTACCGCAAAACACTCCAGCAGCACAAGTAGGATTTATGCTCAATGCCAATGCGATTGCAAAAGCAACGATGGTCTCTTATTATAAACGCTAAGCCTAATAGGCAAATGCGGAGTGCATTTGCCTATTAAAATGATTTGGTGCTTAATGGTTTAGAGGTGTCATAGACCAATTCATAGTAGTGATTGTTATTAAATGAGAACTCTTGAATGACTTTAAGTCCAAGTCTTGAGTGTGCATTGAAAGAGCGTTGGTTCACTTTGTTGATAAACGTAACCAAGATAGGATAGCGTTTATGCATCTCTTCTCGCGCAAATTCAAAGAGTGCTTCTAAAACACCGCTTCCTCTTACGCTTTTATCAATGCACACCGGTCCGTATTGGTAAGAGTTTTCTGTGGTGATGGTTTGTCCCAGGTAATTTAGATTGGGAAGGTCTTCAATCATCTGAGTGAAAATAGGCCAAATAGAGCAAAATTTCCAAGACCCACACATAATATACGCGACAACATTTCCCTCATTTTGTGCGATAAACAAGCCTTGTTCTTCTTGAATGAGTTGTGTAAGGTGCGCTTTGGTAAAGGAGGTTGTGACAAAGCCGTCTTTTTTATCTTCAGGAGAGATGGAATCTATTTGGTATTTTGAATGCAGTGCCAATACGCCGTCTATATCGTCAGGTGTTGCGATACTAAGGTTCATTTTTTTCCTTTTGTCTATCGTATTTTGTAAAATTTTGTGCTTATCTTAACACTTCAAGAGGTAAAATGCTATAAAAGAGATAAAAAAAGTCTTATTAACTTTTTGTTTACGAAAGATTAATAGAGCGTTTAAACTATTTGTTTATACTTTCACTACCAAGACAATTACCTCCTTTTTGTGTAGAACTTAACCATTTTAAAAATCAGCTTCCAGATTGCCCGGTCTGGAAGCTTTTTTTATGCCCAATTTTTCAGAAACACTATTTGATGCCTTAGCCTTCCTTCGCAGTGAATATGTTATAATCTTTCGCATGAAAACACTCTTTTTAATCTTATTCTTTTTTACATGTAATAGTATAGCAAGCACCTTGCACTTGGCGATTTCTGCCAATCCAAGTCGGCTTAATCCTATCCTTTCCACCGATAAAACCAGCGCTGATGTCGCCAAATGGATGTTTAATTCATTGGTCACGTATGATAAAAATGCCAAAGTGATTCCAGAATTGGCGCAAAGCTACCACTTTGTGGATGATACCACGCTCATTTTTGAACTGAGGCATGACGTGACATGGAGCGATGGTGTCCCTTTTAGTGCTAAAGATGTGCTTTTTACTTACAACACCATTTTATCTCCTAAGATTTTTACACCGTACTCTTCAAGCTTTACGCATATTTTACATGTAAAAATGTTGGATGATTTTACGGTGGAAGTGAAATACAAATATCCGTACTTCAAAGCGCTCGAAGTGTGGATGATGGAAATTTTGCCAGAGCATCTTTTAAAAAATGAGACCGATTTGATGACCAGTAAGTTTAACCAAGCTCCCATTGGCACGGGACCTTATATCCTCAGTCATTTTGAAATTTCACACGATATTACCCTCAAAGCCAATCCGCATTATTTTATTCACAAACCCAATTTAGATGAGATGATTTTTCACTATCTTCCCGATAGGTCTTCTGAATTTTTAATGCTTAAGTCGGGAAAACTGGATGTTGGCTCGCTAAGCCCTTTACAAGTAGAGCGACAAATCAATGATGATTTTAAAAAGCAATACACCATTTATGACGAAACAGGTTCTAGCTATTCGTACGTAGGGTTTAATTTAAAGTCTGAAAAATTTAAAGACCCTCGTGTTCGTGAAGCTATCTCTTTGGCGATTAATCGTCAAGAGTTGGTCGATATTTTATCCTTTGGGCACGGAAAAGTGTGTACGGGTCCTTTTTTACCAGGAACAGGAGCATTCAATAGTGATGTAAAAGCCCCCAAACAAGATATTGCTAAAGCCAAAGCGCTCTTAAAAGAAGCAGGGTATGATGAAACTCATCCTTTAGAATTTGTTTTAAGTACCAGTGCCAATGGCAGTGGAAGTTATGCCGCCCAAATTCTTCAGTACCAACTTCAAAAAGCGGGAATTGTAATGAAATTGCGTATCATGGAGTGGCAAGCGTTTCTCAATACCGTCATCTTACCGCACAATTTTGAAACCGTTCTTTTAGGGTGGTCTTTATCAATCAAACCCGATGCATACAGCATTTGGCACAGTGAATCGATGCGAAAAGGCGGCTTTAACTTTATAGGTTATGAGAATCATGAGGTAGATACACTGATTAAACAGGCGGAAAAGACGGTAGATCAGAGTCAATTTGATGCTATTTACCGTAAGATTTTTGCCAAAATTGTTGCGGATAATCCCTATCTTTTTTTAGTCATTCCCAATGATATTACCGCTGTCAATAAGCAAATCACACCGGTTTCAAGCTCTATTATAGGAATCACGCATAATTTAATTGATTGGCAGAAGCCAATTCCCTGATTTTTTTGTGATTTTATGTTATAATTTGCATTCACTTCAACTCTTAGAAATATTAGTTTAATAAGGATTAAATCATGAAAAAAACATTGTTTTCATTAGCCGCTCTTGCAACTTTGGCGTTTGCTACACCAACAGCTTACAACTATGAGATTACACCAACTATCGGTGGTGTTTTACCAGAAGGTAATCTAGACCTTAAAGACCAACTTACTTACGGTCTAAGATTTGGTATTAACCTTGACAATAGTATCTTTAGTCAAGTCGAACTTGGTTATGACAGATCAGACAACATTGACTATAAAGCAGGTAGAACAGACCATACTGATTTTAACCGTTACTATGGTAACTTGGTTAAAGAGTATAAAATGACTCCAGAGACAGCATTGTATGCATTGGTTGGTATTGGTTATGAAGACGTCAGTAATGAGCAATTGGATAATAAAGACAGCATGTTTGCACAATACGGTGGTGGTGTAAAATACTGGGTGACTGATCGTTTTGCACTTAAAGCAGAAGTTCGTCATGCAATTAAATTTGATCACGGTGACAACAACTTATTTTATAGCCTAGGCTTTAGTATTCCATTCGGCGAAAAAGCGGCTCCAGTAGTTGCAAAAGCGGAACCAGCACCTGTTGCTCCAGCACCAGTGATGAAAATGGCTCCAAAAGATAGCGATGGTGATGGCGTAACGGATGACAAAGACAAATGTCCAAATACACCAAAAGGTACGGTTGTTGATGCTGATGGATGTACAAAAGTAATTCGTTTACATGTAAAATTTGATTTTGATAAATCAACTGTAAAACCAGAATTTATGCCTGAAATCCAAAAAGTAGCAGATTTTATGAAACAAAACCCAGGTTATAGTGTTGTTCTTGAAGGTCATACTGACTCTAAAGGAAGTGACGCTTATAACATGAAACTTTCAGACCAACGTGCAAAAGCAGTTGCAAAATCATTGGCGACACTTGGTGTTCCTGGTGCAAAAGTAACAACGGAAGCATTTGGTGAGAGTAAACCAATCGCAACAAACGATACAGAAGCAGGACGCGCTGAAAACAGAAGAGTTGATGCAGTCTTTAAAAAATAGTTAGAGAGTATTTCTAGATGGAATTAAGCTGGGCAGTTGTGATGAATTTCATTACCCTTTATGGGGTGAAGTTCGTCGCCTCCTTGCTTATTTTCATTATTGGTAAAAAAGTCGCCCACATTTTAACAACGCTCGTTGTTAGAGGGATGCAAAAATCAAACATTGATGAAACTATCACGCGTTTTTTTCACACCATTATTTACGGCGGATTGCTGGTTGTTATTGTTTTGGCTGCCCTGAGTAACCTTGGTATCAATACAACATCGTTTATTGCTGTTTTAGGTGCCGCAGGTCTTGCCATTGGCTTAGCGCTTCAAGGAACTCTCTCCAATGTCGGAGCGGGTATCTTACTGATTTTCTTTCGCCCTTTTCGCATAGGACATACCGTTCAAGTTGCGGGTGAAAACGGTACGGTTGAAGAGATTAACCTTTTTAGCGTTGTGTTGCGAAGCCCTGATAATAAACAAATTATCATTCCTAATTCAGCCGTGATTGGTAAAACGATAGTTAATTTTTCGATTAAAGAGACAAGGCGCATCGATCTTACGTTTAATATCGGGTATGAAGAGGATTTACGTCTTGCAAAAGAAACCTTGTCCGAAGTCATTTCACGTACAGAAAAAGTGCTCCTAGACCCAGAGCCTTTAGTAGCGGTGAGTGAACTAGCGCCTTTTAGTGTTCGTTTGGTAATACGCGTGTGGGTTAAGAATGAAGACTATGCCCCCGTTACATTTGAAATGATTGAAAATGTTAAATTGGCATTTGATGCCAAGGGGATAAGATTTGCTCATCCACCTTTGGCAGGTACGTAGAAGCCTAATTTATTTTCCAAAGACATCGGCAATAATTTTACTTCCACTGGCAATTGGATTACTGCGTAACGCTTTTTCTTTCTCAGCAATCATATAAAAAAGTCCATCCAATGTTTTCCTTCCTACATAATCTTCAATACTCTCATCACTATTAGGAACCGCATCGCCCATACCTAAACCCTTGGCAAGGGATGAAGCTTGTCCAATAAGAGCGTTATTCGCAAGTCCTGATGTCGCGCCATTGCTTCCACCGGCAAATCCTTTAAGACTCTGATACGAACTCATGACTTTATTGTCATTTATGCTCTCTTTGACAATGGGCATAATGGCTGTGAGTAATTTCGTACCAGCCTTGCTTTTGAAATAATCCGTTGCCGCTGTGTTCGAACCACTGACAATGGATTTTGCATCTTCAACACTCATCGCAGAAATGGTATCACTTAAGATAGAAGCTGTTTTGGGCACCGCTTTGGAGGCCGCTGTATTCATTGTTTTCACAAAATCATCCACATAACTTTTTCCACCCAATTTTTCTGCGGCACTGGCAATGGGTTTTAAAGACGTAGGCAATGGAATTTTGACCGCACTGTTACTTAAAAATCCATCCTCTTTTCCCAGCAATGAAACCGCCTGCTTTGCTCCCAAACTGAGCGCTTCTTTGACCCCTGATGTTGCACTGCTTTGTGATGTTGTGGAGCCTGTATTACTTGTTTGTTGCGTTGTCGCACTTATGGCAGAGTTCAGTGTATCTTGCCAAGCGGCACTAAGCATAAGTGGAACTAAAAGAATCAGCGTTTGTTTTAGCATGTATCTCCTTTTTAATGGTGTTAGGATTATAATATACCTTTACATGTAAAAGGACTATTAAGGCTGAAAATGAAGACAATTTTATTTGATTTAGATGGAACACTGATCGACTCAACCGATGCGATCATAGAAAGTTTTGGCGTCGCGTATGAAACATTTGGAAAGAGTATTCCCGATGATGAAGCCATCAAAAAATTGATAGGACATCCGCTGGATTTGATGTTTACAATGCTGGGAATTGATGCCTTAGAAGCCAATGATTATGTTGCGGCTTATAAAGAACATTACCGCCTCATTTCACGCAAAAAAACGACCCTTTTACCGCTAGCAAGTGAGGCGATTAAGCAGGCTTCAAAAATTGCAACGCTTGGAATTGTGACGACAAAAACAGCGCGTTACTCAGAAGAATTGATGGAGCATTTAGGGGTGATGCACCACTTTAAAGTGCTTATAGGGAGAGAAAATGTAACACATCCCAAACCACATCCTGAACCCATTCAAAAAGCACTTTTTGCTCTCAATGCAGATCCCATGCAAACATGGATGATTGGTGATACCCCGATGGATTTAATCTGCGCAAAAGAAGCTGGAGTCCAAGGAATAGGCGTTTTGTGCGGTTATAGTACCAAATTTGATTTGCAAAAACATACCTCTTTTATTGTGCACGATGCTCTGGATGCTGTGAAATTAATTGCACAAGATAAATAGATTTGTTATATCTTTATCATATTTTTAGACTATCATTTTGCGTAGGGCTTGGTTAAACTTTTATTAAATCATCGAGGCTTTAGTTTCATTTATGAGTTATTAAGAGAATGCCAAGTAGAATGAGATAATCATCGGTTAGACGCATGGTTAAAACGAATAAATGAAAACATTAACTAAGGGGAATTTAATGGCTAAAGTCATGAAAACTATGGATGGTAACGAAGCTGCTGCATATGCATCGTATGCGTTTACCGAAGTTGCTGGTATTTATCCAATTACACCTTCTTCACCAATGGCAGATTTTACAGATATCTGGGCTGCACAAGGTAAGAAAAATTTATTTGGAATGCCTGTAAAAGTTGTTGAGATGCAAAGTGAAGGTGGTGCTGCTGGTACTGTTCACGGCTCACTTCAAGCAGGAGCTCTTACAACGACTTATACCGCTTCACAAGGTTTGTTACTTAAAATCCCAAATATGTATAAAATGGCAGGTGAGTTGTTACCGAGTGTAATTCATGTAAGTGCCCGTACTTTAGCAACCCATGCACTTTCTATTTTCGGTGACCATCAAGATATTTATGCTGCACGTCAAACCGGTTATGCAATGCTTTCTTCTGGTTCTGTTCAGCAAGTTATGGATTTAGCAGGTGTTGCTCACTTAGCGGCAATTAAAGGACGTGTTCCATTCTTACATTTTTTTGATGGCTTTAGAACATCGCATGAAATTCAAAAAATTGAAGTGATGGACTATGCAGTATTTGATAGACTTTTAGACAAACAAGCCGTTCAACGTTTCCGTGATGAAGCGCTTAACCCTGAAGCTCCAAAAACCAGAGGTACGGCTCAAAATGATGATATCTATTTCCAAGGCAGAGAAGCACAAAACAAATTTTATGACGCATTGCCTGATATCGTAGCGCATTATATGGCTGAAATCTCAAAAGAGACAGGTCGTGAATATAAACCTTTTACCTACTATGGCGCAAAAGATGCAGATCGTGTCGTTGTTGCGATGGGTTCAGTGACAGAGTGTTTAAAAGAGACGATTGATTATTTAATGGGTAAAGGCGAAAAAGTTGGTCTTGTTACACCACATCTTTACCGCCCATTTAGTGTCAAATATTTAATGGACGTTATGCCAGAATCAGTCAAAAAAATCTCTGTTTTAGATAGAACCAAAGAAGCTGGCTCTATTGGCGAGCCATTGTATCTTGATATGAGAGCCGCATTCTACGGACATGCAAATGCTCCAATTATCGTAGGTGGACGTTATGGTCTTTCTTCAAAAGACGTTGACCCTGCACAAATGTTAGCGGTATTTGAGAACCTCAAATTAGATGCTCCTAAAAATGATTTTACGGTAGGTATCGTTGATGACGTTACGTTTAAATCATTAGATGTAAAAGAAAAAATCAGTTTGGGTGATCCTGCAACAAAAGAGTGTTTATTCTATGGTCTTGGTGCGGACGGTACTGTTGGTGCGAACAAAAGTTCAATTAAAATCATCGGTGATGAAACAGATATGTACGCGCAAGCATATTTTGCGTATGACTCCAAAAAATCAGGTGGTTTCACACGTTCTCACCTCCGCTTTGGTAAACAACCTATTCGCTCAACGTATTTAGTTTCCAATCCTCACTTTGTCGCCTGTTCCGTCGCGGCATACTTAGAGTTGTATGACGTGGTTGATGGTATCCGTGAAGGCGGTACATTCTTACTCAACTCTATCTGGGATGCAGAAGAGACTGTTCAAAAAATTCCAAATAAAGTCAAAAGAATCTTAGCAGAGCGTAAGGCAAACTTCTACATTATCAACGCAACAAAACTTGCCCGCGATATTGGACTAGGTAATCGTAGCAATACCATTATGCAATCTGCTTTCTTCAAACTTGCCGAAATTATTGATTTTGAAAAAGCGCAAGAATTCATGAAAAAACAAGCGTACAAATCGTATCACAAAAAAGGTGAGCAAATTGTTGAGCTTAACTATAAAGCGATTGATGTTGGCGCGAGTGGTCTTATTAAAGTCAATGTTGATCCAGCATGGGCTAACATTAAAGATGACGTAAAAGTTCAAGCAGAGGTTAAATACAAAGGTACGCCATTTGTCGAAGCGATTGTGAAACCAATGAATGCTGCAAAAGGCGATAGCTTACCGGTTTCTGTTTTTAATGGCTATGAAGATGGTACGTTTGAGCATGGAACCACACAGTTTGAAAAACGTGGTGTGGGTGTCATGGTTCCAAAATGGATCGAAGAGAATTGTATCCAATGTAACCAATGTGCATTTGTATGTCCACACGCGGTTATTAGACCATTCTTGATTAATGATGCAGAACTTGCTGCGGCACCAGAAGGTGTTAAAGCACATGCACTTGATGCAAAAGGCAAAGAGTTTAAAGAGAAAAATTTCAAATACAAAATTCAAGTTTCTTCACTGGATTGTACAGGCTGTGACCTTTGTGCTGAAGCGTGTCCAACCAAAGAAAAATCACTTGTCATGGTTCCACTTGAAGAGAGCTTAGAAGCAGGTGAGCAAGAAAATGCTGATTACCTCTTCAAAAAAGTAACGTACAAAGATGATATCTTGGCGAAAAACAGCGTTAAAGGTGCTCAATTTGCACAGCCACTGTTTGAGTTCCATGGTGCATGCCCCGGTTGTGGTGAAACACCATACATTACGCTTGCAACACGTTTGTTTGGCGATAGCATGATGATTGCCAATGCAACAGGTTGTTCTTCTATTTATGGTGGTTCAGCGCCTTCAACACCGTACCGCAAAAATGATAAAGGTTTTGGTCCGGCATGGGCGAACTCATTGTTTGAAGATAATGCAGAGTTTGGTTTGGGTATGCATGTTGCTAATGAAACCATTCGTCATCGTATTCAAATGGTGATGGAGCAATCTCTTGAGAAAGCGCCAAATGCCATTGCTGCGTTGTACAAAGACTGGTTAGAATTTAGAGATGACAGAGCAAAATCTGCTGAAATTCGTAATCTTCTTGTGCCATTATTAGAAGCAAATCCAACAGCCGCAGGCGCTGAGACAATCTTAAGTATTAAACAATATATCTCTAAAAAATCTCAATGGATTTTCGGTGGAGATGGTTGGGCTTACGATATTGGTTACGGTGGTTTGGATCATGTTATTGCCAGCGGCGAAGATGTTAATATCTTAGTGTTAGATACTGAGGTGTACTCAAATACCGGTGGTCAAAGTTCAAAATCGTCTCGTGCAGGTTCTATCGCTCAATTTACAGCGGCTGGAAAACCAAGTCAGAAAAAAGACCTTGGTTACATCGCAATGACATACGGCAATGTTTTTGTAGCACAAATCAACTCTAACGCATCTGCGGCACAAACGATTAAAGCCTTTGAAGCGGCAGAAGCATATCCTGGTGTATCTTTGATTATCGCTTATTCTCCATGTATCGCTCATGGTATCAAAGGCGGTTTAGGAAAATCAGGTAATCAAGGTGAACTTGCAACAAAATGTGGTTACTGGCCAATTTATACCTATGACCCACGTCTTGAAGCTGAAGGACAAAATCCTGTTAAGATTACAGGAAAAGAGCCTGATTGGTCATTGTATGATGACTTCTTGATGAATGAAGTTCGTTATGCGTCACTCAAAAAATCTAATCCAGAACATGCGCAAGCATTGTTTGAACACAATAAAAAAGATGCGCAACGCAGATGGAGACAGTTAAACCGTCTCGCGAAAGCGGATTTCTCAGATGAGAAAGTAGAGGCGTAAGCCTTTACTTTGAAGAGGAGAGCATGTCTCTCCTCTTTTTTTTTACTTTAAACGAACTTCGACTTAACGACTAAATTCCGCTTCTACCGCTGCATTTGATTTCACAACATCACCACTTCCATGAATGATATGTGGGATACAGCTTGTACAAACATGAATCTCTTCACCATTTTTCATTGCTTTAATAAAAACAGCTCCAACACTCTCTTCACTGGTGCGTAAGCAGACATTGCAGATTTGAACATTATTGATTTCCATTGATAACTCCTCGTTGATTTTGGCGTATTATAGTGAAAAAAAAGCCCGAAAAGATTGAGCGAGATCAAGTTTTATCTTTCAAGATTTTCATAAAACGTTTACATGTAAAACTTCTGCCAACACCGTTGGCAAGCTTTAGTAGCCAAGTGCAACGTAGCCAAAGAGCTTTGCTACTTGGCGTATAAGCGTTTTGAAAAAACGTCTATAAAAACAACACTACGCTAATCATCGCTTCTATGCCAATATCTACAGGCTCAATGCCAATGAGTCTGGCGCTATTTTTAACATGAAAGATGATTTGGCTAAAGAGTATTTCAAAGTTAAAATTAGACGGGTTTAGCAAGGTTTCTTTATGCGTTTGTAGCGAGACAATGGAATCTAAAAGTTCTTTAGACAGCGTTTGTCCGCTTTGAAGTTTGTTTTGAAGCTCTACTTGCCAGTTGTTTTGCCACGTTAAGAAAAGATATTTGCCATTGGTGTCTTTTGCCGTTTTGACTTTCCACTTGATTACTTCGAGGTAATAGTAGAGTTTTTTAAATGCCGCTTGATCGTAAACAAGAGTTGTAATCTGATGACCTTCTCCTATCCTATAGCTTTCCCAAATGAGCTTATAGAGACCTAAGATAAGAAAATCATTTCGTTCAGGAATAGTTGGATTTTTATCAAAAGCCACCCTTAAATAATCATCGTACGTCTTGAGGTATGTTCCATTGAATTTCATACGAATGGTATTTTGAGACGTGCGCATTTCGTTGATAATATAATCACGACTGGTTTTACTGTATGCATTTGGATTGCGTAGGTCAAGCTTTTCTTTATAGGTGATGAGGTTTGCAATGATGCGTTTATAGTCTTGATTGAGAGCGGTTGCTCCTTTTGATTGAAGCACTTCTCCTAATTTATCTTGATTTTCACTCACGCACCCTGAAAAAAATACAAGGCAGAATACTGCAACAATACAACTAAACTTCATCCAATATCTCTTTGCCTTTTTTGATTTGCTTTTTAATAATCTTAATACTATCATGAATTGCTTCACGTTTAATAAGGTCATTTTCCTCTTTGAGCTCTTTTTTAAGGCTGATACGCCTGAGTTTGAGTTTTTTCACCAGCTCTTTAATCGTTTGTTTGGTATTCTCTTCACGGGTATTGATACCAAAGAGCTCTTTGATTTTACGCATTAACTTTGTACTAGGCATTTCCTTCTCCTTTGCTCTTGGTAAGATCATGCACTTCTGTTTCATTCAAAATGAGCGCTTCACGTCCTTCTTTAAGGTCCTTTTCTTCATGAATAAAAAGAACATGCGCAACTTTGCTCAGCTCAGACGCGATGGTAAACGCATAGCTTGTGTCGTTCATCAAAGATGTTGCCATCGAGTAACTGATTTTATTGGTACGAATGAGATTGTCCAGCGATTTATTGGCTGCAATGTCGTATTTTTGCGCATCCAGTTTGAGTTTACTTAGAAGTAAAACCGCTACGTCCTCTTCGCTGGTGTTAAAAATAAGTTGCATGGTTCGTAGCTGTTTAATGAGGTTTTTGCGAATATGATTGTACTCATTTTTGATATCTTCATTATCGGATTCAATATACCGCACCATATTTTTTTGCATATGCTTAGCCGCTTTAAACGCTTCGACAATACTGATATTGGCATTTTTGATGGGGATAATATCGCGAATGCTCTCTTCTCCAAATTTACCTTGTGCCATAATGGCAAAGCTGATGATTTTTCCATAAATATCTTTGATACGGTGTTCATAATAGACATCCATATTGACAGGCATTGCGCTGTTGCGTAGATGGATAATATCATCAATTTCCATGCCTGAAGTGATATCTTCTTTGGTAACACTCAGCCCTTCTGCAATAATTTCAAAGGCATTATTGTAAAGATGTTTTGTCTCTTTGATGAGCACCGAATGCGCGGTTGTCGGAAAATCGAGGGCGGCATCGTTGATAAAATAGACATCATCCCTCAGACTGAGAGCGGTTTTGGCAGGTTTAAAGACGCGATTGAGCACATGAACCAATACGGGTACAAAAGGAATAAACAGCGTAACGCCAAGCGCATTAAAGTAGGTATGAAACAGTGCTAGTTTTAACATATAATTTTCAGGGGCAATACCTAAAAAATTTGCTGAAAAGTCTACAAAACGCATAAATTGTGGCATCAAAACAATCGCAATAATGGCGGTGATGACATTAAAAACCACATGCACCGCCGCTAATTTTTTCCCTTCAAAATCAGCCGTGAGTGCTCCTAAAACAGCGGTGATGGTCGTTCCGACATTTGAGCCTATCGCCAAGGCTAAGGCGTTTTCATAAGTGATTTGTGAGGCGGAGAGTGCAGTGATAATTAACACCAACGTTGCATGCGAAGATTGCATAATAACGGTAGCGGCAATACCAATCACTGTAAAAATCAAAAGACCGCTAAATCCGCTGATAGCGTATTGGGTGAGGTCGATACTTGCTTTAAAGGCATCAAAACCATCTTTCATATAAGCAATACCCAAAAATAAAAATCCAAGCCCCGTTAAAATATAACCGAGTCCTTTACTTTTTTTATCGTTTTGGAAGAGAAACATTGTGCCAAAAATAAGCATCGGCATGGCATAGGTAGCGATATCGACTTTAAGACCCAATCCCGCAATCAGCCAAGCGCCTGTTGTTGTGCCTAAATTGGCGCCAAAAATAATGCCGATACTCTGCTCTAAACTGATGAGTCCCGCGCTGATAAAAGAGATGGTGATAATAGAGATAAGTGAGCTAGATTGCATCAGCGTAGTTGTGACAATACCAAAGAGAAGACTTTTATAAGCCTTATCAGTAAAGGTCTTTAAAATACGCTCTAATAATCCACCTGCAAACGAGCGAAATCCATCTTCTAAGCAAAACATACCGAAGAGAAAAATGGCTACACCCGCGGCAATATTGAGAATGTTTTGGCTGTGAACAAATGTGTAAGAAAGCAGTATCATTGCTGCAATAAGGAGGAGTCGTTTCAAGGCTTTTCCTTTACATGTAAAATGTTCATCGGCCAATTATTGTACACTTTTTTTGCTATAAT
Organism: Sulfurospirillum sp. E15m; assembly: GCF_059415145.1. NCBI lineage: Bacteria > Pseudomonadati > Campylobacterota > Epsilonproteobacteria > Campylobacterales > Sulfurospirillaceae > Sulfurospirillum > Sulfurospirillum sp. E15m. The sequence goes on from NZ_JCAHZS010000012.1 coordinate 41,005, forward strand.
CGCTTCAAAAAAGGATAACCTATGCCATTACTCGATAGCTTTTGTGTAGATCATGTCAAGATGCCTGCACCTGCGGTTAGAGTCGCTAAAAATATGAAAACACCCAAAGGCGATGACATCACGGTGTTTGATCTTCGCTTTTGCAAACCAAATCACGACATTTTACCAGAACGTGGTATTCATACGATGGAACATCTTTTTGCGGGATTTATGCGCAACCATCTCAATGGTAACGGTGTTGAAATTATTGACATCTCTCCGATGGGATGCCGTACCGGTTTTTACATGAGTCTCATTGGCACACCTGCTCCTGAAAGAGTGGCAAAAGCGTGGAAAGCGGCGATGGAAGATGTTTTACATGTAAAAAGCGAAAGCGATATTCCCGAACTCAATGTGTACCAATGTGGCACTTACACGATGCACTCTTTAGAAGAGGCGCATCACATTGCACAAAACATTCTTTCCAATACGATTGGCGTGATGGACAATGAGGCGTTAAAACTGGTACTTCCAAAATAGTCTCTTTCTCATTTGCGACGATTTAACGATGAAGTAAGAACTTTTTTTATATGATGCAATCTTTTATTGTAAAAAATTAAAATTCATATAAGGTAAGGGTTTTTATGGATCGATTGGTTACAAAATATAGAGAAGGCAATTTAGTTGTGCTCATTCTCATTGGTATGGTGATGGGCATTTTAATTGCTCTCATGTCTCCAACAGCGGCAGCGGCAGTAGCAATTTTGGGCAAATTGTTCGTCGGTGCTTTAAAAGCATTTGCGCCGCTTTTGGTTATGGTGTTGGTCTCTACGGCCATTGCAACAAAAGAAGTGGGTGGTAAAACCGACATCAAGCCGATTATCAAGCTGTATGCGATTGGTACGTTTTTATCGGCATTTTTAGCCGTTGTGGTGAGTTTTGCTTTCCCTGTTACTTTAACGTTAGCTAGCGGCGCACAAGCGGGTGTGACCCCTCCTGATAGTATCATCACCGTGTTAAAAGGGCTCGTGATCAGTATGGTCGATAACCCTATCAATGCTTTGGTTAAAGGCAATTATATTGGTGTGCTAACATGGGCAATCGCGCTTGGTTTCGCATTGCATCACAGTAACCATCAAACGAAACAAGTGATGAAAGACGTGAGTGATGCTATGACACGCATTGTTCGTGGTATTATCCGTTTAGCGCCATTTGGTATTTTGGGCTTGGTTGCTGAAACATTTGCTCAAACAGGTTTTTCGGTACTGTTAAGCTATGGTAAATTAATTGTGCTTTTAGTGAGTACGATGCTCTTTATAGCATTAGTCATCAATCCTTTGATTGTCTATCTTAAACGCCGTCACAATCCGTATCCATTGATTTTTACTTGTTTGAAAGAGAGTGGTGTTACCGCATTCTTTACGCGCAGTTCAGCCGCTAATATTCCTGTGAATATCGCATTGTGTAAAAAATTAGGGCTGAGTGAAGAGACCTATTCTATCTCAATTCCTTTAGGCGCGACAACCAATATGGCAGGTGCGGCGATTACAATTACGATTTTAACCTTAGCAACGGTTAATACACTAGGCATTCATGTCGATGTTCCAACAGCCTTGTTGTTAAGCCTTGTGGCAAGTTTTGCTGCGGCAGGAGCTTCAGGCGTGGCAGGAGGTTCGTTATTGCTGATTCCTTTAGCGTGCGGACTCTTTGGTATCAGCGATGAAATTGCGATGCAAGTCGTAGCTATTGGCTTTTTAATCGGTGTCATTCAAGACTCCTGTGAAACCGCGCTCAATAGCTCCACCGACGTCGTCTTTACGGCGGCATGTTCGACAAAAGAGCTTAATCTATAAACGTTACATGAAATGCTTTGGAACTAGTGTTGGGGCGTGTACTCTAGCTTGGTTCCAAATCCAAGCGTGTTATCGGTGAATTTAAGATAGGAGATAGCAATGCTCCACAGTTTTGGATTCATCGCCAACGCGTAAGGAAAGCGCTTGAAGTAAGCGTGTCTTTGTACTTCGGTAGCCTCTTGAAAAAGCCCACAAAATTGAACCCCTTGAATCTTCCCCACAATCTTTGTTTCTAACGCAACACTCCCTGCAACAGTTTGGTTTAGCAGTGCCTCTTTCGCGTGCCTCGTTTTTTCATCGGTAGCAATGACGAACGCTACCTCGTCTTGGATAAATGCATAAAAACAACTGGCGCAATAGGGCACATTATCGTACGAAGTCGCCAACGTTAAGAGATGGTGTTTTTTTAAAAATGTTGTGATGCGTGGATCAAGCATGGTTATTCCTTTGAAAAAAAGTATAACATATTTTCTTTTTCTCTTTTAAATTCATAGGCGACTAAGATAACATAAATAGTTTACATGTAAAAGGAGTAACCGATGCGTCTGTATCTTTTTTTAGGTCTAGCCAGTGCGCTTTTAGCCGCTGAAAATCCGATGGTTCTTCAACTCACAGGTGTCAAGACGCTTCATGATGGCAAAGAAGTGCTGATTGAGCGAGAAATTCCAAAAGCATGTATCAATGTCAAAATCACGCCTGAAGACATTTTTAGTGGGAATTACGCAGGTAACACGGTGCCCAAAGAGTGCCAAAAAAGTATTGTCACCGTTGTCGGCAAAGCGCAACCCATGCAACTTGCTCCTGGCATACGCACTGTCGGGGAAATAGAAGTGTTGGATTTTATCAAAAATAAGATGATGGTAACGCCAAGCCAGTACATTTTAGTGGACGCACGCAAAAAAGATTGGTATGAGCAGATGACGATTCCTGGAAGTGTCAATATACCTTTTGATGAAATAGAGTACGACGAGGCCATCCCTGAAGATTTTGAGAGAGTACAAACACTCTTAAATTTTAAAGCAAATGAGGGACATTATGATTTTTCACATGCAAAAACAGCGTTGATTTTTTGTAACGGTGCGTGGTGTGTTCAGTCCCATTTGGCGATTGAGAAATTACTCAAAATCGGTTATCCGCAAGAGAAGATTTTATGGTATCGCGGTGGTTTGCAAGATTGGGTGTTGTTTGGCTTTACCGTTGTAAAACCGTCTATTTAATTTAAGAGATGAGGGGTTTTGAGGTCGTCTTCTTCAACGCTAATGCTTTTGCGCCATTTTTCAATTTTTAAATCATTTTCTAAAATGTGTTCAATCAGCCATTTTTTAACAATGAATTTCATGCTTTCTTGAACCTGTTCGATGCTTTTTTTCTCTTTGAGAATCTTGGTCATGCCTTCAATGATGCTTTCATGCAGTTTTTGATGTTTTGGAAAAAGCGGATAATCAATGCTTTGCATGTACGCTTCTTCTTCTTTAAAATGGTGTGCCATATAGTCAAAAAACTCTTTAAATAATTTTGAAAGTTCCGCTTTGGTCGTCGTTTCTGCATTCAGGCTTTGAACCGCATTGGCAAGGCGGAACAGCTCTTGGTGCTGTAAATCGATGCGTTCATGTTTTAAAGAATATTTTTCTTCCCATTCGTAAAGCATCTTAAACCTTTGACATATTAAAGATAGCGCTATTGTAGCAATATTTGATTAACATAAGTTGAGTACAATTTCAGCAATATATTATTGTAAAGGCTATGAAGATGAAACTATGGGGCATCTATCTTCCAATCATCACGATTGCCGCAGTATTGAGCGGTTGTGCGTGGGAAGACAATAAAACAACCAAACCCGCACTGCGTGAAGTCAATGTAGGAACCTATGCGTTAAAAGAAACGTCTATCACGCTTCAAAAAGAGCTGCCGGGTCGCACCAAAGCGACGATGAGTGCTGAGGTAAGACCTCAAGTGAGCGGCATTATTCAAGGAAGGCTTTTTGAAGAGGGCAGTTTGGTCAAAAAAGGTGATGTCTTGTATCAGATTGATCCATCCAGTTATCAAGCCAGCGTTGATGAAGCCCTTGCTACACTCAAAAATGCTGAAGTTGCCGTGGAAACTGCACGTTTGAAAAGTGAACGCTACAACGATTTAATCAGCGTTAATGGTGTCTCCAAGCAAGATGCCGAAGATGCTAAAGTCGCGTATTTGCAAGCCCTCGCCAGTGTCGAAGAGAAACGAGCAGCCCTTAAAAGCGCTCAAATTGATTTGGAACATACGAAGATTAAAGCTCCCATCAGTGGACGCATCGGTACTTCTAGTGTGACTGCGGGTACGTTAGTGACTGCTAGCCAAACCACCGCTTTAGCAACGATTCGAACGCTTGATCCCATTTATGTGGATATCGTCCAATCAAGTACACAACTCTTAAAACTTCGCCAACTCTTATCGCAATCAGGAATGAAAGCAGGGAGCAAAGAGGTAGCGTTAAAGTTAGAAGATGGAACACTGTATGCGCATAAAGGAGTTTTGCAATTTCAAGAGATTGCCGTGGATGAGAGCACCGGCTCTGTCACGCTTCGCGCAACGTTTCCCAATCCGGAGGGAACGTTACTGCCTGGAATGTATGTTCGAACAACCATCGATGAAGCCATTGCAAGCGATGCTCTGCTGATACCGCAACAAGGAGTCCTTCGCGATACGAAAGGCAATGCATCCGTTTATGTTGTCGATAGCAATAACAGTGTTTCTAAACGTACGGTTATCATTGATAGAGCCATCAAGGACCGTTGGTTGGTAACTTCAGGTGTTCACATAGGCGACCACGTGGTTGTTGAAGGAACCGATAAAGTACGAAGCGGTTCAAAAGTGAAAACGACAGATATTTCCGCACAATTGGATAACCAAAAATGATCGCCCACTTTTTTATTCATCGACCTATCTTTGCATGGGTTATCTCCTTGGTCATTATGTTGGTCGGGTTGGGTTCTATTATGACGTTACCCGTTGAGCAATATCCTGATGTTGCGCCACCAACGATTCGTATTGATACAACCTATACGGGAGCCTCAGCGCAAACCGTTGAAAACAGCGTTACGCAAATTATTGAGCAACAACTCACGGGTTTGGATGGACTCCTCTATTTTACTTCCAGCAGTAGTTCCTCAGGTTCGGCGCAGATACAAGTGATGTTCCAACAAGGAACCGACCCAGATATTGCGCAAGTGCAAGTCCAAAATAAAGTCGCGCAGATTACGACACGTTTGCCAAAATCGGTGCAAAATGAAGGTGTGCGCGTCACAAAAGCACAAACCGATACCTTATTGGTGGTTGCCATTTACGACTCTTTGGATAAAAGCAATGCGGTGGATATTTCCGATTATCTAGCAAGCAGTATTCAAGACCCTTTAGCCAGACTTGAGGGGGTAGGGAATATTCAAGTCTTTGGTGCACAGTATGCGATGCGCATTTGGCTTGACCCTCAAAAATTGGTCGCTTACACGTTGATGCCCTCCGATGTTAGTAGCGCCATTAGTGCTCAAAACGTGCAAGTCTCTGCCGGTAGTATTGGAGCACTTCCGAGTTTAGGTGAGCAACAACTCAATGCAACGGTCACTGCAAAATCACAATTGCAAACACCAGAGCAGTTCTCTAATATTATCGTCAAATCCGATGCCAATGGCTCGTTGGTACGTTTAAGCGATGTTGCCCGTGTTGAGATTGGCTCGGAGAGCTATAACAATGTTACCCGCTTAAATGGTCATCCAGCTTCTGGTCTTGCGATATCTTTATCATCGGGCGCTAACGCTTTGGCGACGGCAGATAGGGTCAAAGAATCGCTCGCAAAATTAGCACCGACGATGCCAGAAGGGTATAAAGTCGCTTATCCAAGAGACAGTACGAAATTCATTCGTATTTCGATTGAAGAGGTGGTTAAAACATTGTTTGAAGCAATAGCCCTTGTCGTTGTCGTCATGTTTGTCTTTTTACAAAATTGGCGCGCAACCTTGATTCCTGCGATTGCCGTTCCCGTTGTTTTGCTCGGAACCTTTGGTGTTTTAGAAGTCTTTGGTTACTCTATAAATACCCTAACGATGTTTGGTTTGGTTCTTTCCATCGGCTTACTGGTCGATGATGCCATTGTCGTTGTCGAAAATGTCGAGCGTATTATGCGCGAAGAGAAACTGGGAGCCATGGAAGCAACGGAAAAGTCGATGAAAGAGATTACCAGTGCGTTGATTGGTATCGCTACGGTGTTATCGGCAGTTTTCTTACCGATGGCGTTTTTCAACGGTTCAACGGGCGTTATTTACAGGCAATTTTCGATTACGATTGTCGCGTCGATGGTCCTTTCTGTTATTGTCGCTTTGACATTGACACCAGCACTGTGTGCGGCGATTTTAAAACCAATAGAAGAGAGTCATACAGGGGCGTTTGGGTGGTTTAATAGAGCGTTTGATTATTTGATTGGGCGTTACCAATTTAGGGTTTCTGAGGTGCTTAAAAAGCGCTTGCGATGGTTGTTGTTGTATGGCATCATTACCGCGGTCATGGCATTACTTATCGTACGAATGCCAACAGGCTTTTTACCCAATGAAGACCAAGGCAACAGCATGGTGCAATTTAGCTTGCCTGAGGGTGCATCGTTTAAGCGAAGCGTGGCTGTGGCGAAAGAGATAGAACACTACTTTTTGGAAGAAGAAAACAACACTGCCGTTATTTTTACGATTTCAGGGTTTAGTTTTAGCGGAAGCGGACAAAATGCGGGTATGGCGTTTGTGGAGCTTAAAGATTGGGATGAGCGTAAAGGGGCTGAGAATACAGCCAGCGCGATTGCAAGACGTGCGACACAAAAGCTCTCTCGTGTCAGAGATGCCCAAATTTTTTCACTCAACCCTCCTGCGATTAGAGGTCTTGGTCAAACCAACGGTTTTACGTTTGAGCTTCAAGCGTTGGCCAATACAAACCGTGAATCACTGACAAATTTTCGAGAGATGATTTTAGATAAAACAAGACAAGAGCCCAAAATTACTTCGGTTCGTTTGGGAAGTTTGGGGGAAACACCGCAACTTAAAGTCAATATAGATGAGCAAAAAGCTCTTGCCCTAGGCGTTTCATTGACCGACATCGACTCGACGCTCAATTACGCGTGGGCGGGAAGTTACGTGAATGATTTCGTGGACCGTGGGCGTGTTAAAAAAGTCTATGTTCAAGGCGATGCGCCGTTTCGCTCGCAACCTGATGATTTAAATGAATGGTATGTCAAAAACAGCAGTGGAACGATGACACCGTTTTCCTCGTTTGCGACAATCTCGTGGTCGTACGGTCCGCAGGTTTTAACCCGCTACAACGGTTTGGCTTCGTATGAGATTCAAGGTGCGGCGGCATCTGGGGTTAGCTCAGGCGTTGCGATGGACACCATGGAAGAAATCGCAAAATCATTACCAACCGGAACGACGTTTTCATGGGGCGGGCTTTCGTACCAAGAACGTCTTTCCAGCAATCAAACGCCTAAACTCTACGCTTTGTCTATTTTAGTGGTCTTTTTATGTTTGGCGGCATTGTATGAGAGCTGGACGGTTCCATTTTCCGTTTTGTTGGTCATTCCTTTAGGCGTATTTGGTGCGGTTCTTGCCGCCACACTTCGAGGGTTGGAAAACGATGTCTATTTTCAAGTGGCACTTTTAACAACCATCGGGCTCTCTTCTAAAAACGCCATTTTGATTGTCGAGTTTGCAGAGGCAGCGTATAACAACGGCAAATCGCTTTTTGAATCGGCACTAGAAGGAGCAAAGCTTAGACTTCGACCTATTTTGATGACTTCGTTTGCGTTTATCGCAGGGGTTCTGCCTCTGGCACTTTCCAGTGGCGCGGGAGCAAACAGCCGTGTTTCTATCGGTACGGGAATTGTGGGAGGAACGCTGAGTGCGACATTGTTAGCCATTTTCTTAGTGCCACTCTTTTTTATCATCGTGCGCACGTTTTTTCCAAAACGCCAACGCGTTATCAAGGAGGCATAGGATGCGTTATTCTTATTTAGTACTAAGCCTTCTTTTGGGAGGATGTGTTTCATTATCGCCTGAGTATATTCGCCCAAGCGCTCCTATTGCAACGACGTTTCAAGAGGGGAATACTACCACGCAAAGCAGTGTTTTAACGCTCTCTTGGAAAGCGTTTATTCGCGATGAAAGACTCACAAAAGTCATCGAAAAAGCTTTAGAGCAAAGTCGTGATTTACGCAAAGCGGTTGCCAATATCGAAGCGGCACGGGCAAATTATCGCATTCAGCGAAGCGGTGAATTTCCAAGTATTGAAGCGTCTGCTACGGGGTCTAAAGCGCGTTCGGTTGGGAGCAATGGGACAACGTCTATCACCCAAAGCTCTTCCGCAACCGTGGGGCTAAGTAGCTATGAGCTTGATTTTTTTGGTAAAAATAGTCAGTTGAGTGCCAAAGAGTGGGAAACGTTTCAAGGTGTTGCAGAGGCAGAACGATTGGTGCGCATCACGCTGATTGCCGATACGGCGACGGCTTGGTTTACTTTGGCGTCTGATCTAAGTCTTTTGACCTTGTCCAAGCAAACGTTAGAGAGTGCCAATAAATCGCTTGCCATTGTGCAAAAACGGGTGGACTTGGGTGTGGATTCTGATGTGTCGCTCTTTGATGCCAAAACAACCGTCCAACAAGCCAGAGCCAATGTCGCAAACTATACCACCTTGGTTGCGCAAGACAAAGCGGCGCTTGAGCTTTTGGTCGGGGCTTCTTTGGATGCTTCATTGCTTCCTTCTGGCTTGGATGAGCAATCGTCTCATTGGCTCATGGATGTTCCTGTGGGACTCTCTTCGGATATTTTGTTGCAAAGACCCGATGTGTTAGAAGCAGAACACAATCTCAAAGCCGCCAATGCCAATATTGGGGTTGCACGAGCAGCGTATTTTCCTTCTATTACTTTAACGACCAAAGGAGGCTTAGGCTCTAACGCGCTAAGTGGACTTTTTACGGGAGGAACTTCGACGATTTGGTCTTTTGTACCGACCATTTCACTGCCGATTTTTGATGCGGGAGAGCGCGATGCAACGCTTGCGTATGCTAAAGCCAACCGCGATGCGCTGTTAGCGACGTATGAACTGAGCATTCAAACCGCGTTTAAAGAGGTTTCATCCGCTTTAGCGCGCAGGGCAACCATCGTTGAGCAATTAGATGCGCAAAAAGCATTGGTAGAAGCGGACGCTAAGAGCTACGCTTTGTATGACACGCGCTATCAAAAAGGCATTGATTCTTACATCAATGTTCTGACTTCTCAGCGTGCGTTATACAGTGCTGAACAATCGCGTATTGCGGTCAGCTTGGAAGCCTTAAATAATCGTGTCACGTTATACCGTGTTTTAGGTGGAGGGTTGGCGCAAAACTAGCGCCAATCTTTTTACATGTAAAACCTAAGCCTCTGGGCTTTTTATCGTTTTGGGTAAGAGAAAAATCGCTAAAGCGCCGCTGAGCACGGACATCACGCATCCTAAAATCATCGTATGATAAATACCGTCAATAAAAGCATTATCCACAAGACGTAAGAGCGTTTTTTCTAAGGCAACATCTTGCACGGAAGCAATGGCTTGATGCGCCGATTGGATGGAGGTTTGAAGCGCGTTTAACAAGGAAGATTCTGCCTCAATTTCTTTTACATGTAAAAGATAAATACGGTTTACATAACTCCCTAAAATCGCAATGCTCATGGCCGCGGAGAGTTCAATGGTCGTATCGTTTAAAGCACTTCCAACGCCTGCTTTTTCTTTAGGAATAGCGCCCATAATGGAATCGGTTGAAGGCGGCATGGAGAGTCCCATCCCCAATCCATGAACGAGAAAACCACTCAAAATCGCCCAAAGCGGCATATGCACATCAATGGTAAAAACAAAAATAACCATCCCGAGTGCTGAAATGATGATGCCACCGCCAATGCTTAATGCCGCACCGTAGGTTTTAAGAACTGTGGGTGAAAGTTTGGAGCCTACTGCCACGCCAAGTGTCATCGGCATCAGTAACAAACCCGCTTCTAATGCCGTGTACCCTTGAACGGTTTGAAAGAGCTGCGAGAAGAAAAACATCGCACCGACCATCCCAAAAACAATTAACGCAATGGCAAAAGAGGGAATCGTAAAGGTGCGTTTTTCAAAAAGCTCAAAAGGAATCATCGCATACGAACAGCGTCTCTCCCACACAATAAAAAGCCCACAAAAGAAAAATCCAATGAGAAGGCTGATGCGAACTGCATCATCGCTCCAACTCTTTACGCCCGCTTCAATAATGCCAAAGGTAAGCGCAAACAAAAAAAGCACACACAACAGCATTCCCACGATGTCTGCTTTCGCATTTTTGTTGTACGATTCGGGCAGAAGGGATGAGGCATACAAAAAGGCAATTAACCCAATAGGCAGATTGATAAAAAAGACCCAGTGCCATGAGGTGTATTCAATAATAAAGCCTCCTATTAAAGGGCCTAAGCCTTGACTGAGTCCAAAAATCATCGACCACAGTCCAATGGCTTTCATACGCTCATCGGAGTTTGTGAACATGTGGGTGATGATGGAGAGCGTTGAGGGCATAATAAACGCGGCGCCCAAACCGCTTAAGCTACGAAATAAAATCAATTCGGCGGTAGAGGTGGAAATTCCTGCGCCCAAAGAGGCGAGGCTAAAGAGCACGATGCCAATTTTTAAAAACCGCTTTCGTCCAAATTGATCGCCAAGCGCACCAATGGTAATTAAAATAGACGCAAAAACGAGGATATAAATATCAACAATCCATTGAAGCTCACGCATACTCGCGTTTAAATCGTTTGAAATGGAAGGTAGCGCAACATCCAAAACGGTGTTGTCTAATGTGATGATAGACATGGCAAGGCAGAGTGCGCCAAGTCCTAACCATCTTTTCTCATAAGTATAAGGCATTTAATATTCCTAAAAATGCAGAAGATTGCAGTATGTGTCGTGTAAAATGATACCAAAGATCAGCTTAGGCACTGACCTTTGATAAGCAAAATGCTCTTTTACATGTAAAACAAAAACTAGGCTGTTTTTGCGACACGTTTCGTTGAAGAGGCAAAGAGTATGATGGCTAAAGAGATGACGCTAAGAACGAGGAATTGTAACGTGACCAGATTCCAGCCGCCTTTTTCCCAACAATAGACACCTATAAACGTACCAATAGCACCTCCGACAAACATCGAAGACATATACGCTGTGTTAATTCTGCTATGTGCGCTTTCATCGAGCGTATAGATTTGCGCTAGATTGTTGATTTGAACCGCTTGAAAACCAATGTCTAAAAAGAGCGTCGCGATGATAAACGCATAGAGGCTCGTATCGAACCATCGCATGAGTAGGACACTTGCAATAATCATCACCACGGAGAAGAGTTTGGTAAAAGAGGGGTTGATTTTATCGGCAACTTTACCAATGTAAGGCGCTAAAAGCGCTCCTGCGACGGCGAGCACGCCAAAAAGCCCGATGACATCGCTGTTAAAATAAAATGGTGCAAGGGATAGCTTAAAGGTAAGCGTTGTCCAAAACGAGCAAAAAACACCAAATAAAATGGTAATTAAAAGCGCATTGCTTCGTAAAAGTGAAAAGCGTTTGAGCTGATAGAGTGATGAGTACAACAAGGAAGCGTAGCTTTTTGAAAAATGAGGCTCGATGCTTGGTAGGGACTTTGAAATGCTAATCATACACGCAAAAACGAGCACAGCAGAGAGCGCAAAGACCACATGCCAGTTTCCAAACCACTCGGTGATATAGCCGCTGAGTGTTCGAGCTAAGAGTATGCCTGAGAGTAAGCCACTGAAAATAGAACCAACCACTTTTCCTTTATCTTTGCCACTCATCGCCGCCGCCATGGGAATGACGATTTGTGCGGAGACGGCAAATAACCCTACTAAAAGGCTGAGCGCGTACAGCACATAAATGTTTTCAGCAAAAGAGAGTCCGATAAGACAGAGCCCTAAGCAAAAATGCGCGATGAGTAGGAGTTTTTTTCGATCCATCTTATCGCCTAGGGGGCTTACAAAAAAGAGCCCCAGTCCATAACCAATTTGCGCGAATGTCGGTAGGTTGCCTACGGCTAAGGTACTTACATGTAAATCTTTTGCGATGATGCTTAGAATGGGTTGATTGTAATAGATATTGGCAACGTTGATACCAGCTACGGCTGACATAACGAAAATTTGATTTTTTGAAATCATAGGTTTTTCTCCTTTATCCTTGAATGATACGTGACATAGTACCCGATAAAGGAAAATTCTTTCATGCTAGATTCAAGCGAATCATTGCGCAAATCAAACATTTTGTAAAATTCGATAATTTTGCGGTGTTTGATTGAGCTTTTTTTTGAAAAAGTGGATGAAATGAGCAGATTCTTCATAGCCTAACGCATAGGCGATGTCATTGACACTCCACGAAGAGTGTTTGAGTAAAATTTTTGCCTCTTCCAAAACGCGCTGTGCGATGCGTTCGGTGGTTGTTTTTTCACTCACCTCTTTGAGTGTTCGGTTGAGGTGATTGGGGTGAATGTTTAAAAGTCTGGCAAAATCGCTTGGGGTTTTAAGTTCAAGGCGTTCATAAGGCGATGTGATGGGAAATTGGCGCTCTAAGAGTTCATTAAAAAGAGCGTCGATTTTACGCTTTTTATCGCTTTGAACCTCAGTAATGACGCTAGCAGGTTGCATTTTAAGGGCAATATGAATGAGCTCCATCGTCCAGTTGCGTAAAAGATCATCCCTGTACGCGTACGTAGAGCCAACCTCTTTTAGCATTTTTTCAAACAGCGCTTCCACCTCTTTGGCGGTTTCATCGTTGAGTAAAAACAGTTTTGGATGGTCAGGTTTATAGATGGGGTAGTTTCGAATCGCTCCGTAGTTGTAAAAAAAAGCTTCGGTAAAAATGCAAAAATAACCGCACTTTTTGCCATCGAGCGATTCCCAACTGTACGGTACCAAAGGGTCAGAAAACATCAAAGCGATGGGGTCACTTTCCAGCGTTTTATCGGCGTAATGCACCCGATGTTTGCCTTTTAAGAGCGTAATTTTAAAATAATCCTTACGACTGTAAGGAATCTGGGCACACTCTTGTCTTGAAAAGACATTGAAGTGTCCGATGCCATTGTCTAAGTCTTTTGGCAGTGGATGTGTGATGCGTTTGTAAAATTCTTCAAGTGTTTCCATAAAATAATTATACTGAAATTGTTTTACATGTAAAAACATCTGCTCAATAAAACGACATCCTTTTTGTTACCAAGTTGATATAATGTTTTCATACAATCCTCGTATGAAAGGAAGTCAGATGTCAGTCAGTAAAGTTTATGTGCTCGATACCAACATTATCTTGCACAATACCAATTTTATTAAAGAGTTGTGTGATGGTGGCAATAACATCATCGTGATTCCTGAGACCGTTTTGATTGAGCTCGAAGATTTTAAGAAGAACTTTTCCGAACTAGGCTACCAAGCCAGAAGTTTCGCACGTATGCTTGCTACATGTAAAGTGCTTGAAGTGGATATTCAAGAGCCGTTTCGCGTGGTAAAAATGCAGTATGAAGACGATATTTCTATTCATCTTTTCTCGAAAACCTCCTACACATCCGACATTGATTCTAAGTACATCAATGAATCCAATGACAAACGTATCTTAGAAGTTGCCTCTGGTGCGCAGATTTATTACCCAAAACATAAGGTTATTTTTCTCTCTTTGGATGTCTATGCGCGTATGTTTGGACTTTTCTCCAATGTTACGGTTGAGTCTTTACGCGAAGATAGAAGCGATGTGCCTGAGTTCCAATTTGTCAAACAACTCACCCTTGATTCTGCTTTGTTTAATACGCTGGATAAAAAACTCATTAGTGAATACGACCCAGACTATAAAAACGGCAATTACTGTTATGAATTTGTCAGCAACGATGGCAATTCTGCCCATGCGATTATCTCCCCAGGCGGCATTATTCATATGCTCAACGAAGAGTTGGAATTTAGAGGCTTGGAAGTCAAACCCATTAACCTCAAACAAAAATTCTTTATGAAAGCACTGCTCTCTAATATGTACGACATTCATGTCATTGACGCTCGCGCGGGTAGCGGTAAAACGCTGATGGCGTTTGTTGCGGCGATGAGGCTTGTGAGCAAAGGCAGTTATGAAAAAATTGTTTATGTGCGAAATTCCATCGAAAGTGTCGATAAGGGAGCCGATGTTGGTTACCTTTCAGGCAACGATGAGAAGTTTCGTATCTACAATATGGCGCTTTATGACACATTAGAGTTCATTGCCAAAAAACGCATTAAAAAACGCGATAACTCGCAAGAACCGCAAGTGGCGATTGAGAAAAAAGTGCAAGAGCTCATCACCAAATACAACATTGAAAAACTCTGGCCGGGCGAAGCGAGAGGTCGAACGCTCTCTAATGCCATCGTTATTTTGGATGAGTGGCAAAACAGTTCCAACAACACAACGCAGTTGATTTTATCACGTCTGGACAATAACTGTAAAGCCATCGTTATCGGCTCAAACCGCCAAATCGACAATATGTATCTGAACCGTTTTAACAACGGCTTGACATCGCTTTTGAAACAGACACGCAAAGAACAGACGCACATTTCACTCTTTGCGATAGAGCTTGACAAGTCGGTACGCGGTAAGTTCTCACATTTTGCCGATGACATTTTTGGAGATATTGACAAAAACAAATGACAAAATACCAGTTTGCCCATGATGATGACCCGATAAGCTATCGTTCGATTTTTATTTCAGACATTCACTTGGGCACACGGTTCTCTCAAGCAGAAGAACTTCTAGAGTTTTTTAAATTTACGCACTGCGAAAACTTGTATCTTGTAGGCGACATCATCGATGGTTGGGCGATTAAGCGTAAGATTAAGTGGGCGCAATCCCACTCGGACGTGATTCAAAAAGTCCTTAGAAAAGCCAGGAAAGGGACGAAAGTCTATTATATCACGGGCAATCACGATGATTTTTTGCGCTCGTTCTTACCTCTTGGTTTGGGCGAACACATTACGGTCATGGATGAGACAGAGTATGTGAGCCTAAAAAATGAACGTTTTTACATCACACATGGCGATTTTTTTGACAGTGTGACGATGACCAAACGTTGGCTTGCCATCTTGGGTGATATGGGATACGATTTACTGTTAAATATCAACCAAATCATGAATTGGTTTCGTAAAAAACTGCATTACCAAAGCCACTGGTCACTCTCCAAATACGTTAAAGACAATGTCAAAAGTTCTATTTCATTCATCACCGATTTTGAGCATATCTTAAGTGAACATGCCAAACGCCACCACTTTGACGGCGTGATTTGCGGGCATATCCATAAAGCAGAAATGCGCGAGATTGAAGGGATTAAATATCTAAATTGTGGTGATTGGGTAGAATCATGCACGGCAATTGTTGAAACCTTAGAAGGTGAATTTAGGATTATACGATGGCTGGGGCACTAAAAGTATCGTTAGCGCTTTCAGGCGGTGCGGCACGGGGTGCCTTTCATGTAGGTGTTTTAGCCGCTTTGGAGCGCAATGGTGTTGAAATAGGCGCTGTCTCAGGAACGAGTATCGGTGCTGTGGTTGCGGTCAGTGTGGGTTCAGGAGTGAGTGCTTTTGATATGTTTCGTCTTTTTAAAAGCAAAGCGTTTCGAAAAGCGTTTGAATTCAACTACTTTAGCAAAGGGTTGTTTCGCATCAATGAAAGAGCGGCTATTTTAAAAGAACTGGCGCCCATTAAGCACTTGGAACAGATGCCTATTCCCACGTATGTGACCTGCGTTGATTTGCATAGCGGCGAATTGGTACGTTTTTGCGAAGGCGATACCGTCACGTTAGCGGTTGCAAGTTCAGCGCTGATTCCTGTGTTTCGCCCCATTGCGTATGAAAAATACCTTTTGATTGATGGTGGGTTTATGGATAATCTACCTGTCACACCCCTGCTGGATTTTTCGTATCCCATTGTGAGTGTCAATCTTTTTCCTTTACATGTAAAAGGAAGACGAACACGGGTTTCACGCATTGAGCAAGCCATTTACCTCTCGATTCTCGCTTCTTCAAGGCATCAAATTAATCAGAGCGATTTATGCATCAGTGATCCTGCTTTAAATGATTTTGGATTGTTTACTTTTCGGCAATTAGAGGCATGTTTTGAGCTAGGATACGCTAAAGGCAATGAATCCATTTTGACATTTATGGCGCAAAAAAGTATAATCTAGCGTTTTAAGAGAAGGACATAGTATGACAAGCAAAGATTATTTAACACAAATGTTTGCATTACAGCAAAAACTCAACGATGAAACCAATGGCATCGGTTGGGAAAATGGATACACCAAAAATAACCGCATGATTAATTGGAAGCGATGTATCTATATGGAGTGCGCAGAACTGATTGATAGTTTTAGTTGGAAACATTGGAAAAATATTCACAAAGATACCGATTGGGATAATGTCACCGTAGAGATTGTCGATATTTGGCATTTTGTGATGAGCCTTTTATTGGAAGATTATAAAACGAACGATAAAGGCAACCTCGAAAAGCTCGTTTTAGACGTGCTTGATGTTCAAGGGTTTGAAGCTTTTACAAAAGAGCCGCTTTCTAATGGGTCTGCCGATCCGATGGAGCTTATCAATGATATTGAGAGCATCATCCACGATACAACCGGGTTTGAGATGGATATGTTCGATGGTTTGCTTCGTGAATATTTTAGATTGGCACGCAAATGTGGTATCAACCTCAAAATTTTATACAAATTTTACGTGGCAAAAAATGTTTTGAATCAATTCCGTCAAGACAACGGATACAAAGAAGGGCACTATAAAAAAGTGTGGAATGGCAAGGAAGATAATGAAGTCATGCTCTCTTTTCTTGCAGGCGAAGCTGCTCCGACAGTGGACGCACTCTATCAAAAACTACAAAAGGCGTATGCAAAAGCCTAAAAACCATAGACCCCTTTACGGGGTTTATGCTTTCGTGTTATAAACGATACTTCTACTTTTGGGTGTTTCTAAAAACTCCACGTGCGATACTTCTACTCCCAAACGACTCATCTTCTTTTGAATAATTCCTAAAAGCCATGTCGAGATATTTTCGCTCGTAGGGACAAAATCAACGATAATATAGCCTTCATACATCTCTACAAGATGTTGCGGTTGATGTGCTACCATGCTTAAATCGGGTGTTTGGTAACCGCTATCATGCGTTAAAAGGTGTTGTTTGTCCGCAAAATGAGGTAACAATGTTGCAAAGAGCGGGTCGTGAATATCGATAATAAATTTGTGGTCTAATGTGGTGTCTAAAAAGAGTTTAAACCAGTTAAGGTGATGAAAGTCTGTTACCATGCCATTCTTAAGGGCATTGCTTTGAAGATAAACAATGATTTTTCCTTGGTGACCATGAAGGTGGCGACAGGCTAAGCACCCGCTTAAAGAGAATTCACTGTCGAGTTCTTGCGACCATACACGGTGTCCGTAACAAAAATCAAATTCTTTACTAATTTGCCAAAGCATTTTTATATCACCTTTCCTCATCAATTGACGTATAATATCAAAAGTTACCTATAAAATAGGATAACCTTTTTCCAACCTTAAATAACACTGGATTTGTCATTGTACAATTTTATTTTATCTTTTATTTGCTATTGAATAGTATACAATCAAAAAAGTTCATATTTTTTATAAGGATAATCTATGGCAAAAGTAGTTGTTTTGGGAGGCGGTGTTGCTGGGCATACTGCCGCACAGTTCTTGCGTAAATGGCTAGGGCAAACGCATGAGGTTGTTGTTGTAACCCCTAATAGCAGGTGGAATTGGATTCCGTCGAACATTTGGGTTGGCGTAGGACAGATGGATCAAGAAGAAGTTCTTTTCGATTTAGCACCTGTTTATAAGAAAGCAGGAATTACATATGTTCAAGCAAAAGCGCTTATTATTCATCCTGAGGGCAAGGGAGAAAATAGTAAAAATTTTGTTACCGTAGAACACACAAGTACAGAACGTGAAGGTGAAAAAGAAGAAATCACATATGATTATCTCATTAACGCAACCGGACCAAGACTTAATTTTGCGGCAACTGAGGGACTCGGACCTGATAATGGATTTACTGTATCTGTTTGTACCGCATCTCATGCAAAACATGCGGCGGATGAGTTAGAAAAAATTATTACTGCGCTCAAACGTGGTGAAGAGAAAAAAATCTTAATCGGAACGGGACACGGTATGTGTACATGCCAAGGTGCGGCATTTGAATATACCTTTAACGTCGATCATCGTTTACGCGCAGAAGGCGTGCGTGATAGAGCAACGATTACGTACATCTCTAACGAATACGAACTCGGCGATTTTGGTGTTGGCGGAATGCATCTTAAAATGGGTGGCTACATTACTAGCGGTAAAGTCTTTGCAGAGTCTTTGTATGCAGAGCGTGATGTGAAGTGGATTACCAGGGCGCATGTCAATAAAGTCGAAAAAGATAAAGTGCATTATGAAACACTTAGTGGCGAGATGAAAGAAGAGCCGTATGATTTTTCAATGCTGATTCCTCCTTTTGCAGGAGCTGGCATGAAAGCACAAGACAAACATGGAGAGGATATTACCTCTGCTATCTTTAATCCGGGCGGATTTATGTTTGTGGATGCAGATTACAGCAAAGCAACGGCTCCGTATGAAGAGTGGGATGCCGCCGATTGGCCACGTACGTGTCAAAATCAAAAATATAAAAACATTTTTGCCGCAGGTATTGCGTTTGCACCACCCCATATCATCTCTAAACCGATGAAATCACCTAACGGTACACCGATTAATCCCACACCTCCACGTACAGGTATGCCAAGTGCGATGATGGGAAAAGCGGTTGCGGCAAGTATTGTCGATATGATTAAAGGGGCGAGTGAGCCTACGCATACGGCATGTATGTCAGAAATGGGTGCTGCGTGTGTTGCAAGTGCTGGAAAAGGACTCTTCTCAGGAACGGCTGTGGCAATGACGATGTATCCGATTATTCCTGATTATAAAAAATACCCTGATTACGGTAGAGATTTAGGGGTTACTTTTGGAGAAATTGGTCTTGCGGGACACTGGGTGAAACACCTCTTGCACCATGCATTTATCTGGAAAGCCAAAATGAAACCGTTTTGGTCCATCATTCCTGAATAAAGAGGCTTAACGTAGGCTCTTTTAGGCTTTACCTAAAAGGCGTGATAAAAAAGTTCTGAAAGAACGAACAAGAGACATAAAGGAGAATCTTATGAAATTAACACCGTATTCACAAAATGCATTTACGCCCATTCCATCAAAGTTTACACTTTTTAGACGAACGTGTGTTATTTGGCAGTTTATCAAATTCATTATGATTAACATCAGAATGACAATTTTAATCCTCAAATCACACCACTAAAAGATTACATGTAATACTTACTTGCCTCTTGTTTAAATGAAAACAAGAGGCATTTTTTCAAATAAAGCTCTAAACCATTTCTTTGTATAATTAAGACAATAACGTATGAACCATAGTTCTGTTTGGTACGATTTACAAGGATAGACGCACGATGTTAAAAGTGGTAGAAATTTTTTATTCGATTCAAGGTGAGGGCACGCAAGTGGGTGTTCCTTCTATTTTTATTCGCCTCTACGGGTGCAATCTGACGTGCGCTTTTTGCGATGAGTTATTGCATAAAGGCGAATATGAAACTCTCAGTTTTGATGAGGTCTTAAATCGCATAAAATCCTTTCCTTCGATGCATGTTATCATCACGGGCGGCGAACCGAGCATCTATAATCTGAATGGATTTATCGAATATTTGCAAGCGTACATGTACTCCGTAGCCGTTGAGAGCAATGGGTTTAACTTTCAAAATATCGTGAACGCCAATTGGATTACTTACAGCCCAAAAAATTGGGACGATATCGCAAAACATGGCTATGATGAGGTGAAATTCATTGTAGCACAAGACTCTCCTGTGGAAAAAATTCTCGATTTTAAAAGCTATAAACCTATTTTTATTCAGCCACAAAATGAGGTAGACCGCCCCAATATGAACAATGTAAAATTTTGCATTGAGTTTGTCAAAGCGCATCCTCAATTTATCTTCAGTGCGCAATTGCATAAATTTTTAGGAGTTGCATAATGAGTCGGGCGTTGGTGGTCTTTAGCGGTGGACAAGACAGTACAACATGTTTGGGTTGGGCAAAAAATCGTTTTAAGTATGTAGAAACCATTACGTTTGATTATGGACAAAAGCACCGTGTTGAAATTGCTCAAGCCGGAAAAATCGCATCACTGTTGGGTGTTAAAAATACGTTGCTCAGTTTAGATGCCTTTACTCAACTGAACGATTCGGCGCTGATTGATGGCACGCAAGACATTGGGGCCCATCATAGAACGCACACCAATCTCCCAGCGTCCTTTGTACCCAATCGTAATGCCATCTTTTTTACACTCGCACACGCTTTTGCGCAAAAACAGGGCATCAATCATATTATCATTGGAGTCAATCAGACCGATTATTCTGGGTATCCTGATTGTAGAGAACCTTTTGTAAAAGCGCTGGAAGTTGCTCTTAATCTTGGAAGCGAAGCAGACATTACGTTTCACTATCCTTTAATGCATCTAACAAAAGCAGAAACATTTAAACTCTCGCAGGACGAAGGTGTTTTAGAACTCGTCCTCAATGAATCGCACACATGCTATAATGGTGACCATGGACATAAACATGCTTGGGGTTATGGCTGTGGGGAGTGCCCTGCGTGCGTGCTACGAAAAATTGGTTGGGAGACATATGCTAAAACGCTTTAAAGCGTTTTACATGTAAAAATAAATATGCGGTTTTGGCATAATGTCAAAGGAGCTTTTAATGAGTGTTAAATCTTCTTTTTTTATGTTAGCGATGCTGACATTTTTGCTGATGATTGGCTTTGAGTTTATTAACTGGAAAGATGATCGAAAAGAAGTTACCTTAAAAGCGGAACAGTACGCACAAGAGAGCGTTCAAAGTTTTAAAAAAGTCTTAACACTTAAATCAGATGCTTTCAAAAAACAAGCATTGGATTATGCGAGTTGGAATGATTTAGCGCATTACACTCATACAAAAGATGCGACATGGGCAGACGATAATTTAGCAGGCAGTAGCACTTCGTTTGGTATTGATGCTTTTTACATCGTTGATGCATCGAAAAATGTTCTTTTTGCCGAGACGAAAAAAGCATTTTTGAAGCCTATCGCTTCTTTGATTGATTTGACTCTTCTTGATATTAAAAGCCCAAAATTACGTCATTCTTTTATCAAAACGGAACATGGAATCGTTGAGTTTTTTATTGCACCGATTCATCGAGTCGATCAGACAATCAGTAATGATGTTTTAGCGCAAGGCTTTGTGATTATTGCGAAAATGTGGGATGAAACGTTTATGGAGGAACTTAATGCTTATGGCATTGCTCATATCAGCACACGCCTGCTTCCCCTTCATACGTATAACATCATGCATGAACTTCCTTTGCATAGGCTTGATGGAAAAGTAGCGGCAAAAATTTATGTGTATGTGCAAAATCGTATGGGCGAAGTGTTAGATACGTATGCGATGGAAGATATGAAGCTGAGCGTCATTCATACGCTTATTTTGATGGTTGTTTTTGCCCTATTGATTGCTAAATTTATCTCTGTGCCTTTACGTGATATTACGCTTGCATTAAAGAAGCAACACAAAGAGCCTTTAAAGCCTTATTTATCAAAAAAGAATGAGTATGGTTCCATCGCAATTGCTTTAAATGAAGCGTTTGAAACGAAAAAAGCCCTTGAAATCCTCAATCAAAATCTTGAAAAGAAAATCCATGATGAAGTCGCCAACAATAGGCTTAAAGACAGAGTGCTCTTTCAGCAAGCAAAACTTGCCGCACTTGGGGAGATGCTGACAAATATTGCGCATCAATGGCGACAACCTTTAGCAACCATTAGTGTGATTGTCAGTAAGCTCTATTTGAAAAACCAAAATGAGAAAATAACCCCTGAACTTCTAAATGATGAAATTCATCATTTAAGAGTCTTGATTCAAGAGATGTCCACGACGATAGATGACTTTAAAGACTTTTTCCAACCTGATAAAGAAAAAAGTGAATTTTCTCTTTTGACATGCATAGAAGAGAGTGTACGTATTAGCGATGGGGGACTTTCAAAGGGTATGATTGCTATGAACATCGACTGTCCGCCATCTCTTCTCATACATGGTTTTAAAAAGGAACTTTCGCATGTTTTTTTGGTGTTAATCAATAACGCGAAAGATGCCATCGTGGAACGGAAAATTGACCAGGGTACAGTGCTTATCAAAGCGTATGAACAAGAGCATTACGTCATTATTGAAGTCTGCGATAACGCTGGAGGCGTGGAGGAAGGCTTGCTTCCTCGTCTGTTTGACCCTTTCTTTACGACAAAAGCTGAAAAACAAGGAAGCGGTGTAGGGCTTTATATCTCCAAGCAGATTATCGAGCAGGGGATGCAAGGTTCTATGAACGCTATGAATGCTGAGGAAGGTCTGTGCGTTAGCATCGTTTTACCTAAAGCAGAATCATGAGTTCAAAGCATTTTCCCAAACCTACTCGGCAAGAAATTTCACAAGAGATGTACCCCAATCTTCACTTTTGAGTATGGCTTGATAATTTGCGATATCACGTTTGAGCGATTCTGGTTTGAGTTTCATCGCCGCATACGATGCAAAAATTCCACGAAATTCCATGCCTATAAAAGCAATCGTTGATTGCAGAGGTCTGAGGTATTCGCTGAGGGTAAAGTTGTTGTAAAAACCTGCTTGATAAGCGTACTCAGGTGAGCCAGCACTGACAACGATTTTACTCTCTTTTCCTGCTAGTTTATTGCCATCAGGTCCAAATGCAAAGCCATAACCCAAAACTTTATCTTGCCACTCTTTTAAAATAGCAGGTGTGCTGTACCAGTAAAGTGGAAATTGAAAGATAATACGTTCATGTTGTAAAAGAAGTGCTTGTTCTTTCGCAACATCGATGGCTTCAACGGTTTTGTACGTTGCATACAAGTCATGTACGGTAATATTCGGCTCATCTTTAATACTTTCAATCAAGGCTTTATTGATGGTCGATTCTTTGATATTGGGGTGTGCCAAAATAATCAGTGTTTTTTTCATAATTACATCTCCTTAAATATTTGATAAAAATATACCTTTACATACCTTAAAGTTGTTTATAGAAAAAAAAGTAAGTAAAGAACAAAAATGGAGATTGTGGTATAATAATCGAAAGAGGTGAATATTATGATAACAATAGATGACAAAACATTTCATTGTCCCGTAGAACTTACATTGGACATCGTTAATGATAAGAGTAAAATTTATATTGTGTATATTTTACTGGGTGGTCAGAAACGCTTTAAAGATATTTGCGAAGCATTTCCACAAATTACGCAAAAAACAGTGACGCAGAAACTCAAAGAGCTTGAAGCAGACCATATTATTGAGCGTACCGTGTTCGCAGAAGTCCCACCACGTGTTGAGTATGCCTTAAGTCCTATCGGAAAAGAGCTTGAAAAAGTACTGGGTTCTATGCACGCTTTTGGTGAGGCCTATGCAGCGCAGTATGGCTGTAAAAAAGATGTCTCATGCAAATGACCAATATTCCGTTTGATACAACCGATTGGAGTAGTATTGAACCCATAGAGCACAAAGGCGAGAGCGGAAGTGCCTTTTGGCGAACGAAACAGTGTGGTACTATTCGCGTGCGTATGGTGGAGTACACCGCAGGGTATAAGGCAGACCATTGGTGTCAAAAAGGACATATACTTTTGTGCCTAGAAGGTGAGCTTTACACGGAACTTGAAAATGGCGAAGAGCATCTTTTAAAAGCGGGCATGAGTTACGAAGTCGCCGATGAGACGATGGCACATCGTTCGTATACGAATAGTGGAGCGAAGCTTTTTATTGTTGATTGATTTTTACATGTAAAGGTAGGCATGAGCAAAGAGAATTACCAATGGCTTGAAAGAGAGCTTCCTAAGTGGGTCACTGAGGGCATTGTTACGGAAGAGAATGCAAAAGCGCTTTTAAGTCGTTATGCAGGTGAAATATCTGGGCATCGCTCTTCAGGGATAGCCTTTAGTCTGCTCGGGTTTGTGCTTGTTGGATTGGGAATTATCTCTATCATGGCATATAACTGGGATACGCTAGGACATGTGGAACGTACGCTCTTAGCTATCACGCTTTTAGTCAGTGCACAAGTCTTTGGGTTTTGGGTGAAGCGTTACAAACACAATGACACAGCGTTACGAGAAGGAAGTGGGGTCTTTTGGTTTTTAATGATGGGTGCATCCTTGGCAATCATTGGGCAAACGTACCATTTAGGCGGTACGGTTTTTGATTTCCTCGGTGTTTGGCTCTTACTCTCTTTAGGCATTATGTGGCTGCTTCCTTCTTCTGGGGCTGCATTTTTCTTGATTGTTTTATGGACGATAGTGTGGATCAATCATCGAAGTGACTTAAGTGCATTCTTGGAGATGCATACAGACTCTTTCCTTAATACATGGGTGCTGTTGGGTATAGTGCTTTGTTGGCTTGGCTACTATGTGTGGCAGTTAAGAACAGCCAAAAATGCCAATGCAACCACTCTACTTACTTGGGGACTTGCACTAGCACTGTTTTTGATTTTCCTCGCTGAAATTCTAACGCAAACACGCATGAGCCATCATTTGCGTAGCATGACCAACTATTTTGCGCTTTTCTTTGCACTGTATTACGTGGTAGGCGTGTTGTATCTTTCGCATGGTGACAAGATGTGGCAACGCCCTTTTGAACGAATTGGGAAATGGGGTGCTCTCGTTCTCTTGCTTTCACATGTCTCATTGAGGTCGTGGAATTTAATAGACGAATCGGCTTTAACACTGCAAGAATCTCTCCAGATTGGGTGGTTGGCGATAAGCCTTATCGTGATGTATGTGGTATTGTTAGTGTTGCTTAAACGCAAGGCTCAACAGGTTCCATCAGAGATGCTTGTCATCCTTTCACCTGTCATTTTCTTTATTTACACGTTTTTACAGAACAATCAAGCGATATCGGTTTTTGTTTCGATGCTCTTTCTCAATCTCTCTTTACTCCTTGGTACTTCATGGATGATTGTGCGAGGTGCCAAAGAGGGAAGTTTAGGGCTTATCAATCAAGGTATGCTTTTGATTGCTCTAACGATTTGGATTCATTTTATGGACGCAAAACTCGATTTGGTTGCGAAAGGTCTGGCATTTATCGTCACCGGCATTCTATTTTTAGCGATTAATGCGTTGCTCAGGCGAAAAATGAGGTCAAAAGTATGAAACATCTCAAACTCCTTTCGTGGATTTGTTTTGGGCTTTTATGTGCCGTACAAGTGGGCGTCATTGTTTTTCAGATTACGCGTTATGAGCGAATTCTTAATGAGGGTGAAGTGTTTTATTTGAACGTATCGCCACTCGACCCGTACGATCCGTTTCGAGGACGTTACGTCACGCTTCGTTTTGACACGGCAACAAAAGCACCTCTTGCTAAAGGCGAGTCTATGAAGATGCTTCCTAAGGCGTATGCCATTTTTGAACATCATGACCACAATGATAGTATTAAAGAGATATGCTTTACAAAACCATCTCATCAAAGCTTTTTAGAGGTGAATGTCAATGTTGCTAAACTAAAAGGAAGGCTTGATTATAAAGACACTAAAATGGATTTAGCAAATACGGTCTATTTTTCGTTGCCATTTGACCGTTTTTACATGCGTGAGGAGTTGGCGCCAAAAGCAGAGAAAGTTCTCAGACGAAATAGCGGCATAAGTGTAAGAGCAAAACTTAGAATTTTAGAGGGTAAAGGGGTCATTGAGGATTTGATGGTCGCAGATACCCCTCTTAGCCAATTCATTCTCAATCCATAAAAGCTTTATGCTTTGGATTTGACTTCAATTCCTAAAGCAATAAGCTCATTTTCCGTGTAAGGAATGGGCTTTTTCTTGCCATTTTCATCCACATTGACATACGTGATAACAGCGCTCGTGACATGCAAACAACGATGCGCGGCGCCATAGTATGAGCGCTCGGCATTGACTTCAATGCGTGTGGTGACCGAAGAGGTTCCCACTTTGATGATTTTTGCGTAACAGCTTAAAACATCACCGACTTTAACCGCTTCACGAAACTCCATAGAATTAACGGCAACGGTGACAACCCGTCCTGTATTTAAGTCACGGGCAGCAAGACTGCCTGCAATATCGATTTGTGACATAATCCATCCGCCAAAGATATTACCAGCAGGATTTGTGTCTTTGGGCATGGCAACGATTTTGATACGAGGTTCACCCATATTGTGCATATAACGCCTTTTTCTTAGAGACTTATAGCATCGTAAAGAAGCTTCACGATGCTATTTTGGACGTATCATAATACAACATTGTTTGAAGGTAATTTAAATGAAAAATCAGATCCAACACCTAAGGAACTTTGTATCTCTAGGTTGGTGTTATGGAGCTTTAAAATGTAATTCACAAGCGCTAACCCAAGTCCCATAGAATTATCCCATGAGTGTGAGTTTGTGCGGTAAAATTTTTGGGTCACTTTTTCAAGCTCTTCGGCTTTAATTCCAACCCCTTGGTCTTTTACATGTAAAGTGTTCTCAAAAAGCGTAATGACAACGGTTTCATCAGAATATTTAAGGGCATTGTCAATGAGATTGGAGATGACAATTTCCATCATCGTTCTATCTGCTGTGATGCTAAGATTCTCAGGCAATTCACAGGTGAGTGTGCGATTTGGATTTTTTTCACGAAACGCTTGGGTAATGTCTTGAATCATTTTAACGACATCAAACGTAGTGTTTTGCGCCGTAAAATCGCCATTTTCAAATTTGGTCGTCAGCGTGAGCCTGTCAATCATCGTAGAGATTTTTTGGCCGTTTTGAACAATCTTTCCTAAGAAACGCTCCCTGATTTGTGGGTTGGTATGCGGGTCATCTAAAAGCGTTTGCGCATACCCCATGATGGAGGCAATAGGGTTTTTAAATTCATGGCTAATGGCGGAGATGACATCACTTCTTTGCTGGCTAATCAGCTTGATTTTAGCGGTGTATTTTCGTTTCTGTTTAGCGCGTTTTTCAAGTTTTGCCGCGAGCTTTTTAAGATAATTCGCAATTTCAAAGAACTCCATACTAAAGTGCGATGAAAGTTTGATTCGGTAATCTTTATCGGCAATTTGTTGGAGGTTTTCGACGATTTTATCGATCTCTTGGCGAATTTTTTGGCTAAAAGAGTACGCCCCATACAGACCTATTAAAATGGTCACACTAAAAATGAGCGTGATTTTAATCCACAAGGCGTAGAAGTTGTGCATGATGGTGTCGATATTTTTTGCCAAACGTAAAAAATAGATATGATCATTCATGCTAAAACGATGCGCCACATAGAGAAAATTGCTTTTGATGGTATCTGAAAAACGGATAGAGTAGCCAAAAGGAACTTTATAGGATTTGATAATTTCCTCACGATGAGAGTGGTTATCCATCGTTTCGCTGTCATGGTCGCTGTCTGTGATAACCATGCCATCTTCGTTAATCAGGGTGAAACGAATATCGGTACTTTCACGAAAACGCTTTGCGAAGCTATCCAAATCGTTCATCTGTGGCAATTCGCGTACTAAAATCTTGATGTGGGATTCTAAGTTACTTCGGTAGTGGTCAATGTTGTCGCTTTTGATTGCAAAATAACTGACAATACCTGAGAGTAGAAGCGTGGTTAAAAAAAGTGCCAGAAGCGCTCGTGTGATGTGTTGATGAAGCATCAGCATAGGGTATATCCTACGCCCCAAATGGATTTAATGTACTCTTTATCTTTAGCAGGGTCAATTTTTTGTTTGAGGCGATTAATAGCGACATTGACCGTTTTATCTTGAAAAAACTCATCATTTTTCCAGACATGTTCCAACAAAAATTCGCGGCTTAACACCGAGCTTTTGTTTTCGATGAGCGTACGCAAAAGATCAAACTCTAGCTTGGTGAGTTCCACTTCTTTCGTGTTTACATGTAAACGATGCGCTTCCAAATCAAGACTCAAATCGCGATACGAAAGGATGCTTTTACTTTGCGGAGACGTGCGCGCCAAAATCGCTTTGATACGAAGAAGCAGTTCTTTCATATTGTAAGGCTTCGTGACATAATCATCCCCACCGCGTAAAAAGCCCTCTTCAACATTGTTATCGCTGTCTTTGGCGGTAACAAAAATCACTGCTTGTGAAAAGCCTTTTTTACGTAGACTTTCCACAAATTCACTGCCTTCAACCCCTGGTAAATTACGATCTACAATCAATAAGTCAATAGGTTCTTCTTGTAAACATTTTTCAACATTTTTGGTACTTAAAAAGCCTAACGTTTCATACCCTTCTTTTTGGAGGTGATACTCCAAAAGTTCCAGTAAATCTTCTTCATCTTCAATGATTAAAATAGTTTGTTTCATTTCGCCTCTTATTTTTACATGCACAAGATACTCAAACTTGTCGCACACCTAATCGATTTTAATACGTTTTCATCTCTCCGCCAACGCGAGCAAAAATCATGAGTTGAACGATATTGACACTTCGGTCAGCCATACGCTCTAATTTTCTCATCGTGCTTAAAATTTGAATAAAATCGGCGGATTGGTCAATCATTTTTGCGATGTCGCTTAAGATGTTTTTTTCTAAAATAGAGTACAGATCATCGCTTTTGCTCTCTTCGACTTTGACTTTTCGGTACGTGTCTTCTAAAGTTTCACGGTCTGCAACATCAATGGTGCTAATGGCTAAATTGACGGCTTGAATCGCTGTTTTACACAAATGAACAGAATATTCGTGTAATGAGATAAACGGCACATCGCCTTGAAGATGCAATGCCATACGTTTGCTAAAGCTACGAATATTTTCGGCGATTTTAACCAGTTCATTGGTGATTTTAAGGTAAGCGACCATTTTGCGTAAATCTTTCGCTTCAGGGCCAAATAGAGCAAGCGTCACGACGATTTCGTTGTCGATAGCATTGGCTTTTGTTTCGATGTTTTTGAGTAATGTTTTGGCAGATTCAAAACGAGAGCTATCTAAACTCTCCATTCCTGATAGAGCTTTTTCACTTGCCATCGTAATCTCCGCACCTAAATCTAGGAGCATCGTTTTGATTTGGGCAAGTCTCTCTTCGTATTTTTGAAGCATAGTGATTCCTTATAATAATTTGCTTCCATTGTAAACTCATTTCATTACAATATGGTAACATAAAAAGCGCTCCATCGTTACCACATCGTAATCACCTCTCTTTATAATCAACCCAATAAAACATAAAGGAAGTGAACATGGTAGATGTAGAAAAGACGTTAAGCCTCAAATACCCACGCATTATTTATTATCCAGCGGTTGTGAGAAATTTCGTTGTCTATCTGCTCAAAAAATTATTGCACCAAGATGAAATTAACGATTTCTTACTGCATGGTGAAGCCTACACGGGATTTGATTTTATCGAAGCCGTGTTAGAGTATTTTAACTTTGGTTATACGGTCTCAAACAAAGATAAGAC
This sequence comes from Sulfurospirillum sp. E15m, assembly GCF_059415145.1. NCBI lineage: Bacteria > Pseudomonadati > Campylobacterota > Epsilonproteobacteria > Campylobacterales > Sulfurospirillaceae > Sulfurospirillum > Sulfurospirillum sp. E15m. The sequence continues at coordinate 70,408 of NZ_JCAHZS010000012.1, forward strand.
CAATATTCCTCCCTCTGGTCGTGTGATAATCATTGCGAACCATCCTTTAGGAGCACTCGATGCTTTGGCGCTTATCTCGCTTGTTAAAGAGGTACGAAGCGATATAAAAGTGCTTGCCAATGATGTGTTGATGCAAATTGAACCGTTGCAAAACATCTTAATCCCCATCGACAATCTAAGTGGAAATACGGCTAAAGAGGCTATCAAAAAAGTGTATGATGCTTTAGAAGATGATGAAGCGTTGATTGTCTTTCCCTCTGGTGAAGTCTCTCGTGCGCAACCTACTGGGATTAAAGATACGAAATGGAAAAAAGGGTTTTTAAAATTTGCGCAAAAAACCAATTCGCCTATTTTGCCTGTTTTTATTGACGCAAAAAATTCACCACTGTTTTACACGCTTTCGATGGTCAATAAAAAGCTTTCCACTTTTTTACTTGCCCGTGAGATGTTTAAAAAACGCTCCAAAGTGATTAGCTTTAAAATCGGTGAAATGATCACGTACAAGACGATTCAAAAATCAGGTTTTAGCGACCATATGACTATCAACCTTCTTAAAAAACATCTGTATAAAATCAGCAAAGGCAAACGGGGCATCTTTACCACACAAACCGCCATCGCTCACCCAGAAGAGCGAAAAGCGATACGCTCTGAACTCAAAAAATCAACGCTTCTTGGCGAAACGAATGATGGCAAAAAAATCTATTTGTACGAGTACGAATTTGGCTCCATTTTAATGAAAGAGATTGGAAGACTCAGAGAATTTACCTTTCGAAAAGTGGAAGAGGGAACAGGCAGTAAACGCGATGTTGATGTGTACGATAAGCACTATAAGCACATCGTGTTGTGGGATGATGAAGAGCTTGAAGTGGTGGGTGCGTACCGCATCGGTGAGTCCAATTTTATCAATCAATATTTTAGTATGGAAGGATTTTATTCGCACACATTGTTTGAATTTACCCCTTCGTTTGAGCCTTATTTACACAATGCCATAGAGTTGGGACGCAGCTTTGTTCAGCCACGTTATTGGGGAACACGCGCCTTGGATTATTTGTGGCAAGGCATTGGGGCTTATTTGTATAACAATCCGCATATTCGTTACATGTACGGTCCTGTGAGCCTAAGTGATGTTTATCCTAAAATTGCTAAAAATCTTATCATCATGTTTTACGCACTCTATTTTTCAAGCACGCAAGAGCTGGTGAAAGCACGAAATAGTTTCTTTATGAGTCGTTTGGAAAAAGAAGAAGCCCTCGCTTTTTTCAAAGGCAATGATTATAAAGAAGATTTTACTGTCTTAAAAGAGCAACTCTCCCATATGGATTTAAGTGTACCCACTTTGTACAAACAATATACCGAATTGTGCGAAGAGGGAGGCATCAGCTTCTTGGATTTCAATATTGATAAAGAGTTCGCCAACTGTGTCGATAGCTTTATTTTAGTGGACATTGCTAAAATCAAAGAGGCTAAAAAGACGCGGTATATTAAAGGGGCATAAAAGGCGAGGGCGACTTTTTTATAGAGTCGCCTCAACACATTCTCGTGCTTCTAATCAGCTTTTTAACGAGTGTCAAATGTTTTACATGTAAAAGCGCTAGGAGAGCCTAAATAGACTACCTTTAGGCCGTTTTAAATGCTGCTAACGCAAGGCTAAGATTGCTTGAGAGTTTGGAGAGATGTTCGGCTGCGGAAGCAATCTCTTCAACACTACGTGCATTGGTGGATGAAATGTGATGCACTGCGCCGATGCGTTCTAACATCTCTTTTGCTTGAACACTTCCTTCTTTGGCATCAAGGGCACTTTTTTGTACCAATGCTTTGGCATCATTCATATTGGAAACGGTTTGAAGCATGAGTTTTTGAGTTGTTTCAGCACGTTGTCCTAATGCTTGAATCTCCTCAGCATTTTTCTTCATAAGCCCCGAAGAGATGCTGACCGATTGGGTGATGACCGCAACGGTGGCGTTACTCTCCACAAGGCTTTTTTGCGTACGTTCTGCTAGTTTTCGTACTTCATCGGCTACAACAGCAAATCCGCGTCCTTGTTCTCCTGCGCGTGCGGCTTCGATGGCGGCATTCAGGGCTAAAAGGTTGGTTTGTTCTGCGATGTCTGCTATGACAGAGAGAACCTGTTGTACTTGGGTCACTTCTTGGTCTAGATGCTCTAAACGGCTAGAAAGGTCGGTTTGGTTGATGACAACGGTTTGCAAGTCGTTGGAGACGGAAAGGACTTCGTTTGAAGCACTGTTTAATTTATCGGCGACATTTTGGATGACATTTTCAGAGTGGTTGGAACTCTCTTCGCTGGTGTGTAAAATGGTGGCGACATTTTTGGTAGCATTCACAGCATAATCTACCTCTTTGGCCGCTTCTTCGGTGCGCTTACCAATTTGTAAGGATGTGGAAGAGAGCTCTTCTGCCACGGCGGCATTTTCCGTTGCAGTGTGTTTTGCCTCATCGATGGCTTGGCGCAATTGTGCTAAAAGAACATTCACCGTTTGCATCATCATCGCTATCTCATCTTTGCCTTCTGTATCAATGACATGACTCAAATCTTTGGTTGAGCCGATGTAATCACACCCTTTTGTTGCCAGCTCCAGCGATTTTTTAATATGGGTCGCGACAAAGCCAAAAAAGAGATTGGTGATGATTAAAACAAGAACGGCTAGCACAATTCCAAAGAGGCGTGCTTGCTCTAATGTTTTATTCTCAGATGCTTCGATTTCACTAGAGAGTTTTTCAGAGGATTGAACTAAGAAGATAAATGTCTCACGTCCATGATTGGTCATTTTTGTAAATGCCTGACCATCGAGTGTTTTTGCAAACTCAGGAGTATTGACAACCGCGCCGTATTTTTTCATTAAAGCAAAACGATCATCGGTCTCTTGTCTCATACCCGGAAAAACGCTTTGAATTTTTTCAACCAGTGCAATGTGCTCTTGTTCTTTCAGCATCGGCTTGAGGTTATTGACCGTTGCAATAAGATTATCCAGTGCTTTGTAGCAGTTATCGATGAAAACAGGTTTAAAGGCAATTTGATACCCGCGCGATTGCATCAAAAAGTCATTGGTATATTTGGCGATATCACCCACAACTTGAACTTTCTCGACAGCCTTTTCTGCCTTTGTTGTATTGCTGTACAGTAAATATCCAAGGCTTATGGTTCCTACTAAAATAATGGCAAATAATGTGATGAGCTTCGTGCGAATTGTCTGTAACATAAGTTTTCCTTAAATTAAATAAGTAATTATTTAATTATAAGTAGTCTGTGTGAGATTTTGCGTGAGATAGCGCGCTAAATACGGGGATTTCACCTATTTAGCGCTTCTAGAAATTATCAATAAAGCAAATTTTTTAAGAAGAGAGCATAAACCCTTTCATGCTTAAACTGGCATTTTGGAAAATAGGTGTGAGAATGCTCACGTTGTCATCTTCTCTTCGCGTCCCTGCGATGTAAAGTACCGGGAGATAATGATCGACAAAAGGATGCGCTGTTTTAAAATCAGGGCAGAGCGTTTCGATATGGACGAGGCTTTCAATATCATTACATGTAAAAGCGTTTTCAACAAAGCTGTCCACGTTTTTGGTCCATGTGAGTGAGGGAGCATTGATATTGTAAAAATCAACCAAGCCTAAGTTATGGGTCAAATTGCCGCTTCCCATAATCATAATTCCTTCTTCTCGAAGTACACGAAGCTTTTCGCCTAACTTTACATGTAAATTCATAGGCACGTTTTTATTGATACTCAGTTGAATGACAGGGATGCTTGCTTTTGGAAATAAAAAATGAAGCGGCATCCACGCGCCATGGTCAAGCCCTCGCTCGATTAAAGGGACATCTAACAAATCGGCAATGCGTTTTGAAAGCGTATTATTGCTAGGAGAAGGATAATTCAGTTCATATAACGAAGGCGGGAATCCGTAAAAATCATAAATCGTTTCATAGCTAATATTAGAACTTATACTCACGGCTGTTTGGTTGGTAAACCAATGTGCGGAGATGACAAGAATGGCTTTTGGCAAAGGGAGTGTTAAAGAGAGCTCTTGTAACGCTTGCGTAAAACTATTGTCTAACACAAGGTTCATCGGTGAGCCGTGTCCTAAAAAAAAGCTTGGCATAATCTCTGACATTCATGTTCCTTATAATGTTTTAAAAGCACACCGTTGGGTAAGGGCTGCTTGAAGGAATATCTGATTACGGGCGAGACTTTGAGGAATTTTGTGCAAGTGTGATGGGCGTAACAAGTGAATAAAAAATGTCACACATGCGTTCAGTCGTAAGGAATTTTGGCGTAATGGAAGCCTAAAAAACGTACCAAAAACAACGATGCAGCGTGCAAAGAGGCGTTTGGTACGAAGTGTTTGAACCATAAAAATCCTTATAATCAATCAATTCATTAACGATTATAGCCACAGATTCTTAACAATTAAATAACGTTTGATGAAGAGATAGACGAAGTTTTAAAATATGTGCAATAATGAGCTAGTTTGGGAGCAAGAAAGTGTTTTACATGTAAAAAAATTTGGAAGACTGGATTTACCCAAATCTTCCCGTAATGTACTCTTCAGTTAATTTTTCTTTTGGATTAACAAACATGTCTTTGGTATGGTCAAGCTCGATGAGTTCACCTAAATACATAAATGCCGTATAGTCTGAAAGACGTGCCGCTTGTTGGAGGTTGTGCGTAACGATAATGACGGTGAGTTGTTCTTTAAGCTCCATAATAAGTTGTTCAATAGAAAGCGTTGAAATAGGATCAAGTGCGCTGGTTGGTTCATCAAACAACAAAACATCAGGCTCAACCGCAACGGCACGAGCGATGCAAAGGCGTTGTTGTTGCCCACCAGAAAGTGCGGATGCACCATCTTTCAGCCTATCTTTGACTTCATCCCACAGTGCCGCACCGCGAAGGGCTTTTTCAACTTTCTCTGTGAGAATTTTTTTATCTTTTAATCCTTGAAGTCGCAAACCATAAGCGACATTATCAAAAATACTCATCGGAAAAGGGGTCGGTTTTTGAAAAATCATACCGATTTTCATACGAAGTGCAATCAAATCAATATTTTTATCCAGAAGGTTTTGGTTGTCGCCTTGAAAATGAATTTCTCCCTCGTAACGATTGCCTGGGTAGAGGTCATGCATGCGATTAAACGAGCGAAGCAGGGTTGTTTTACCGCATCCGCTAGGTCCAATGAGTGCTGTTACTTTTTTCTTAGCAATAGGCATATCAATTGATTTAAGGTTTGGATCACTCTTTCCTGCGTAATAGAAATTAAAGTTTTTAACTTCTAATTCAAGAGGATCCGTCATTGATGTGATGGTAGCCATAAAATTCCTTTACTTATTTTTTCTTAATGAGGAGGCGTCCGCCGATATTGATGGCAAGAATGGCAAAGGCTAAAATTGCCGCACTTGCCCAACCAATCGCTTGCCAGTCTTCAAAAGGACTCATCGTGTAGTTAAACATCGTTACGGTGAGTGATGCCATGGCTTCTGACATATCGGTGGAAAAAAAGTTGTTGTTAAAGGCGGTAAATAGAAGTGGTGCTGTTTCGCCAGCCACTCTGGCAACCCCTAAAAGTACACCCGTGGTAATACCCGTAATCGCACCTTTATAGACGATTTGTACGATGACTTTCCATTTGGGTGCACCAAGTGCGTAGGCGGCTTCTCGAAGTTCCACAGGTACAAGGGCAAGCATGTCATCGGTGGTACGAATAATCACTGGAATCATGATAATGGCTAACGCAATACTTCCAGCCCATCCTGAAAAATGACCAATAGGCATGACTAAAATCCCGTACACAAAAACACCGACAATGATAGAAGGTGCTGACATCATAATGTCTGAAATATCGCGCGTAAAATTGGCAAAACGGGAGTTTCTGCCGTATTCGCTGAGATACGTACCTGCTAAAAGACCCATCGGTACGCCAATTGCCGTTGAAGCAAGCGTGAGCATCAAGTGTCCAACGAGCGCGTGACGAAGACCACTTGGCGTAATGCCAGGAGGCGCTCCATCTTTCATAAACAGCTCTAAAGAGATATGTGAAAGTCCATTTACAAGCAGTACGCCTAGTATCCAAAAGAGAAAAAAGATGCCAATGGCCGTTGCAACAAAGGCAAGGGATAGAGCGATGATATTTCTAATTTTTCGTTTTTTATAAGATGTATTAACCATTTTTTCTCACTTTTCGTAAAAAAGCAAATTTAGCAATCGCGATGACAGAAAAACTCACCACAAACAAAATCAGTGCTAAGTAAAAAAGGCTAGAGTAATACAAGTCTCCATCTGCCTCACTAAATTCATTTGCTAAGATGACAGGAATGCTGGTTGCCGGCTCTAAGATAGAAGAGGGCATATTGGTGCTGTTTCCCATGACAAACGTTACCGCCATTGTCTCGCCCAATGCCCTTCCTAAAGAGAGGATAATGGAACCGATAACCCCTACTTTGGCAAAAGGGATGATGACATCTTTAATGACATCCCATTTCGTAGCGCCAAGAGCATACGCGGATTCTTTTAAAATGTCAGGCGTTGTATCCATCGCGTCGCGTGAAACGGCTGCGGTAAAAGGGATAATCATAATGGCAAGAATAACACTCGCCGTTAGCGTGCCGATACCTGAACTATGGGTTAGTTTTTGAATGATAGGCACGAAGAAAAACAGACCCCACATACCATAAACAATGGATGGAATTGCAGCAAGAAGTTCTATCATGGTTCCGATTAATGATTTTAAACGTCCTCTTGCAATTTCAGAGAGGAAAATGGCAATGCCAAGCGCAAGCGGTGTAGCTAAAACCATCGCAGTTGCTGTGCTGGTCAGTGTTCCATAAATAGCAGGAAATGCACCAAATTTTTCCATATTAGGCGCCCAATCGGTATCGAAAATAAATTTGAGACCGAGAATATCAATCGCAAGTTTAGCGTGGTCATACAGAACATAAAAAATACTGACAAGAATAACAAGTACAGAGATAGACATGAGTCGTGAGAGATTTTCAAAGATAAAATCGCCAACATTAAAGTTTTTCATTGTTTCAGTATTTCCTTGGTGTTTTAAATAAGATAACAAAAAAGAGCAGGGAAAATTCCCTGCTTGACGTTATTTTGCTCCGTTTGCTTTCCAGTAAGTTACAATTGCGTCAATTGTCTCTTTTGGAAGTGGAACATAACCTAATTTTTGAGCTTCTTCAGCACCTTTGTTAAATGAATAATCAAAGAATGTTGCTACTTTTTTATTTTCCGCTGCTTTTTCAGTTGGTAATAAAATAAAGGTTGCTGCTACGATTGGGTAAGTGTTTTTACCTGGTTGGTTCGCTAAGATTTGATAAAATCCTTCTTCAGCTTTCCATTTAGCATTTGCTGCTGCTGCTTTGATGTTATCGGTTGTTGGTTTAACCCATGTTTTCTCAGCACTTTGAACAGTTGCCATTGGAAGGTTGTTTTTCTCAGCATAAGAAGTTTCGATATAACCGATTGAACCTGGAGTTTGTTTGATCATGTTGGTAACGCCTTCATTACCTTTTCCACCAATACCCACTGGCCATTTAACGGTTTTACCAAGACCTACTTTTTCATGCCATACGGTACCAATTTTGTCTAACCAATAGGTAAAGTTCCATGTTGTACCACTTCCGTCTGAACGGTGTGCAATCGTGATTGCTAAATCTGGAAGTGCAACGCCTGCATTGTCTGCTGCAATTTTTGGGTCATTCCATTTTGTAATCGTACCCATAAAAATGCCTTCAACGACTGCATTTGAAAGTTTGACTTCTTTACCATTAAGGGCAGGAATATTATATGCTAAACCAATCGCACCAACGACTGCTGGGAACTGCAATAATTTATCCGCAGCAAGTTTTGCAGGCTCTAATGGTTCATCAGATGCACCAAAGTCTACTGTACGTGCTTGGATTTGTTTGATTCCGCCGCCACTACCGATAGATTGGTAATTCACTTGAATACCAGTTGCTGCCTCATATGTGTGAGCCCATTGGTAATAAATAGGAGCAGGAAAACTCGCACCCGCACCACTGATTTTATCTGCTGCAATAAGACTGACCGCTGCCAATGCTGAAAGAAGAAGCATTTTTTTCATTGAGAAACCCCTTGTTTTTTTGTTTTCTACAGGGTGAAGTTTAATAAGATTTGATTACGATTTGATTACAGATAAGTAAGAAAATAGGGGAATTTTTCATGTGAATTTGTGCACACTTCATGCTTTTAAAAGTACCTACAATAGGCTTTTAAAAGCATGTTTAACTGTGCTGGTAGTTTGGGTGCATAAGCGAGGAAAAATAAAAATTAACGTTTTTGTAAGAGCGCGTTCAGCGCGTCTGCAAACGCTCTTTTTTGCTTCTCACCAATCGCACTAGGACCACCTGTGATTTCGCCTGCGTCTCTGAGTTCTTGCATTAAATTGCGCATAGCAAGAAGGCTTTTAATATTACTTTCATCGTAAATCGTACCGCGTGGGTCGAGTGCTAGCACACCTTTGCTAACGAGCCTATCCGCTAGAGGAATGTCAGCGGTAATGACCAAGTCTTCAGGCATTGCGTGTTCAACAATGTAATGATCCGCTTCATCAGCACCTTGCGCGACGATAATCATCGTCAGCAAAGGCGAATCTTGAAGCGGTATCTTTTTGTTGGCAACAAAATACGTTGTGATGTTGCGTTTGAGTACGGCTCGAAGAAGAATCTCTTTTAGAGCATTGGGAAACGCATCGGCATCAACGTAAATCATCATTGTTATCGTTCTCTTCTTTTGGGGGTGTATTCACGTGGCGCGTTGTCTCTGCGTTTGGGTTGTCCTTGTGGCTTTTGTCCTCTGCCTTGCTGAATAGGCACAGCTTTAATAGTTGGGTCAGGTTCAAACCCTTCAATGATTTCACGTTTAAATTTACGATTGATCAGTTTTTCAATGTTGGCTAAATACTCGTGTTCATCCACACATACGAGCGAAATTGCCTCACCATTGTTGCCTGCACGTCCCGTTCTGCCGATGCGGTGAACGTAATCTTCTGCAATATTTGGAAGCTCAAGATTGATAACATGCGGAAGTTGGTCGATGTCAAGACCTCGTGCGGCAATGTCAGTGGCTACAAGCACTTTAATGGCGCCATTTTTAAAATCACTCAGTGCTTTGGTTCGGGCACTTTGGCTTTTGTTTCCATGAATAGCCGAAGAGCTAATGCCGATTTTAACCAGATATTCCGAAACTTTATTGGCATGATGTTTGGTACGGGTAAACACTAAAACTTGCTCCCATCTATTTTCTTGAATCAGTTTGCCAAGTAGTGCCGTTTTACGTTTGCAATCAACTAAAATGACCCGTTGGTTTACGAGTTCGCTTGAAGTATTACGACGTGCCACTTCGACAATAGCAGGGTTTTTTAAAATAGACTCACAGAGCTTTTTAATATCGTCACTGTAAGTCGCTGAAAAAAGCAGGTTTTGACGTTTTGCTGGAAGGAGGGCAATGACACGACGAATATCTTTGATGAAACCCATATCGAGCATTCTATCGGCCTCATCAAGCACTAAAATTTCAATATGTTTAAGATCAATCGTCCCTTGAGAGACATGATCCAGTAGTCTTCCTGGTGTTGCAACAAGAATATCAATGCCTGCACGCAAGGTTTGAATTTGAGGGTGGATGCCTACACCGCCAAAAATAACGGCACTTTTAAAGGGTAAATATTTGCCATAGACTTTGACACTTTCGCCCACTTGCGCTGCGAGTTCACGGGTTGGGGTGAGAATGAGCACGCGAAGAAGCGGTTTGGCTTTATTGCGTGGTTTTTGAGAAAGTATCTCTAAAATAGGCAGCGTAAAGCCAGCTGTTTTACCTGTCCCCGTTTGCGCGCCTGCTAACATATCGCGGCCTGCGAGGATAGAAGGAATGGCCTTTTCTTGCACGGGTGTGGGCGTGGTATATCCCTCTTCTTGGACGGCTTTTAAGAGGGGTGAACTGAGGTTTAATTGTGAAAATAACATAAAATTAGGGTTTCCTTTAGGGTTGTCATAAAGACAGTGTGTCACAGTGGTTGAACGACATTTATCATTTACATGTAAAGTAGAGACGCTTGTTGTTTTGGAAAAGTCAAAGAGGATGACTTAGGGCATTATACCCTAAGCCTTTGAAAATTATAGAAGCATGCCACGAATCATAAAGTAGAAGATTGCTGAAAGAAGTGCGGAGGCTGGTACGGTGATAAGCCAAGCCGCAATAATCATTTTAAGCGCTGAGCGTTTAACCAGTTCATGTTTACGCACCGCTTTAATCGCTTTCTTCTCAATTTTACTGAGTTCTATCTCTCCTTCGTAAATATTGCGGATGATAGATTTTTCTTCGTTGATTTTATTCATTAAGTTTTTAACAAGGTATGGGTCTACTTTTTTGAGTTTTCCCAATGATTCTAAGGAGTGTTTATACTCTTCTAATTTATCCATTTCATCATCAAGTTTATGTTGCTTGAGTTCTTCTTCCGTCTCTTTAATGCGGTTTCTCATCAAATATTCACGTAAAAAACCAACACCAAAAACGGCACCAACAGCAATATGGGTTGAACTTACCGGTAAGCCTAATTGGCTCGCTACGATAACCGTTAATGCCGCAGAAAGCGCGACACAGAATGCGCGAATTTGGTCAAGTTCCGTAATCTCACTTCCTACCGTTTTGATGAGTTTGGGTCCATAAAGTCCTAGCCCCACAACAATACCAAGCGCACCTACGAGCATAACCCAAAAAGGGATACCCGCTTTAGTAGCAATACCACCTGTTGTCAGGGCATCATAAATACCCGCCAAAGGTCCAACGGCATTGGCAACATCGTTCGCACCGTGCGCAAAGCTTAAAAGTGCGGCTGAGAAAATAAGGGGAATATTAAAAAGTTTATTGATAGCTTCACGGGTATTGGGCAGGGAGTCAGCCATTCGTGCGATGGATGATTTTGTAAAGGAAAAGATGCCAATGGCAACGGCAAGTCCAATAGTGGCAGCTGTGATAAAATTCACATGGACCATATGGTTAAAGCCTTTAAGAATGATATACGTTCCAAAAGCCCATGTCATGACAGAGAGTAAAACGGGAACCATTGCTTTTGCTGCAAGGCGCTTGTCCTCTTGATAAATAATGGTCTTTTTAATCAAGAGCAGACACAATGCCGCAATAATACCGCCTAGAAACGGTGAAATAACCCAGCTAAAGACAATCTCACCCATCTTTGCCCAATTGACCATATGAAAGCCAGCGGCGGCAATGCCACTTCCTGTCACACCTCCTACGATAGCGTGTGTGGTCGAAACGGGTGCTCCTGAAGCCGTGGCAATATTGAGCCAAATTGCACCTGCAAGTAATGCCGCCATCATAATCCAGATAAACGTATTGGTATCTTTAATCATGGCAGGATTGATGATGCCGTTTTTAATCGTACCAACAACATCTCCGCCCGCAATAAGCGAACCTGAGGATTCAAAAATAGCCGCAATAATAATAGCACCAAAAATAGTCACTGCATTGGCGCCAACGGCAGGTCCTACGTTGTTAGCGACATCGTTTGCTCCAATATTGATGGCCATATAGCCACCAAAAATAGCGGCAACAATTAAAAGAGTTTGATTGGGAAGGTCGCTAGAGAGGCTGGATACATACCAAATAACAATCAGAATAAAAATGAGAGCTCCGCAGAGTTTCATAAAATCGGCAATTCCAAAACTTCTGATATTTTGAACATCTTTGATGGATTTTAACTCCATACCATTCCTTTTTGTAATCAATCGGTAATTGATTTTTTGTAGAATGGATAATGTAGTGTAATTTCACTTTAAATCTACTAAATAAGATGCTTGAGCTGCTGTCTTAACTCCATTAAAAGCCTATTTTGTCGCATTGCGATGTACTGTTTAATTTTTGATTTCATAAAAATATTTGGCAAAATATTGAGCACAATTGTTTCATTAATAATGCTAAAAATAGAAGCGGGCGCTGAGATAATCGTTAAGAAACCTTTCTCTGTTGGGAGTTGGAAATATATCTCAAATTCTTCATCAATTAACTGCTTTTGCAGGAGTTTTTCAACATCCACCATTTTTACATGTAAAACAACGGAACTCTCCGAAATATTCTCAATCGTTCCATCAAGCAGTTTGATTTTGGTACGTGAAAGGGTTGCGTTAATCATTTTTTCCGGTTGCACTCTAATATGGCTTCTATCCAGTGGGGATGCGTCTAAAAACTCCAAATTGGTAAGAACGACCAACGATTTTGGCGGGTCTACTTTGATGATTTTTGCTTTGATAATGCTTGGAATTTTATCGTGTTGTAAAAACGTAAAAGACTCTTTGGTGTAGTAATGAATTTTAGGTGTTGTAATTTTGAGTTGTGCGACACCTTCATCAAAATGAGCAACACTTGCCTCTTCTTGAATGGGGATGCCATTATAAAGATTGTGCAGTGTCAAGCGTTTGTCTTTACGTAAAATAGAGGTAAGCACATCATTTTTATTTTGTGTCTCATAAAAGTCAAAATCAAGGGTTCCATAAAAGATTTTTTTTCGGGTCGAAAGACGTGACATGACATAATATTTATCGAGTCTATCGAGCAGTGATTTATAGGTGTCCGTTGGGTCAAAAAGAGTGATACCAATATTTTTTAACTCAATTTTGAAATGCTGTTTCACCGTATGTTCAAGCTGTTTGAGCACTTTTTTTGCCTGATGGATTTTATAATCTCGCAAAATAACGATAAATGTGTCGATGCCTTGTTGTAAGATGGTATGAAATCCAAGTTCGGTGTGAATAAACGCTATCAAATCTTTAAAGAAAAAGCCATCTTCCAAATCGACTTCACATCCAAACTTCGCGAGACAAAAAGAGGTTTCGTGCATTTTTGCAAAGTTCATATTGGCTTCAAGAATCCCTCGGTTCATGTAGGTATTCACAGATTCATAGTGACTGGTCATGGCTCTACCTTTTTGATGTTAAATCGTATTGAGTGCTTGGTTAAAATCTGCGATAATATCGTCACTATTTTCAATTCCCACAGTGACGCGAATGAGATCCGGTGTGACGCCTGCTTGGAGCTGTTCAGCATCGCTTAATTGACGGTGCGTCATACTCGCAGGGTGCAATACGCCCGTTCTCACATCGGCGACATGCACGACAATGGCGGCAAGCTTTAGGGCATTCATCACTTTTTCGCCTTCTTCACGTCCGCCTTGAACTCCAAAGGTTAAAACACCACTCGCCCCTTTAAGGTATTTGAGTGCTAAATCATTGTGTTTGTGGCTAGAAAGTGCTGGGTAATTGACCCAACTCACTTTGGGATGGTTTTCAAGAAAAGTCGCTAGTTTATAGGCATTTTCACAATGTCTGTCCATTCTTACATGTAATGTTTCCATCCCAACATTGGTTAAAAAAGCATTCATAGGCGCAAGGTATGAACCGATGTCTCGAATCCACTGTACTCTGGCTTTTACGATATAGGCTTGATTGCCAAAATTTTTGGTATAAACCATACCATGATAGCTCTCATCGGGTTCTGTGAATTCTGGAAATTTACCATTACTCCAATCAAAATTACCGCCATCGACGATGACGCCACCCACGCTAATCGCATGTCCGTCTAAGTATTTGGTTGCAGAATGGATAACAATATTGGCTCCATGTTCAAATGGACGGCATAAATACGGTGTTGCAAAGGTATTGTCCACAATAAGCGGTACACCCATCTCTTTGGCTAGGGATGAGAATTTTTCAAAATCTAGAATATCCAGTTTTGGATTGGCGATGGTTTCACCAAAAATAGCTTTTGTGTTTGGTTTGAAGTAACGTTTCAGCTCTTCTTTGGAAAGCTCAGCATCAACTAACGTGACTTCGATGCCCATTTTTTTGAGGGTATTGGTAAAGAGTGAAACCGTTCCGCCATAAATAGCGCCCACGGCAATAAAATGATCGCCCGATGAGCAGATATTGGCAATAGCGATTGTCGAAGCATTTTGACCCGAAGAGGTCACTAACGCGCCAACACCGCCTTCAAGGGCTGCAATTTTTGCTTCAAGAGCTTCACACGTTGGATTGGAGATACGAGAATACATATGACCCGCGGCTTCAAGATCAAAAAGCATTGCCACTTCTTTAACACTGTCGTATTTATACGTTGTGCTTTGGTAAATAGGAAGAACGCGCGGTTCACCGTTTTTAGGTTCCCATCCGCATTGGATGGTTTTTGTCTCTATCGCCCAATCATTTGACATAGGTTTCATCCTTTTAGAAAGAGTAAAGTTCGTGAGAATCATTCTTGTTAATCTCTTCATGAGATAAAAAGAGATAAAATTATACTTAAAAAAACACAAAAAAACACGAGAGCAACTATGAAAGAAAAATTTCAAAATGATTTAAAACGGTTTTACGAGTTAGTAGGGGATCGACAAAAAGAGCTTGGCGAGTATTTTAGTATTGTCGAGCAAAAAGAGTACGATAAACGTATTGAAACTTTGATTGATACGTTTTTAGAAAGCGTTGAACTTACTTTAGTGCGTGAAAACAGAGTTGCGGCATTGACACGTCTCATTAATTTGCGGGATGAACAGCTGGTACAAGCGCTTGAAAAAGAGAATAAAGATGCACTATTTATTGCACAGGCAAAAGAAAAAGCGTATCTTTGGGTGAAAGAGTTTTACCTCAAACGCCACCAAATGTTGCTTGAACAGTTGGAAAAAGAGTGGTTATTTTCAGCATTTTACAGACGTATTTTACGAGGTGTTCATGAAGTAGGGCTTGTGATGAGTACATGGCAATCTCGTTGGACAGAACACATTATCAATACCATCAATCCTCTTTTGGAACTGGAATACAACAAAGATGAGCAAGCCATTGCTAGTATGTTACATGAAAAAGGGCTGTATGACCCCGATACCTCCGGCAATGATGGCGATAGATCGTACTCTGTTTTGGAAAAAGTAGCCGGTGGTTATGAGGCCAAAGCGTACGCCCTTGCGTTTCCCGAAGATGTTTTACATGTAAAAAGTGCGCTGTCTTCTTTAGTCGATGATTTATCGGAGATGGAAGACCCTGATTTTGGTCAAGAAAAAGCGTATATTTCCTATTTTAAAGCTTTAGAAGAAGCCTTTGGTGAAGAAGATAGAAGCAAATTGATTGAAAAATGGGCTGATGTCGATAGGAAATGGATGGATGTTACAACGCCCATTCAAATTGGTCATCCTTTGGAATATTACGAAGATCATTATAAAAAAGCCGTTGCGCTTGAGTGGGATGTACGACTTTCACGCCCTGAAGAACATGATGTGAATCAGACATATGAGCGCATTCATAATGCGTTTACAACACTTTTTAAAGAGAGTGGTTCTGAAAATTCTGCTTTAAAAGAGGGTGTTTTAGCCAATCTCAAACGCGTGCAACTCTATATTGGAAGACCTGCACTCTTTTATGCGGCAGAATTTAATGGTCTTTTTTCAGCACAAGTTGTTCCCAACGATGAAGTCGTGAGTTCAGAACGGGGAAAAAAAATCTTTGCATTTGCGGATAACGTGCTTGATTCTCAACGTGCAAAACCATTTTTAAAAATTCACCAAACTGTTTTTGGTAAAGACTTTATGGACCACGAGCGCGAAATTATTTTTCATCAGCCAGAACTCTGGCACAAAGTTTATGAAGTCAGTACGATAGGCCATGAATTTGGGCATATTTTATGGATGGACGGTGACACGGAAACCAAGATGAATCAAAGCGGCGTCTTTAAAAACATCGAAGAGTTTAAAGCAACTACCGGTGGTTTGGTGGCCTTTTTTCTTGATGAAGACGCGTCTCTCAAAACAGCACTTTTAAGCGATACTATTAAGCGTTCGGTTGGATTGATTGGTTGGATGAAAACAGGTGAAGTCGAGCCTTATTATTGCGAAGGGCTGATTCATCTTAGCGGACTGTTTGAGAGTGGCGTGTTGCGTTTTGATGAAACCTTACATATTGATGCAAGCGATGAAGCGTATGAAAAGCTAAAAACATGGTATGTGCAGACGTATCAAAACTTAGCCGCACATTATTTGGCTAAAAAAGATGCCAAGCTCTTTTTAGAGCAGTTTGCTCGTAAAAATGAAGAGGGGTATTATGTGCCAATGAACAGGACTGTTAATGCGTTTGTTTCGTATTATTGGGAGTTGCACCAAGATATGGGACGTGAAATTGATGAGAGCATTCAGCGTTCCGATTGGCTCTGAAAATAGTGTCAAAATAGTGTCAAAAAAAGTTATTTTTTGGGTGAATAGTTGATGGTTTAGTGGTATAATTACATCTTTCATTTTCCTCTAGGAGAGAGTAGTGCACGCACAGAAAATCACAAAGGTGTTGATTGCCAACCGCGGTGAAATCGCGCTTAGAATCATTAGGGCATGTCAAGAGTTGGATATCAAAAGTGTTTGTGTTTTTTCAACAATTGATGCGAGGGGTGTATGGGTTCGTAAGGCAGATGAGTGTTATCTGTTAGAAGGCGATCCTATTCAAGTCTATTTGGATTATAAGAAGATTGTAGCATTGGCTAAAGAGGTGGGTGCAGATGCTATCCATCCAGGGTATGGCTTCTTATCTGAAAATCCAGATTTTGCACAACATTGTATCGATAACGGTATTACGTTTATTGGTCCAAAACCTGAACATATTGCCCTTTTCGGTGATAAAATGGCTTCAAAAGTCGCGATGAAGGCTGTAGGTGTTCCTGTGATTGAAGGAACCGATGAGCCGATTACGAATATCAACGAAGCTGTTAAAGTTGCAAAAGAGATTGGCTTTCCTGTTATCATCAAAGCAGCCTTTGGCGGTGGTGGTAAAGGTATGCGTATTGTTAAAAAAGAGGAAGATTTCATTCCGATGTTTGAAGCGGCGACAAAAGAAGCGGAGCGCTTTTTTGGTAGAGGCGATGCCTTTATTGAAAAATATCTTTCCAATCCACGCCATATCGAAGTGCAAATTGTTGCGGATAAATATGGCAATGTGATTCACTTAGGTGAGCGTGATTGTTCGATTCAGCGTAAACATCAAAAAGTTGTAGAAATTGCACCAAGCCCACGCCTTAATGATGCGATTCGTAAAGAGTTGCTCAGAACATCTAAAAAAGCGATGATAAAACTTGGTTACGAGAGTGTCGGTACGATTGAGTATCTTGTCGATGAAGAGGATAACTTCTATTTTATTGAAATGAATACGCGTGTTCAAGTGGAACATACGATTACCGAGCAAATTTCAGGCGTGGATATTATCTACCGCATGATTCGTATTGCAGAAGGTCAGCGCTTGCCATTTATGCAAGAAGACATCAAATTCAGAGGTTATGCCATTGAATTTCGTATTAACGCAGAAGACCCAAAAAATGGCTTTATCCCTTCATCAGGACGTATGACGCGTTATCTCTCACCCGGAGGTCCTGGGGTGAGAATGGATTCTATTGGACATAAAGATTATATTGTGCCAACGAATTACGATTCGATGATTGGAAAGCTTACGGTTACGGGATTAGACTGGGAAGGTACGGTACGCCGTGCACGAAGAGCTTTGGGTGAGTTTATCATTTCAGGTATTCCTACAAACATCTCTTTACATCGTCAAATCGTACGCGATGACGATTTTAAAGACGGTATCTTCACGACAACCTATCTTGATCATAAATTGCCAACATTTACCCTCGATGCAATTCATGACATCGAAGAAGATGAAAATAAAGAAGAATATATTGCCGCTATTGTTGCTGCGATTAAAGAGCATAAAAAAAGTTAAGCTCTATTTTTAGAGGCTATTCGGTATGCTTTGATGTACCGAATAGTTTTCCTAAAGGTTTCAAAGATGCATACCATTCCGTTGATAAACCTCTTGTACATGCTTGCTCCTTTAAGTATTGTTGCTTTTATCTATTACAAATGGATAGGAAAAAAGACAGAAATTATCCAAGCAACACTCAGAATGAGTGTACAACTCATTGTCATAGGGTATGTTTTAACATCTTTGTTTAAAACCAATGCAACGTGGTTATTGGCTCTTTTGATTGCTATTATGATTACAACGGCTTCACTCATTACCAGACGAAATCTTCGCAATCAAGGTCTTTCACTGTTTTGGATTATTCTTGTTTCCATAGCTGTAGGCGGTACGCTTAATTTAGTGTTTGTTTTATGGGGAGTCTTAAGTCTTGATAATCCGTTAGAACCTCGTTTTGTGATTCCTCTTGCGGGTATGATTTATGCCAATGCCATGAATGCCGTTTCTTTAGCTGCTGAACGCTATGAAAAAGAAAGAGAACACCATCCGTATGAGAAAGCGCGTGCTATTGCGTTTAAAGCAGCCATGATGCCTCAAATCAACCAATTTTTAGCCGTCGGCTTGGTCTCATTGCCGGGCATGATGACCGGTCAAATTCTCTCTGGAGTAGACCCTTTAATTGCCGTTCGGTATCAAATTGTCGTGATGGGGATGATCTTAAGCAGTGGGGCAATGAGCAATATGATTTATCTTCTTTATATGACTCGCAATGAACACTCTTCTACACTCTCTTCTTAATGTTTCTATCCATTTTGTCACACCTTTTTGTTTTCTCTAAGATTTTAAGTGTTACAATTTTAGATTTATTTTAAAATGTTTCTTTAAGATTTTACTGCCTTTTGGTTCGACGCATTGGTGAATATGATGAAATGATTAAGGACATAAAATGCATCTTCGAGCTCTTTCAATATGTGGTATTTTATTAGTTTTACTAGGCTTAATTACTCTATTATATGCCGATCCAGTCGTCTATGCAGGACCAAATCCTCCTTTTAATTTTCGAGAAAAAGGTGTTGTGAAAGGATTGGGTTTTGATCTGTTGGAAGCAAGTTTAGCAACGATTCGTTCAAAATTTTCGCAAGACGAGATTGACCTTGATATTTGGAATAAAGTCTATAATGAAGCGTTGAATCACCCTACCACTTTTTTAATAAGTACAGCACGATTGAAAGACCGTGAGTCGCTTTTTCAATGGGTCGGTCCATTAGCAACGGTACGTTTAGGTGTTATTACCAAACGTCAAACGCAAATTCCAAAAGCGACGACAACGATGGATGTTTTGCGTCCTTTGCGCATCGCCACCATTAAAGAAACAGCAGCTGAGAAAATTTTGTTTAAAGAGTTAGGCGAGCATCCAAATCTTACCATCACACGCCTTTCGACACCTATTCAAGGGTATAAAATGCTTGAATATGACCGCATTGATGCATTAGTCTATACGGATATTCCGTTTGTCTATCATCTTGTTAGTGAAGGACAGGATGTGCACAACTACAAAATGGCGTATGTTCTTCTCAATACCGATTATTATATTGCAGCGGGGAAAAATGTGCCAAAAGAGCAGATACATATCATGCAAACGCAACTGGCGAAACTCAAAGAAGTGGATGCTAATGGAAATAGCCCTTATGCACAAATGATGGCGCGCTATCTCAAAGGAGCCGTTTTAGAGCCCTAATCCTTCAGAAAGAATTCACGATTTTTCTCTATAATATGCCAAAATTTTAAAAGAGGTATTATGGCGCGTATTTTACTGTTGGTATGGATGCTTTTTTTAGTAGGCTGTGGCCCTCGTTATGTAATAAAAAATCAATACATTCCGCCTTCTACTGCCGCATCCCAACCCTGCATTGAAAACTGTTCACGTATGCGAGAAGGGTGTCAAAATCAGTGTCAGCAAAACTATCAGTACTGTTTAAACGATGCGTACATGAAAGCCCAGTCGGTAGATATGGATGAACAAAGAACCTACGACATTGCATACAGTCACTATATGTTAGATGTGTCACGTTACCGTATGGCTTTACATGAATGGCAAAGAGATTATTATGATTACAGCAGAGATTTTGAGCATTTTCAAAAGCAGTGTGAACGAGATAAAGATGCGTATGCTTGTAAAAAAAGAGATGAATTAAAACATTATCTCAATCGTCTGAATCGTGACAGGCCACGTGAACCTTGGATGCCAACTCGTCGTAGTTTTGAACAAATTTTAGTAGCACAACAAAGTTTTTGTACGACTAATTGTGGCTGTGAACAGGTTTATGATAACTGTTTTGTCGGCTGTGGCGGTCAGGTAATCCCTCATAAAATATGTGTCGATAATTGCGAGTGATGTTTTACATGTAATGATTTAGTAATCGCTTTGGCGTATGATTTTGCCATTTTATGGAGGAATCATACGGCAATGTTAAATGAAAAATGGCAAACATTGGTTGAAGTTGCGGACTTTGCTTTTCAACCCATTGTTAATATTTATACGGGAAAACTTTTTGCAGTTGAAGCGTTAATTCGCAATTATGAAGCTGCTGGGTTTAATACCATTGATGCTATTTTTGACACCGCTTACAGTGAAAAAGTCCTCTACCTTCTTGACGTAAAATTGCGTGAAAAAGCGATTCATAAATTTTCACTGCTTCCTTTTTTTAAACACATTAAACTCTTTTATAATCTCGACAATCGTATTACGATGATGCCTGATTTTAAATCGGGGTATACCTGTGAATTACTTTCAACGTACGAGATGGATACTTCGAATATTTGTTTTGAACTCTCTGAAAAGCATCAAGTAGGTATGTATGCAGGTGTGGATAAGCTGGTTTTAAATCTGTATAAACAGCAAGGCTACAAGATGGCGATTGATGATTTTGGTGTTGGCTTTTCTGGACTTCAAATGCTTTTTAATGCCGACCCCAATTTTATTAAGATTGACCGTTTTTTTATCAATGAAATTCATTTGAGCAAAAAGAAGAAGCTTTTTGTTAGCTCCATCGTGCAAATAGCTCAAGCCATGGGAATCTTTACTATTGTCGAAGGCGTTGAGTGTGAAGAGGAGTATTTGGAGTGTAAAAAACTAGGTTGTAACATGGTACAAGGCTATTTTGTTCAAAAGCCCACACAAAATGTTTGGGAAATTTTACCAGGATATGACCATGTTAAGGCATTATCTCAAAGCGAAAAACGCAAAAATGGTAAAATATCCAATATTGAAAAATATATACAAAAGAGCCATCCTGTTTTTGTGGATTCGCATATTAATGAAGTGTATGAACTCCTAAGAGAAGATAAAAAAATCTATTTTGTCCCTGTTTTGGCACGTGATTTAACTCCTATTGGTATTATTAAAGACGCCGACATTAAGTCCTATATTTACTCCAATTATGGCAAATCTTTGTTATACAACATTACGCAAGGCAGTCTTAAAAATATCGTTTCACATTGCGGACGCGCCGACATAAATGACCCTTTGGAGAAGATTTTAAAAATCTATGCCTTTGATGATGATAACGACGCTATTTTAATTACCCAAGATGAAAAATACATTGGGTATTTGAGCTCCAAAGTGCTTTTAGATATTGTGAATGAAAAGAATATTGTTGATGCCAAAGACCAAAACCCTCTTACTGGGCTTTCAGGTAACCGCATTATCAATGAGTTTGTCGCCAATGCTATGGAATCCAAAGAAAAAGTGATGATGGCGTATTTTGACTTTGATAATTTCAAGCCTTTTAATGACTACTATGGTTTTCGCAAAGGGGATCGTGCCATTACCCTTTTTGCCGACATTCTTAAAAGTTCTGTCGGATTTGATGAGTGTTTGATAGGTCATGTAGGCGGGGATGATTTCTTTTTAGGTTGGAGCCTCAAAGAAGAGGACAGTTTTGAAAAAGTTTATGGTATCGTCGATGACATTGTGAGTAAATTTGCAGAAGATATTAAAAGTTTTTATTGTGAACAAGGCATTTGTTCAGGGTATATTATGGCTAAAAATCGTGATGGTGAATTACAGAAATTTCCATTAATGACGGTTAGTGCGGCTGTCATTTGTCATGGATTTGGGCATCAGCATGATTTAGACGATAATGAGCTCAATGAAATATTTGGCATTTTGAAGAAAAATGCCAAACTCTCACCAACACATATCTCTTGTGTTGATTTAGGCGTTATCAAACATTAGTCGTTTTTTTAGCGTCGTACATTTTTTTGAAAATATAGATGATAATACTCAGTGCAAACAGCATTAAAAGTGTGATAAAGATCATCTTGCCGCCGCCACTTAAATTTTGACCAAAATAACTGTACACGAGTGTTGCTGGAAGTTGTCCAATACCTGTTGCAACCCAAAAGCTCCAAAAGCGAATAGAAGTTAAGCCTGCGGCATAGCTTACGACATCAAATGAAACAAAAGGAAGCAATCGACACACCATAATCGTATGTTTCCCATAACGTTCAAAAAAAGTGTCAGTCGCTTCTAAGGCTTGTTTACTGGTAATCTTTTCAACCACATCACGCCCTAAAATTCGTGCGATAAAAAAACACAAAGCTGCTCCAACCATTGCGCTACTCCACGATAACATAGCTCCCCACACCCACCCAAAAATGGCAGCATTGGAAAGGGTAATCAAAAAAGCAGGGATAGGTGCAATAATAGACTGAAGAATCATGAGTAAAAAAGAGATGAGCGCAGCATAGGTACCAAATTCTCTCAAATAGAGAATGACGCTTTCTAAATTGAGTGAGCCTAAGACACGAACAGCATGATTGAGATGCGCATGAATACTCGGAACCATAAAATAAAGCCCTAAGCAGAGTAGGACAGAGAGAAGTAGAGCTATTTGTGATTTTTTCATAGGCGCGCCTTTTACGATAACTTGGAAAAGAAAGAGACCTTTTTACCAAGTAAATGATAGACAATCATAAAATTAATGAGTGTTAAAATCCCCAAAAAAACTGTTTTTATGGTTGAAATAGAGATGTCATAGAGATAAAAATTACGCATACTATAATAAATCAAATCTATTTTAGAGAACCAAAAACAGAGGAGGAACATCATGCTTTGAAGTACAAAGAAAAGAGCCACTGAGGCACTGTTTTTAAAAAAAGAAAAAACAATGCCCAATGCTACACACACTTCAATGACAAGCCTTTCATGAATGCGCATTTCCAACCATACATTGGTTGAAATAATCAGATTGATGCTAAGCGCTAAAAGTAATCCACAAAAGGCATAAAAAAGTGCAAGAAAAAGCTTATTCATTGATAAGTTTATAGTTTATTGCAACCAATGTGCCATCTTTTGGAAGAATAGATGCATTTCCATGAAAACTCACTTCACCGCGTTTCTCAACAGCGCCATAGGTATACACGCGATTAGAAATAATGCCAACAGAACAGCTATCTAGGCACGTAATACAACCAGTATTGAACTCTTTAGCATTTTTTTCATTACCGCCAAAGCGCAAATCGATAAGGTTTTTGTTGCTATCCACAATGACTTCATTGATGTCATAACTTTTTGGAGCACCATTCCATGTGACACTCATGGCAATTTTCTGACCTTCGACATGAGTTGTTTCTCCATTGGCTTTGGTCATATTGTTACCTGCAACGCCACCAATTTCAAGCATCGCTTGTAAAAAATCATTTTGATTTTGATAGGCGATAAAAACCGGTTTGTCACCAAATTTTCCATCTTTAAAAACAACAGCATGGCGCGTGTTTTCTGTTAAATATTTGCCGTTTACCGATGCTAAAATCGTGATGGTTTTGTTCTCTTTATCTACTTTCATAGGAGCACTAAGCGAGACACCATTGACGGAGACATTTTGAGTAGTAGCTGATGATTCATCTTTTTTTTGGCATGCACTAAAAAAAAGAGCCACAACAGCAAGAAGAGCAAGTGTTTTTTTCATGAGGATTCCTTTGTCTTTGTTTATTTTCCACGAAAATCTAAGAAGCATTGTAGTGCAGAAAAACTTTAGACTTAATTAGTCATAATTTTTTAACTTTAGTTTTTTTTAAGCAATATTTGAACGTGAAAAGAAAGAGATAGCATTTGAATTGCACTGCATTTCAGTGTTTTGTTAGTGCGGTAAAATCGCTATTTATGTGAATTTAAAGCATAAACTATTGATACGAATTTATTGTTTGAAGATATATTTTACTTTAAAGAGTAATATTTTGAATAAATTTTATACAACACTATTTAATCGTCATTTTTGGAATATTCATTAAAAATACAATCCAAGAAAGATTATTGTAATATAGCTATAAGATGAACTTTTAAAATATTGAGTAAAAATTATAATGAGAAAATGAAATGTGGTGGTGGCTGGAGACGGAATCGAACCGCCGACACGGAGATTTTCAGTCTCCTGCTCTACCGACTGAGCTATCCAGCCACGCTTTGAAGAGTTGAAATTATAGCTTAAAAACTTTAATACTAGCTTATGTTAAGCTAGCGCCAACTCTTTAAAGCGATCACCTCTATGTGCATACGATTTAAACTGGTCCAAACTGGCAGCTGCAGGGGAGAGGAGAGCAACCGTTTTTTGTGTATGCATCGCATGAATTTGTTGCATCGCTTCTTCAATGACATGGCATTTTGAGAGCCAAATATTCTCTTTTTGTGCAAAGGTTGCTAGTCTTTCGGTATTGGAACCAATGGCAAAGATTTTTACATGTAACGGTTTCATAAAATCAAATAACTCTTGCAGATCAACACCTTTGTCATCACCGCCTAAGACGAGTAGTATCTCTTCATCTTTGTAGCGCTTCAGTGCTTCAATCGTCGCATCAACATTCGTTCCTTTTGAGTCATCGACCCAAAGTCTGCCTTGTTTATCATGAAACTCTTCAATCTTGTAATGATCAATTTTAAAGGTATTGAGGTGTTGATAATTTACACGGTCTAGCAAGATTTTTTGTGCGCATGTTGCTAAAACAGCATCGAGTAAAAAAGGTGATTTAAACGCAATTTGCGTGATGTCTATACCCATTTGTTCCGCTAAATCGTCTTCCGTGTCATAGCCAATAACATGTGCCAAGGTGTGTGTCTGCGCATATGCTTTGGGCAAAATAGCGACGCTGCCTTCTTTCATGCGCCCTAAAATTGAAAGTTTGGCTTGAATATACGCTTCCATGCTACCATGCCATGTCAGATGGTCAGGTTTTATAGGAAGCAGTAGGTAAATATCGGGAGCTGTGATTTTTGTGTAGTGAAATGTAAAGGAACTGGTTTCTAAAATCCAGATAGGTGCTTTTGCGCTGAGCTCCGCCAACGGTGTGCCAATATTGCCACCGGCAACAGCGCCTTTGTCTTTTAAAAGGTACTCGCACATTTGCGTGGTCGTCGTTTTGCCATTGGTTCCGCTAATCCAAATTGAAAAAGGCATGTCATCTTTGAAAAAGTCATATTCACTGGTGACATGTTTGGCTTTTTGAATCAAAGCGTGATTGGCTGGAAAGCCGGGACTTGGAATTTCGACATCGCTTGTCGTAGGGTCAAAGTCTGAAGGAGGCAAC
Organism: Sulfurospirillum sp. E15m; assembly: GCF_059415145.1. NCBI lineage: Bacteria > Pseudomonadati > Campylobacterota > Epsilonproteobacteria > Campylobacterales > Sulfurospirillaceae > Sulfurospirillum > Sulfurospirillum sp. E15m. Next base: position 95,762 of record NZ_JCAHZS010000012.1, read on the forward strand.
AAAAGATTGCCAAACGCGTCTTCACTTTTACATGTAAAGTGATCATCAAAAATTTGGCATTTGCCGCTAAATTTTTCAGCAATTGCCTTCGTTGTTTTTCCGTGTCCAAAAAGTGATATCATCTGATTTTCAATGCCGTAAGTGCTAAGAGATTTGACATGAGAGCGATAATCCAAAATCTCACGATAATCTTGTTTTCTGGCCAACCCTTCACCTCAAAATGGTGATGAATCGGCGCCATAAGAAAAATGCGTTTTTTACGCGTTTTATAACTCCCCACTTGTAAAATGACTGAAACAGTTTCAATTACAAAAACAAAACCAACCAATAATAATAAAAATTCATTTTTAGAAATAATGGCCATATAGCCTATAAATGCGCCAATGCTGAGGCTTCCGCTGTCGCCCATGAAGATTTCAGCGGGATAGCAGTTAAACCATAAAAAACCGACCAATGAGCCAATAACCGCTGTTGCTAGAATAACAACTTCACCACTTCCGCCAACTTTTGGAAGCAAAAGATAACCACTTAAAAAAGCATTACCGCCCACGTAAACAAAGACACCCAGTGATAAAATGGAAAAAATGGAAGGAACCGTCGCAAGTCCATCCAATCCATCCGTCAAATTAACGGCGTTACTGGCTGAAATCATCACTAAAATCCAAAAAGCGAGGGCTAAGAGTTGCATATCAAAAAGAGGGTGTTTATAAAATGGAATAAAAAGATTTGTGTCCATATCGATGGAACTGTATAACACAATGGAGATAATTAAAGCTGCCATAAATTGTAAAAAAAGTTTTCCACGTGGCGTTAATCCCGCGGTGTTGCTTTTACCTAAAATTTTGGAGAGGTCATCTTTCATTCCAATGAGTCCAAATAGCAATAAACATCCAAGCCCTGCAAGCACAAAAAGATTGTCTAAGCGCGCATTAATCAAAATTGCCAAAGTGGAAGCCACTAAAAAGACGATGCCGCCCATGGTTGGTGTTTTGGATTTTTGCTGGTGTGTTTGAGGTGCTAGAGAGTATATCGGTTGGCTCGCGTTACATGATTTTGCCCATTTGATGAATTTTGGCATCAAATAAATGGTGAAGACAAAGCCGAGAAAGAAAGCGATGCCTGCTCGAACAGTAATATATTGAAAAAGATTGACATACGTGATTTGGTATAAGAAATATAGCATAAAAGTGTTTTCCAGAGTTTTAGGGATATTAAAAGCAATATTCTAGTAACATAATGCTTATAAGCTTATAACAAAGGGTGCGATTTGAAACCAGAAGTTCAAAAAACGTTACTTATCATAACGGATGGGATTGGACATAACCGTTTAGATGAAGCCAATGCGTTTGCCAAGGCTCATAAACCAACGTATGATAAGCTTTTTAAAGAAATTCCGTACAATTTTATTGCTACCTCAGGACTGAGTGTCGGTTTGCCAGAAGGGCAAATGGGCAATAGCGAAGTTGGGCATATGTGTATCGGAAGTGGTCGTATTTTATATCAAAATTTAGTCAAAATTTCGTTGAGTGCAAAGGATGGCACGCTAGCGCAAAATCCGGCTTTGGTCAATCTTTTACATGTAAAAGGTGACATTCACATCATCGGTCTTTTAAGCGATGGTGGTGTGCATTCGCATATTGACCATATTTTAGATTTAGCACGTATTGTGGATGCGCAAGGAAAAAAAGTATATATTCATGTGATTACCGATGGCCGTGATGTCTCTCCCACATCGGGTATGCACTATTTAGAGCAGCTTGAATCCATCTGCAATGAAACGATTCAAATCGCCTCCATCTCAGGGCGGTTTTTTAGTATGGATCGTGACAACAGATGGGAAAGAGTTGAACAAGGTTACCGTGCTATCGTTGATGCAGCACCGCAAACATCTTTACATGTAAAAGCGTATTTAGCGTCGATGTACGATAAAGGTATTACGGATGAATTCATCGAACCAATGGCGTTTGAGCCTTATAAAGGTATGCAAAAAGAGGATGGTGTTATCTTCGCCAATTTTCGAAATGACCGCATGCGTGAGCTGTCTCGTGCCATTGGTTTTAATGAATTTCATGAATTCACACGAACGCTCAATGGCGTTGCGTGTATCACTATGAGCGAATACGATAGCAGTTACCCTTTTCCGATTATGTTCGAAGCACAAACGCCACAGAATATTCTTAGCGATGTCATTTCTCGTGCAGGCCTCTCGCAATTTCATACCGCAGAAACTGAAAAATATGCCCATGTGACATTCTTTTTCAATGGTGGCGTTGAAGAGCCAAAAGTTGGTGAAACGAGAGTATTGGTGCCCAGCCCAAAAGTTAAAACATACGATTTAGAGCCTGCCATGAGTGCCAATGCGGTGGGTGATGCCGTGCTTAAGGCCATGGATGAAGCGTATGAGTTTATTGTTGTCAATTTTGCAAACGGTGATATGGTGGGACATACGGGCAATTTGGATGCGGCGATAAAAGCCGTAGAAGCTGTCGATACAGAATTAGGACGCCTTTTTACTAAAGCTAAAGAGAGCGGATATTCTGTTGTATTGACCAGTGACCATGGAAATTGTGAGCAGATGATAGATGCGGAAGGTTCAAAACTAACCAATCACACCATTTTCGATGTATTTTGTTTTGCGAGTGATAAACGCGTTAAAAGTGTTGAAAAGGGTGGTTTAAATCAAATTGCACCAACCATTTTGAAGCTAATGGGTTTACCTATCCCCGCGGAAATGGATACGCCACTCGTAGAATTTTAACGTGTGTCGAAAAGCAAATATAACGCATCGTTTTTGTGCCATTAGGGCCAATGTGTTCCAAAAGTGTTGCTTTTGGGGTGTTAAAAATATTACATGTAAAAAGGAAAATCATGCAATTTAGTGGAAAAAATGTTTTAGTAACAGGTGCCGCAAGTGGTATTGGTAAAGAAATCGCTTTGACGTTAGCAGCGTATGGATTAAAAGTGTGGATTAATTATCGTTCCCGTCCTGAGTCAGCCGATGTTATCAAAGCAGAAATTGAAGCCAATGGTGGCGTAGCAGCCGTTATCGGTTTTGATGTTGCAGATGAAGAGGCGTTTGTTGAAGGCATTAAGGCCATTATAGACGCAGATGGTGAACTGTCTTATCTTGTGAATAATGCGGGTATTACCAATGATAAACTAGCGATTCGTATGAAAAAAGAAGATTTTACGTCTGTCATTGATATCAATTTGACATCAGCATTTATTGGATGCCGTGAAGCATTAAAAGTCATGAGTAAAAAACGTTTTGGTTGTGTGGTAAATATCGCGTCTATCGTTGGGGAAACGGGTAATGCGGGACAAGTCAATTATAGCGCTAGCAAAGGCGGCTTGATTGCAATGACCAAAAGTTTCGCGCAAGAAGGAAGTGCACGAGATGTCCGTTTTAATGCCGTAACGCCTGGTTTTATCGCAACCGAGATGACTGATAAACTCAGTCCTGAGATTAAAGAATCGTACACGTCAAAAATTCCACTCAAACGTTTTGGTAGCCCAAAAGATATCGCAGAAGCTGTAGCTTTTCTCCTCAGCGATAGCGCAAGTTATATCACGGGAGAAGTTTTAAAAGTGAATGGTGGTATGTACATGTAAAGGTAACTTTACGCATATCAAATTCAAATTAAAGGTTTTTTTGATAAAATAGTGGAAATTTTTTTAAGGAGCTAGTAAATGGCACTATTTGATGATGTAAAAGCGGTGGTTGTTGAACAATTAAATGTAAATCCTGACGAAGTAAAAGAAGATTCAAAATTTGTAGAAGATTTGGGTGCAGATTCTTTGGACGTTGTAGAACTCGTTATGGCACTTGAAGAAAAATTTGACATCGAAATTCCAGACACCGACGCTGAAAAAATCGTCACTGTAAAAGATGCTATGGCTTATATCGAAGCACATAAATAATTTTATAATACATAGCCCGCTTTAAAAGCGGGTTCTCCCCACTCCCCACGAAGATCACAAAAGAGGATAAAAAATTGAAAAGAGTTGTTGTTACTGGTATAGGAATGATTAATTCATTAGGTTTGGATAAAGAGAGTTCTTTTAAAGCTATTGTTGAAGGTCAATGTGGCATTAAAAGCATTAGTTCGTTTGACACAACCGAGCATTCTGTTTCTATCGCCGGTGAAATTACCGATTTTGATCCTAACACTATAATGAACCCTAAAGAAGTGAAAAAAGCTGACCGTTTCATTCAGTTAGGTCTTGCAGCTGCTAAAGAAGCAATGGCAGACGCTAAATTTGAGAACTATGCGTCTGAGAGTTTTGGTGTAAGTTCTGCTTCAGGTATTGGTGGCTTGATTGTTATTGAAAAAAATTCGGTCATTGTGAATAGCGTTGGTCCTCGTAAAATCTCTCCATTTTTCATCCCTTCCGCTCTTATTAACATGCTTGGCGGTATGGTTTCTATTGAATATGGACTTAAAGGCCCTAATCTTTCTTCCGTGACGGCATGTGCGGCAGGTACACACGCGATTAGCGATGCAACGAAAACCATGATGACAGGTGGCGCTAAAAAAATGTTGGTCGTGGGTGCAGAAGCGGCAATTTGTGCGGCGGGTATTGGCGGATTCTCTGCCATGAAAGCTCTTTCAACACGCAATGATGATCCTAAAAAAGCTTCTCGCCCTTTTGATGCAGAACGTGATGGCTTTATTATGGGTGAAGGTGCGGGCGCATTGGTTCTTGAAATTTATGAAGATGCAGTAGCCAGAGGGGCTCACATTTACGGCGAAGTGGTAGGATTTGGCGAGAGCGGTGATGCCAGCCATATTACCTCCCCAAGTTTAGATGGTCCACTCCGTGCAATGAAAGCGGCCTATGAAATGGCAGGTCGTCCAAAAATCGATTATATCAATGCGCATGGAACAAGTACGCCAGCGAATGATAAAAATGAGACTGCAGCAATTAAAGAGGTTTTTGGTGCGAATGTGCCACAAATCAGTTCGATTAAAGGTCAAATTGGTCACTGTTTAGGTGCGGCAGGTGCGATTGAAGCAGTTGTCTGTTTAATGGCAATGCGTGATGAGATTTTACCTCCAACGATTAATTATGAAAACCCTGATCCTGATTGTGATTTAGATTATATCCCCAATGTTGCGCGCAAATGTAGAGCAGAATATACGATGAGTAACTCGTTTGGCTTTGGCGGAACGAATGGTTCTGTGATTTTTAAGCGTGTATAAGGAATTCTAGTGGCTACTTATTTAGATTTTGAGAATGGGATTAAGCAGATTGATGAGGATATTTCCAACGCCAAAATCAAAGGCGATAGCCATGCTGTCGAAATTTTAGAGAAAAACCTCTCCAAAGAGATTGCTAAAACATATAAGAATTTGAGCGAATACCAAAAGCTTCAACTTGCACGTCACCCAGATCGCCCGTATGCACTTGATTATATTAGAACGCTTCTAAAAGATAGCTATGAAATTCATGGTGACCGCAATTTTGCAGACGACGCGGCTATTATTTGTTATATCGGTTATATTGCTGATCGAAAAGTGATGGTGATTGGCGAGCAAAAAGGGCGTGGAACAAAAAATAAGATTAAACGCAATTTTGGTATGCCTCATCCTGAGGGGTACCGCAAAGCACTTCGTTTAGCTAAAATGGCAGAGAAATTTGATCTACCAATCCTCTTTTTAATTGACACTCCGGGTGCCTATCCTGGCATTGCTGCTGAAGAGCGAGGTCAAAGTGAGGCTATTGCTAAAAATCTTTTTGAGCTCAGTCGCTTAAATACGAAAAGTGTGGCTGTTGTTATTGGTGAAGGTGGAAGTGGAGGGGCATTGGCTGTTGGCGTAGCAGATCGTGTCGCTATGATGCGTTACTCTGTTTTTTCCGTTATTTCTCCAGAGGGATGTGCCGCTATTTTATGGAACGATCCAAGTAAGCAAGAAAATGCTACGAAGGCTATGAAAATTACTTCTGATGATCTTCTAGGGCTTAAATTGATTGATGCAATTATTGATGAGCCTTTGGTCGGTGCGCACCGCGATAAAGAGAGTGCCGCCAAAGCTTTGGCTGATTATTTTATCAAATCACTTGAAGAGTTAGACCCATTAAGCAATGATGAACGTATGGAAAAACGATACGAGAAGATTGTTTCTATTGGAGCTTATGAAGAACGCTAAGAGATATTCTCTTAGCGCAAAATAATGCGTTTCTACCAACCACGAATTAGTGTGTGGCAATCTGTACAAGCATTGACGATTTCTGCAAAGGCACCGTGTGCTTTTTTCATTTGATTAAGTGCTAAATAACCCTTCATCTCTTCAGCCGCATTATCAATACGTTTTGAAGTGATAAATGCTAAATTTTCCATCTGTTTTTTCGTATCAGGCAAAAATGCTTTGATCACATGATGGTTCTGATAGGAAGCATTTTCTTTTTGAACTTGCTCAACACCACTTTTAATTAAATCAAGATTATTGTATAAAAAGCCTTTTTGAATACTTGCTAAACCATTTTCCATATTGAGCATAACAATGGCATTAACTTTTTCTTCTTCGGATGCATGTAGAGAACCAAGGCATAATAGGGAAGCAAATAATAGCGTCGTTAATCGTTTCATCGTTTCCTCCTTTTTTAGTCGCCACTCATAACCCGATGAGTGGCGTTACATGTAAACTCAATTTAACTTAGTGAACTTCTTTCCAGATTTTGACTTTCCAAGCGAAAGCTAAGAGCGTAAAGATAGCCATAAAAGCGATCAGTTTATAGCCAAGGCCTTCTCTTTCAGCTTTTTTGCGATCACCCACTTTTT
>NZ_JCAHZS010000013.1:0-31096 GCF_059415145.1 Sulfurospirillum sp. E15m
ACCTCTCACCAATAGCAACCTCTTTTGGATTAAACCAAATAGATTTGCTTCGTATCAGTGCGATGATTCATAATATCTTAGGTATGGTTGTAGCCACCTTCTTTATGGTACACGTTTATATGGCAGCCATTGCTATTAAAGGAGCAATTTACTCTATGATTAACGGATACAAAGAAGAAGAGGAAGTTGCAATACTTCACAGCTCTTGGTATAAGCAACTCAAGGACCAAGGTAAGATATAAAGGGTTACATGTAAAAACGAAGCGTGAACATATCACGCTTCGTTCCTTCACTTTTTAAGCAGAATGTTTTCTAAAAAGTACGGGAGAAAATCCTGTTTCACGTTTGAAATAACGACTAAAATACGCCGCGTCATCAAACCCTAATGTAAAAGCGATTTCATTAGCATTCATCGCCGTATAGCTTAAGAGGCGTTTGGCTTCAATAATTGTTTTAGAACGGATGTATTCCCCGCAAGAAAGTCCGGTGTATTCTTTAACGGTTGTATGAAGTGTTTTGATAGGAATTTTAAGTTTTTTAGCATAATCACTAGGGGTTGCTACTTTAAAATGATTCTCTTCCATGGCTTTATTAAGGGTTGAAAAAAGTGAGGTATGGGTTGTCTCATTGACAACATCAGGTAATAATCGTTGAATTTTAATCAATAACAGCTTGAGAAGGTTGCTAAGCGTACAATGTTTGAGTGTTCGATTATGCCCATATTCGTCACACAAGCTATCCATTAAACTCATCAGTGCGGCCAATGGTACCTCTTCAATGCATAAATAATCAAAATTGAAAATGGAAAGATTATCAAAAAATTCATTATCTTGAAAAACAGACAGGTCAAAGCGCAGTAAAAAACCTCGCATCTCTTCGGTAACGACTGGTTGGTGAATTTGAGAAGGAGAAAACAAAAAGAGGGAGCCTGTTCGCATTGGAAAGTCTTTAAAATCAACCTGCATGGTACCTTCGCCAGCTGTCACTAAAATTATTTCATAAAAAGGGTGTCTATGAATAGGCGGTGGTGGTGCATCTTTAGGAGAAGGCGTATGTCTTATCTCTCTAATTGAAAATGTATTTTCTTTTGTAGGGCTTGTAGGATCCATCTCATAAAATACAATAACAGGTTTTTCCATAGCATTATTCCTTTTCTCTAAGCCAGTATAAACGTCTTATGTGTACTTAATGTGTAATAAGACGTTCGTATAGTTATTTTAGTTTTTTTGAGGTTGAAAAATTCGATTATCCAAACTGTATCTACCCCCACCCAAAAGTACAAGGCTAAACGATGCAAGTAAAAACAGTAAAGGAAGTTCGATCAACAGCCCGCCGGTCTTTGGCTCAAGCATCATAAAACGGTTGCCATACGCTAAAAAAATGGCAAAAACCATTGTTCCACTCAAAATAAGTGCACTGATTCGCGTATAAAACCCAAGAATAAGCGCACATGGAACAATCAATTCTCCCATATAAACGCCATAAGCAAAAAATTCCGGTAAGCCAGCTTGCACAACCAACATCTTAACAAAGGCAATACCGCCTAAAAATTTTTTAAACCCATGAAAAAGCATCAGTCCTGCGATACTCAAGCGCAAGATAAATTTTCCTAAATCTTCATTCCATACGAATGCGCGTAATGGACATGTTCTTGTCATCATTTCTATTCCTTATGTGTAAAAGTCATGGAAAGTATAACAAGATAGATAAAACAAAAAAATAGATTATAAAGATTAATGATTGTACTTTTACACTTTAAAAGAATAAAATAGTACAATCGTTAATCTTGGAAGAAATAATGAAATTAGCAAAAAAGGTGTAAAAGGCGCTTGGCGGAGAACCTTTTACACACGGATATAAAGACTACTTTTTAATATCGTATTTAACAGTGACTTCATCACCTGATTTGATAGCCCCAAACATAACAGATGGAATTTCAAGACCAAAATCTGTCATCTTAACTTTAAAGTTACCTGCTACACGATCCAGTGTAAGAACTTCAGGTTTTAAAGTTTGTGTTTGTTCTTTATCAAGAACTTTGAAAACACCTTTAATGGTACCAGCAGCAAGGTCAGCTTCTGTCATTTTAAACGTAATGACGTTGTTGCGATCAATCTTAAGTGTGTCATAGGCTTTCTCATCAAGTCCTTCATCACCACTTTTCAGTGTTTTGATTTGAACAGAAACATTCAATTTTGTAATTTTAGAACCGTCATTTTCAAACACGACATTTGTTTTATCAGAAACCATTTTCCAATCATGGAGCGTTGATGTTCCATGAATTTCAATACTTTCAGCAAAAACAAAACTGGATAACAATAAAAGGCCACAAATCAATTTTTTCACGTTAAATCCTTATAAAATTAGAAGCTCAATGATGCATTAATCATAAAGCCATCAAAATCAGCTTTTCCATCTTTGTAGATAGAAAATTTCTCACGCTCTTGTTTGATATATTCAAGTTTTGCAACGGCATTTTTAGAGAGGAACCAACCAAGTGTTGCTTGATATTGTGTTAATTCAGCATCACCAAAATCGTTGAAAGCGTCTGCATATTTTACAACAGCATTTTCATAACGAGCAGCTGCCCAGAATTTATCATTGTAGAAACGTTGAACAAGATCAATCGCATAGTGGTTCATTTTCATAGACTTGTCATAGACATCAGCACCATCGACTGTCTCAAACATTCCGTACACTTCTGTATCTTTGTATTTTAAGAAAAGGTTTGTTTTAGAAGCAAGAATATCTGCTGCTTGTTTTAAGACGTATGTACCGCCTGGAGTTTGAATATATCCAGACATTGCTTGCCAGCCAGATGAGATTGCATCTGATGAACCTGCACCAAAAACGCTTGTAATAACGTCACCGGCTTTATCACTTTCATACAAATCTTGTCTATTTGCGCCATTAATAGAATAAATAGACTCAGTTGCTCTAAATCTTAGGTCATCATTGTATTGGTGGTCAAAGCCGAATTTTCCATAGAGTGCATAGCGATTACTGCTTGCTGTACCTGCATCAGCATCGTATTCCGTTTTTGCAACATCTTGTGGGTTTGCTTGACCATTGGTTACACCCATGACAACAAAAGAGCTAATGGCAGGGATACGATAAAGAACTTCTAAATGGGTACCTTGTAGATAACCTTCAACTGCCATATTGGAAATGAATGGGTTTCTCATAACGTTGGCATTGTCTGTTCTTCGATAGTGATCGTCACCATAGTCAATGTCATTAACACCGATTTTGATGGTTGTATCTTTCATAATGCCTGATAAAAATCCAGGTGCAACAAAATCAAGGTTATCAATCGTTGCATAACCACCTTTTACATACGTATCATTATGATGGTGACTTGCTAGCATGGTTTGTAATTTTACATTAAAACCACTCATCACTTTTGCGTCAATGTCAAAGTTAGCTGTAGGCAAAATAAGACCAGATTCGATTGCTGACTTAGTTGGATCAGTATAAGTTGTTCCGTTAGCAGTCGTACCTGTATAATTTTGACTTAATCCTTGGTAGTAAAAAGATAAGTCTGTTGAAAAGCTAACTTCAGGTTTTCCTTTGAAAGCTGAAGTGTCTTTTTCTGGTTCAAATTGTTGAACGATCTGCGCACTCGCCAAAGTGCCACAAACGACTGTACTTAAAAGTACACCTGCGAATTTTTTCATAATATTCCTCCGAAAGTTAAAATATAGTTGAATTATAACTACTAGTAAAATTATTTAAAATGGATTTTGGTTATTAAAAATTGTACTTTTCGCCCATTGGGTTTCGAAACAATTTTGGTGAGACACCCACTTCTCTTTTAAAGAAGCGGCTAAAATAACCAGGGTCCATAAAGCCAAGCTTGTCAGCAATTTCATTGCATGTTAAAGAGTCGTATTTAAGGAGTCTTTTCGCTTCTAACATCGTTTTAGAACGGATGTAATCACTGCTATTCAGTCCTGTCATCTCTTTAATAGCGAGGTTGAGTTGCTTAATACTGATTTTAAGTTTCTTCGCATAGTAAGCAACAGACGTCAGTTGGTAATTGTTATGGTGCATTAAATCATCTAATTTAGAAACGACAACATTGGTTGCATGGGTAGAAACTTTTGCTGGAAGAGCGCGTTGAATATAAATGAGCAAAATATGCAATAAATTGCTTATAGTAAACTCTTTAAAGCTTTGAGGTGATAGGTATTCTTCATGTAATTGGTCAAGGATATTTCGTATGGATTTGGATTCTTCTTCCATGAGATTGACCGTGTCAAAATGAAAAATTGAGATATGCTCACTAAAAAAGTTGTCAAGAAAAAGTGATAGGTCAAATTTGATTAAATAGGCATGTAGATTATGGGTATATTCCCAGCCATGAATTCGATTAGGAGAGATCAGAAAAAAAGTGTTCTTTTGAATATCATAACTTTGACAATCGATATAAAAGCGTCCATCTCCCTCTGCAATAAAAAAAAGTTCATAACAGTTGTGTTTATGTCTAGGAACAGGATTCATAAACTCAATTTTTTCGATTCTAAAAGCCTCTTCGGAAAAATTGAAAACAGGAGCAGTCATGTTATTTCCTTGCAATAGTATTTCAATAAATTTTTATAAGAAAAATTATATAAATAGATTATTTTTATATAATTTTTCGTCACTTTTGAGATTTTAAATGCTTTAAATTATGTAAATTTTGAAAAAGTATATCAAATAGGGTAGAAGCATATAAATGGATTTTTACGATAAATGATGGTACTTTTGAGAAAAGTAATGTTTAAAAAGTGTCATTTTTGTAACATTAAATCATTTAAAATATCGAATATATAGTGCTTTTAAAGACATTGTAATATTGGGCAGTATTTTTGCATTTTTGTGCAATTTATGATTAATAATACTTTATCACGTAAATATTGTTTCTTGTATCAAAATAAAACCTAAAAATAAGCTTTAAATATGTTTCTATAAAGTAAAAATATTTTTCGTCATGTTAAAAATAGAGTTTTTTAATTTAAAATAAGAATAACCCTATTTTTATGATTGAAAATATTAATATTAATCTTTACATGTAAAATTTATAATATTTTGGAAGTCAAACGGAAAAAATCAAACAAGAGAGTCAATAAACATAATGTGTAATGAAATGTTAATGCATACTTAGAAAGACTCAAAAGCCATAAAAAACCGATAGGTCTAAAGAATGTTGAGCAAGAGAATGTTTAAATGTCAGTTTTTACATGTAAAAAGTACAATGCTTAGAGCGAGCCATATTCAATAGCGGTTTTAGTATAAAAAAGACCAAGTTTTTCGCGTGATAAAAGTTCAAAAAGCGCTTTACATTCTTCTTCACTGACATTCATAATGATCTCTTGAGGTTCATCCGCCAGTTCAAAAAAAGTTGCCGAGTGCAGTTTGCCATCACGACCCACGCCTTGTGCCGCATGTAAGACCGTGACACCCTTGATACCCAGTTGTTCTGCTACAAGGACTAACCACGTACTGATATGTTCACCATTAGGATGTTTTCTGCTTTGCAACGTAGAAAACACAAGTTGAAAACCTTTCATATGATTCCTTTTTGTATTAGTGCATAAGTACCCATGCCAAGGAGTGTCATTGTCATTGAGCCTATGACATGTAAAAGTGTTGCAACGATGCCTATACTCATTTTACCATCTTGAAACATCGTGACAATTTCAGCACTAAACGTACTAAATGTTGTAAGACCACCCAAAAAACCTGTGATAATAAAAAGTCGCCATTCGGGAGCAAGTGCTGTATTGGAAGCAAAAAAAGCAATGGCAAGACCGATAAGGTACCCTCCCAAAAGATTAGCACTGAGTGTTCCTAAGGGAAGTATCGGGTAAAGAGAATTGAGTTTTGCGCCTAAGAACCAGCGCATGATTGCACCAAAACCAGCGCCTGTGAAAATAGCCAAAAGGGTGTAAAACATCCCAAAAACCTTTTGTAGAATTTGGTGAGATTATAACATAACTTGCGTAAAGCGTTTGGAATTGACAGGTTATAAGGCATTGGAGTAGCATTAGTATTATATTTTAATAAAGGAGTGTTCAATGAAATATGGTGCTCGAAATGAAATTGTAGCAACTGTGAAAAGTATTAAAAAAGGTGCTGTCATGTGCCAAGTAGATGTCTCTGATATCGTAGCGAGTAAAATGAGCTCTGTGATGACGACAGAGTCTATTGAAGAGATGGGTTTAAAAGAAGGTGATAAAGTCAAAGTGATTGTCAAAGCGGTCAATGTTCTTTTAATCAAAGAATAACAATAGAAGATGCCTTGGCATCTTCCTTTTAGGCAACCCTCCACAAAATAATGCCTTTTTCGGCTTCTGTGTGCACTAAGACTTTATCTCCTTGTGTATTGGATGCTAAAATGGCATCAACAACCTCTGGATCAGGCTCAATTTTGCGGCGTTTTAATTGATCGTAAGCATAGGTTTTAGCCTCTTCATAGGTGTATTCATCCGCCCAAGATGTCTCAAAAAAATCACTTTCATACGGGATATTTTTTTCTGTCAGGATTGAAATAAAATGAGAAGCTTTTGTGCACCCTTCTGAAGTACATTCATCGGCATTATGTGCTTTTACGAGAGCATGAACAAGCTTATTGGTGCGGTATTTTCCCCATCCGACGTAAATGCCAATGTTATGAGAGGCACTAATCATCTTTTCCATTTTGTCATGGTCACTGATAGCAGGCGTCATTGACGCAATGACAATGTCATATTTTTGAGAAAGAGGAAACGAATCCCAGTCACTTTGATGGGTACTGATGCTTGGCGAAACCCCTATGTGCAAGGCGTCTTCATTGAGTGCTTTTAGCATCCCACAAGAGAGGTCAATAGCCGTAACGTTAGCCCCTTTTTGGGCCAGAGGAATCGCTATCGTTCCCGTTCCTGCACCAATGTCTAAAATGGATGCTTTATCAAATGAGACATTTCTGTTTTGGCACCAATTAATGATGTGTTCCACGTCTTTACTCATTGCAGCATCGTTATAGCGTGGATAGCGTTTTGCCATTGTGTCCCAAAAATTGAAAGCAGATTCCATTGTATCTCCTCGACAATCGTTATATACATAAAACTATAACGAAATTTAATCATAGAATGCGTTTAAAATTGATTAAAAATGAATCATTCAAAAATTTTACGGCATTTATTGTTAGTTTGAGAGTGCAGACTATACACATTATTTCGTTTAGTTCATTTTATAGTGTTGATTTGGTTTTGCAAAAGAGCGATTGATGGAAGCAATGGCTAAGGGCGTGTCGTAAAACGTCTGATAAAAGAGTGTTGCCTCTTTCAAAACATCAAAATGATAAAGTTCAGGATGCAGCATATTGGCAATGTGCATCAAGCCTAAAATCCATCGGGGACTTCCAAAATCAAAGCAAGGGGCAAGATGCATGTGGATGCGTCTGTTTTTTACAGCATTCACGACAATGCCTTGTTCTTCACAAAAGGTGTAAAACTCATCTAATGGACAATCCAAAAATGAAGAGATAAAAATAACGTCTGGGTTGAGTTCATTGAGTGTCTCAACCGAGATTTTTCGACCAGGTCTTCCTTTTAAACTGAGCGTTTTATTGACACTGATACCCCCTGCCATCTCGACCAATTGATTTTCAAGTCGCTCCTCTTCGAGTGCAAATAAAGGTTTGCCCATCACGTAATAAACATGTGGCTTTGTTACTACCTTGGGGAGTTCTTGCGCAATCATGGCAATTGTGCCTCGCATATAGTCTAAAAGCTTTTGTGCGGTAGGTTCTGTGTGGGTCATTGTGGCAAGATAATGGATGGTGTTGGCATAATCTTCAAAGTTTTGAATGTTTACATGTAAACGCTTCAGCCCATCTCCACGTAAAAGTTCTTCCCAACATCTTGTAACCTCTTTTTGCTCTGTCACTCCGAGTGTTGCGAGTGTTCCTTCGACAATTTCTAAGGCTCTAGTAAGAGGGTATCCACCTTCAAAACCATCTTCATCAAAGACGTTTTTACGAGGAGCTCCTACGATAGGAAGTGTGTGATGACAGTGTGAACAAGTATTGTTTTGATAGTTGTGGCTGATGGTTCTTAATTTTGACCCCATAGGGCCGTAAAAATCTCGCTCAAAAATGAGCGCGCCACATTCGGGGCAATAGGTATTGAGACACTCTGAGCCTGGGGAGTTAAAAAGATAGACATAATCAAGGCGCGATACGAGTTTTTTGTAAAGCCTTTCAGAATCTAAGATGGAAGGTTCAAGGTTAATATTGGCATCATCAATCGGAATGAAGCGCATGATTTGAAGGGGAATCTCTTTTGAAATCTTTGCCAACGTGTCTGCAATGGCAAGCACTTCCTCGTCGTTATCTTTTTTATGAATACACGCTACTTCGACATGCACCCCTTTGCAGTAAAAGAGCTCAATATTGCGTAAAACGGGTTTGTAACTTTTTGCGCCACAACTTCTGTAGACGTCATTGCACAAGCCTTTAAGTCCAATATTGACAAAATCCAAATGTGGAGCGAGTAGCTCAAGCGACTCGGGTGTGAAATAGCCATTGGTAGAACAGCCTGTCAGCAGCCCACACTCTTTAGCAAGCGTGCAAATTTCAAGAAAGGTATAAAAAGAGGCGAGGGGATCGTTCATTAAAAAAGCGATACCGTCGCACTCTAGCTCAAGCGCTTTATTGATGATTTGCATGGGAGAGAGTTTTTTAAGTGCAGGACTTTGCACATCCATCTCTTTCGCCACCACCGTTGAGATGCATCCTAAACAGTCAAAATTACACCCGGTGGTACTAATCTGCAAAAATTTCGCACGGGGATGAAAATGAAGCACGGGCATCGTCTCAGCCGAAATAGGAGCGACCACAAGATAGGAGTTAGGAAAGCGCTCAATCATTGTACCGTTTTGACATTGGTAGCGCCCGCACGCCCCAATGCCTGTTTCTTCGACATTACATCTTCGCTCACAGATAGTACAGCGCATGGTTAGCTCCTTTTTTAATACGACTTAGGACAACAACCGTACTGTTTTATTGCATTGCATGTTGAAAAAAGAACAATACCTTTTTCTGCTTCTGTTTCAATAATCACCGTATCGTTCTCCATAAAATCGTGTAAAATTGCCTCGACTTTTTGAATATTAGGAATAATCTCTTTACGTTTAAGTTGATCACATGCGTATTCTAATGCATCTTCATACGTATAAGCATCTTTCCAAGCAGTTTTAAAATAATCAAATTCAAAAGAGATCGAGCGTTCTTTTAAAATATTCATAAATTGTGCGGCTTTGACACAGCCTCCTGATAATGTTTTTTCAGGTACTTGATGTGCCAGTGTAAGCGCATCGACAAGGTGGTTGCGTCTGTACGACCCCCAGCCGATATAAATACCCATAGCATGTGTTGCGTCAAGCATTTTGTCAATATGGCTTTCATTGGAAATAGCAGGTGTCATGGAGGCCATGACAATGTCATATGTTTGCGGTACGTTAAAGGTTTCCCAATCTGTTTGGTGTGTTTTAATAGGATGTTCTAAATTAAGAGACGCTGCGTCTTCTTTTAAAATATCTAACATCCCCATCGAAACATCTATTGCGGTTACTTTTGCTCCTTTGAGTGCAAGAGGAATTGCAACGGTTCCTGTACCACAGCCTATATCTAAGATAGACATATGATTAAAAGCGATGCCTTTACTCGCGCACCATTCTAGTACATGTTGTACATCATCACTCATTGAAACATCATTGTAATGTGGATAATGTTTCGCCATATTGTCCCAAAAAGATAAGGCTAGTTCCATAGAGAATCCTTTAATGCGTTATATCCTTAAAACTATAACGAAATTTTGCTGTAACTTCAAGATGCTGTGATAACCTTTATAGAACTATACCACGATAGTATGACCTCATTTTAAAGATTGAAATAACGTTTTAAATCGGCATCACTGAGAGTAACGCCAAAAAAGAGTTGATAATACGCTTTCACTTTAGACTGAATCGAATAAGGATACTGTTTTGGATAAAAAAGACTTGCTAACCAATGCGCTCCAATGATACGCATAAAAGAAGGAGGGCGGTCTGTCCAATTGAAAGGTGTTTTGGGTACTAAATAGACTCTTTTTGCCTTGACAGCCTTGAGCATAGCCCATTTTTTATCTTGAAAAATCGTCTTATAAAACTGTTCGTCTTGAACGATAATCACATCAGGATTATAGGTCATCACTTGCTCAAAACTAATCTCTTGCATACCAATGACGCTGTTTTGAACACATTTATGAACAAGATTCCCGCCTGCTTTGAGAAAAGGTTCCGAGTGAAAAGAGATATCGCATTCGGTTTGTAACCCTTGCTTCCCTTCTGCATAATAGACCTTGGGTCGTTCATTCTCCGGAATCGTCGCAACAAAATTTTTGAGTTCATCCAAATAGGTTTGTGCCATATCTGCCAAAGCGTTGGCGCGCGTTTCTCTTTGGACAACTTTTCCTAAATAGCGAAATACTTCAGGATAATTTTCGGATTGGTCTATATTGACTTTAAGCGCAGGAATGCCTATCTTCTTCAAGTCATTTTGCGTTTTATCATTCAGCAGTGCCGTATCCCATGTAATAATGACTTGAGGCTTTTTGTTCATAATCGCTTCAAGGTTTGGGGTATTATTACCGTGCCAACCTCCAAGAATGGGAAGTTTCATAAAAGAGTCACTTAAAAACATATCGCCATTGGTATTGGCATCATTTTTTTGTGGGAAATTAACTCCCACCAGTTGTTTATCATCGATGACATAAAGCATAAATGTAATCGGTGGCGCTGAACCATACACTCTTTCTATAGGGTCTGCAAGCGTAACGCTGTTGCCGCGAATATCGGTAAAAACTCTTGTGTCTGCTTGTAATGAAGCTAACACAAGTAACAAAACGAATAAATATCGCATAGTATCTCCTTAAAATGTAGCTTTGAGTGAAAGCACGCCGTTGATACCGGGATTGTCAGGCAAATACCATGCAGTAGAAGAGACTTTATCCAGATGTTCTCGATAATTTTTATCAAAGATATTGTTCAGCTCAAAACTCACAACAGCATGTTTTAAAACACCCAGTTTAGTAAAGCCATAACTGATAGAGGCGTTACTTAAAGCATATCCTGGGGTTGCAACCTCACCATTGACGCTAGAGATGCGGTCTTGATTATCGACAAAGACTTCTTCCAGTTTCCAACTAAGACCTTTGTCTTTTTTTTGCGCTAACGATAGGGTGAGTTTTTGTGGAGCAATGAATGCTAAAGGTGTGTCGTCATCTTCATTTTGACCGTAAGTATAAAGATAAGACGCTTCAACAAACAGGTCATGACCCAGTTTATACCCTCCCATGATTTCAGCACCATAAATCGTTGCATCGTCCAAATTGACATAACGTTTGATAGGAAGACCGCCTGTCGTAAGATAGCCTGTTTTGACAAGTTCAATATAATCGGTGTAGCGTTGGTAATAGAGTGCTGTCGTATAATAAAACTTCTCATACGCTCCATCAAAACCTACATCCATACCCCACACCTTTTCGTTTTTAAGGGTTTGGTTGGGGATTTGACTGCCGTTGCTTGGATTGTTGCCATAGGCTTCGTTGAAGTAAGGTGTTCGTTCTGAATTTGAGAGTTTGATATAAGGAATGAATGCGGGTGAAATTTCATACCCTGCTTTTAAACTGAGCGATAAAAGGTTGTCCCTTTCATGCGTATCTGTTTGCTGAATCAAGGGGTATAATTCAACAGGAACAAGACCACTTAATTTCGTCGTATTTACATTGGAATCAACATTACGTTTGACATTTTCATAGCCTAAAGCGATGTTATAGAATGCTTTATCGTAGTGGATGTCATCGTCTATTTTAAAGCCGATGGACGTAATATTGCCTCCGGTAATACCAAAAGCGCTCATCCAATCATTCCAAGCACTTGTCCCTGAATTCCATTGTCGAACACCATTGGTAATTTCCATGCGTGAATAGAGAGCTGAAAATGTAAGAAGATGGTTGTCATTGAGCTGTTCATTAGCAGATAATTTAGCGCCTTTTGTTTTGCTTTCTCGGTACAATTCTGTTGCATAAGGAACCGTTGTCTCTTTTTTGGTATTGACATCATAATGCAAGTCATTGCCAAAAAATTGGAGGTCAATATTGCTAAGACCGTTCCATTCGCCTTTTTTAAACCCGAAAAAATACGTTTTTGCATCATCATCGGGATGATCCGTATAGTACCAAATACCGGATTGTTGGTAGCGTGAAAGTGGGTCTTGTGAAGAGCTTAAATCGCGCATGAAACGCCCATAAATGTAACTATCATCTCCTGTTTTAATTGCCGCTGCGACGTTGTAATTGGTCGCATCCGATTGTGAATGCAGGACTTCATCGCCATTGCCATTGTCGTAGTTGTGATAATCACTAATGCCACCGCTTAAAGAGAGATTGACAAATTGATTATAAACCGATGTTCCTAGTGTGGTTGCATACCCTGTTGTGGAAAACAAAGAGGTTTTGGCATTCACAAAACTGGTCTCTTGAAATTCATCGGAGCTACTGAATTTTGGTTCTTTAAACTTCACAACCACGCCGCCACTCATTGCGCCCATGCCAAGGGTCGCTCCATTGGCACCTCGGTAAACATCAACTTCAGCGACATCGGTCATATTAAACAAGTTGGCCGAGTCACTGTGCCCTTCATTAAGACGCAATCCTTCTAAGTAGACAGGGACACCATTGGTACCACGACCTCTAATATAAGGTTCTGAATTGTATTCGCCTGCTTTTTTATATGAAACAAAAAACTGATCTTTTAGGGTGTCATTGACCGTCATAGATTGTGTCGTAGAAGCCTCTGTGGAAACTGTTGTATAGGTATTGCTTAAAAGAGGGGGTTGTATCGACTCTTTTTCTTCTTCAATCGCTACAGGTTCTAATGTAACACTTTGTGCGGCCAATGCGCTCAGGGAGCAAAAGCTCAACACAATGAGGGAAAAGGGAAGCATTTTCATAGTATTCCTTGTTCAAATATCGTTTTACATGTAAAGAGGTTAGTCGGCATCAAAATAGTTTTGAATGCTTTCATATGGATAACGGTTAAGTTCTTTCATGGAGGTTCGTCGATTGACCAAACGCATCGAGAGCGATTCGACCCAGTCCCAAATTTCAGGAAGAAGCTCTTTGGGAACGTGGGCGAGTTTTAGAGCTTTTTTAAAACACATCAACCAAATGTCCCGTCCTGCTTCTGTGACTTCAAACGGGAAATGACGATCTCTTAGTTTTGGATGACCCTGAACTGAAGTGTAAATATCACTGCCTCCTAACATTTGTACAAAGAAATCTTCAATTTTTTTCGTTGCTATCTCAAACGCGGCATCCTCTTTAGGATACAAATGTGCCAGTTTGCTTTTACGGATAAGCTCATGGTGTATTTTGACAAGTTCACGGATTTTCGCTTCGCCTAAACGTAAAAAGGTTTTATTGGAAGGAAAAAAAACTTCTGGACAGATGAGGTCAATTTTAGGATAACCTCGTCTAGGGTTCTCATCTGCTATGGGAAAAGGCGCATTGGTATCACATTCACTAAAAAGCTGAACTTTGACACCATCAATCATTACAGGCATTACATTCTCCTTTGCGTGCATTAATTTCAATAATAACTTTTACTCTATAACGTTATATAAATAAAAGCATAATGATAGCAAAGCATGTTATATATTACAAGATATAACGAACAGCAAAATGGTTAAAAATTGTTCTTTTAAAGAAAAAATATGACTAATTATTCACCATTGAACGCTTTTTGACGTTATAAATAGGCATAAATCTTAATAAATACGTCACTTTTAACGCTGTATATTTTGTAGTATAATGATATAATGCGACCTCAAAATTCGCTCAGTTTGCTAAGGAAATGTATGTTGAAGCAAAAAAAAGTTTTGATTGTTTTTGTATTTTTGTTGATCTGTTCAATTCAAATTTCACTTTTTTTGGGAAAATTTACGATTACACTTGATGAATACATTGCATTTTTAAAGACATTTTTGGGATGGGAGACAGCGTTACCTAAAGACTCGTATGATGCTATCTCAAATGTTCTCTTTGAAATTAGATTACCTCGCATTATTGCCGCCGCATTAATTGGTGCAGCCCTATCTATGGCGGGTAGCACTTTTCAAGCGATGTTTCTAAATCCTTTAGTCTCTCCTGGAATTTTGGGAGTGCTTGCCGGTGCATCGTTTGGTGCAGCTCTTGGCATGGTGCTTGAAACATCATGGTTTGGCATTCAACTTTTAGCGTTTATCGGTGGTTTTGGTGCCGTGGCTTTGGCCATAGGAATTGCTTTTTTATACAGAGGAACTAAAAATATGATTGTACTCGTACTGGGAGGAATTATCAGCAGTTCTTTGTTTACCTCCTTTTTATCGGTACTTAAATATACCGCTGATCCGCAAAACACGTTACCAACGATTGTCTATTGGTTGATGGGCAATTTAGCACTCAGCAGTAAAGAGAGTATTTACATGTTATTGATGCCGATGCTCATCAGTATGATTGCATTGGTTTTGCTTTCTAAATACCTCAACGCCCTGAGCCTTGGGGATGAAGAGGCCAAAGCCTTAGGCGTGAATGTTGTATTCCTAAAAATAACGGCGATATTTTTTGCGACACTTTTAAGTGCTCTAAGCGTCGTATTAGCAGGTGTTATCGGCTGGATAGGACTGATAATACCACACATTACGAGGCTTGTTTTTGGCGCGGATAATCAAATTGTCCTTCCGATGAGCGCCTTTATTGGCGCGATTTTTCTAGTTGTCGTGGATAATGTATCGCGATTGATGATGAATTATGAAATTCCTATTGGCATATTAACCTCTCTGATTGGAATTCCTATTTTTATTGTTGTCTTAAAAAACGCGCGCGAAGGAATAGGATGAACATACTTCATGCACAAAACATCTCTTTTGCATACGGTAAAAAGACGATTCTTAAAAATATTGATTTCTCTATCGAACAAGGTGATGTCATAGCCCTTTTAGGTCCCAACGGCAGTGGAAAAAGTACCTTAATGAAAATCTTGTTGGGGCTGTATAAAGCCCAAGGGGAGATACGATTAGAAGGTAAAAAGCTCAGTGCCTATTCCAAAAAAGAGATGGCACAAAAAATTGCTTATGTACCACAAATGCATAAAATTCCTTTTGCGTATACCGTGCTAGAAGTGGTGATGATGGGACGTTTAGCGCATACGACGATGTTCTCAAGTTATGCTGCGAATGATTATACGATTGCCATGCAATCATTGGAAAAAGTTGGAATGCACGCTTGTGAGAAACAACCGTACGCGATACTCAGTGGCGGGCAACAGCAGTTGGTTTTAATTGCGCGTGCTTTAGCACAAGAAGCAAAAATTCTCTTTATGGATGAACCTGTCAATGGGCTAGATTATGGCAATCAAATCAAACTGTTACGCTTAGTGAAAAGCTTAGCAAAAGAGGGCTATACATTTTTGAAAACGACACACTATCCAGACCATGCCTTGTATGCAACCAATCGTGTTGCTATGATGCAACATGGTGAAATGATAGGATGTGATAAGACGACATCATTACTCACAGCACAAACCATTCAGATGCTCTATGGTATTGAAGTCGTATTGGAAAAAACAAAGCAAGGGGTTCACTTTTGTGTCCCCGTGCTTTAGACACCTAAAATAATATTTGAGGCTTTAAAAAAGGCATACGCTTCATCGTTGATTTTTAGCCCTAAAGTCTCAAATGTCTCATTGGCGATGGTTGCCGTAATGGTACTTTTACTCTCTAGTTCAAGCGTAACTTCGGTATTAGAGGTATCGCTTAAAATTTGAACGACATGTCCATGCAAAAGATTTTCACAGGTAATAGTTGGTTTTGTTTTTGAAATAAGAACGGAACTGGCTTTTATAATCGCGATGATATTTTCACCCAGTGTTAAGCCTAGGTCGCTGTAACTGCTTTTGGTAATGGTGGCAAAAAGTTTGTCTGAGCCTTTAATTGTCATCTCAATCCAGACATTGACCCTGTCTTCTTTAATGTCGGTGATAACACCACTGAGTTGATTGCGCGCGCTGAGTTTTAAGGAGAGGCGACTGAGGGATTGGACAATTGCACTTAAATCATCGCTGTTGGCAAAAATGTCTAAGAATTGTTGGTGCTTACTTTGTAGGGTGTGAAATGCCTCAATGACTTCTTCACCTTTAGCAGTTAAGAAAGTACCGCCGCCGCCTTTTCCGCCGCTTATTTTTTGAACGAGTGGCGTTTCTGAAAGATTGTTCATAGCGTCTACTGAATCCCATGCCGCTTTGTAACTCATTTTCATTGCTTTGGCCGCGGCATGAATAGAACCGTGTTGGCGTATTTGCTCTAGCAGCTCAATCCGTCCTTTCCCTAGATAATTCTTATCACTTTTTTTCATCCAAAGTCGTGCTTCTAACATACGTTTTCCTATCAATTCTCATGATTTAAATTTGATGAAGCAGTATAGCACAAAGCATTCAAAAAGATAAAATGGTTATTTTTTATGCAAAATACAATGAAAAGATATTTGATGAAGCAGTATAATTTACGTTGTATTTATAGATATATTACGATATAATTAACCGTTTCTTGTTGTCAGCTCTTTTTCGCTCAGTCGTTATATAGTTAAATACATATCGACTGAGGAAAAGGGGTGTCGCTTTTGAAGGAGAAGAGAGTGCTGAGTGAAAAGCTTTTATCGTTTGCACAATTTGGAATTGACCCTGTATTGTGGGTTTTAATTGCGATGAGCGTCATTGGTGTTGGTGTTATGATTGAACGTGCTTTAGCCTATAACGGCATTGAAAAAAACTATAAAACGATGGATGAATATGCCTTGCGATTGCTTTTGGAAGCAAGGTTAGGCATTTTAGCGACTTTTGGAAATAATGCCCCTTTTATCGGACTTTTTGGAACGGTTCTAGGCATTATTCAAGCATTTCATATGATTGGGGCTAATCATGCATTTGATGTCCAACCCATCATGCAAGGTATCTCAGAAGCGCTTATTGCTACTGCTACAGGACTTTTTGTCGCCATCCCATGTGTGATTGCGTATAACTATTATATTAGACGTCTTAAAGTCATTCTCACAAAACATGAGGCATTTATGAATGGCAAGTAAGCTCTCATACGAAAATGAAATCGCCGACATTAATATGACACCGTTTGTCGATATTGTGTTGGTTATTTTGGTTATCTTTATGGTAACCGCTACGTTTGTCACGCAGGGAAAAATTCCGCTGAATTTACCGCAAGCATCGCAACAAGATTTCAGTAAAGACGATACCAAACCCATTGTCATCTCTTTAAATGCCGAGGGAATTTTTTATTACAATGATGAAGCAATGAGTCTTGACGCGATAGAAGATAATCTTGAACACCTTGAAAATCCTAAAATCATGATTCGCAGTGATGCTAAAACACCTTTTGAATTTGTGGTCAAAGTGATTGATGCATGTAAAAAACACAACATCAATGCCTTTGCCATTCAAACAACCAGAGTCGAATCATGAAAATCGCTCACGCAAGCATCGCAACTGCTAGTTCACTTTTTTTACATGTCATGTTAGGGTATGCCCTTTTCTCCACAACCATCATCGTTTCAAAACCGTTGATTCAAAAAGTGGTGATCACCGATATCTCATTTGTTGAAGAACCAAGACCTCTCATTCAAAAAGAAAGAGTAAAACCAATAGAAGAGCCAAAACCATTGGAATTACCCAAAAATGAACCTCCGCCAAAAGTCATTTCTAAAACCGTTGCAAAACCAAAACCAGTCAAAGAACCTCTCAAAAGTGCCACGCCTTTAGAGATAAAACCCACTCAAGATGCCGTCAATACACCACACGTGACTGCCCCCGCGCCAAGTAACGTAAAAGAAACCCCTCAGAGCGTACAACAGCCAGCTCCTGCTATCAATCAAGAGGCACTCAATATATATCTTTATAATGTACGCCAAAAAATTCAAGAGGCATTACAGTACCCCACACAAGCAAAACGCATGGGAATTGAGGGTGAAACCATTGTCAAATTTTTAATTCATGCAAACGGTTTGGTGCAGGCTTCCTCCATTAAAGTAACCAAATCCAGTGGGAAATCCGTTCTTGACCGTAGTGCCATAGCGGCGGTTATGGACGCGCTTCCTTTTGAATTACCGCCTAAAGAGGCCATTGAAATTAGCATTCCTGTTGTGTTTAAACTCAAATCCTAAGGAAACATCATGTGTCAATCGCGTCAAAATCATTTGATAACCTCGTTTAAACCGGCAGTATCTCAAAAAGTACGTTGGAGTGCGACTAAAGAGCATGCTATTTTCCCACCCATTGTACGTCCCTCCGCAGGGTTTTTGGAGGCTATTGGGCGAGATAACGTTGTTAAAATGGTGCTTCATCATCACACGTTGTTGAAAAAAAGCTCGATTGCGCATTTGTATCCCGAGGATAAAGAGGCGTTTATGGAAGGGGTGAGTAAAGCGGCGCATTTTATTATTGAGGCGTTAGGTGGCGGTAAGGTCTATACGTTTTCCTATGGTGCACCTTCGATGTGCAGAACACATGCCCCTTTTGCCATTGATGAAGCCGTACGGGAGGTCTGGTTGCAGATGTATCTTCAAACGCTCCACGATATCAATTTTCCTAAAGAGCACATTGAGGCTTTTTGGAACTGGATAGAGCCCTTTTCGCTTCGCATGATTACCAGACGCACACCCAATGTTTTTCCACGAAGAATCTTCTTTGAGAGTTTCAAAGAGGAGTTTGGAATCAAATGAAATTTGGACTTTTTTGCCTTTTTGAGAAATTCACAGGCTCCCTACACGAATCCATAGACAATCAACTCAAATTAGTCGAATTAGCGGATGCGATGCATTTTGATGAAATATGGTTTGGCGAACACCATTTCAATAGTTTCAGCGTGTGTCCTTCCCCTTCGCTTCTTTTGGCAAATGCGGCGCATCGTACCAAATATGCCAGACTAGGATGTGCGGGATTTTTAGCGCCTTTTTATGACCCCATTCGTTTGGCAGAAGAGATCAGTCTTTTAGACCATCTCAGCAATGGGCGTTTTAATGTTGGGTTTGCCAAGGGTGCTTTCGCGCCTGATTCAAAACATTTTAATGTCACCGCAGAGCAGTTACGCCCTTTAATGTTTGAGTCTGTGTCGGTGATAGAAACACTTTTACATGTAAAAGAACCGTTAAATTTTGATGGAGACTATTTTCACTTTTTTAATGTCGATATTGAGCCAAAACCACTCAGCCAAAACCTCCCTTTTTACATTGCCACGTTTGCTTCAGATGAGACCATTGTGTTTGCGGCGCAACACGGGTATGGCTTATTGCTTTCTCAAAGCATTAGTTTGGACGAGTGTGAGCGTGTGATTATGCGCTATCACGATATTGCAGGAGTGCTTCCCTCTGTTGTGTTGTTACGAGCTTTTTTCATTCATAATGACGCTAAGCAGGCTTTATTATTGGCAAGACCGTTGATTGACCATTTTGCAAAGTCTATGCGTGCGGCTTCTTCGTTTCAAAAAGCACCTGCATTTGATAAAGAAAAATACATCACGTTAGTGAATGAGCGTGCAAGTTTTTTTGATGGTGAACAGATATTTCAAAATGGCATTATTGGAGATGCTAAACATTGTGTTGAGCACATTTTAGCGATAAAAAAACGTTTCGTAAACATAAGCGTTACACTAAAACCATTGGGAATTGATCTGTTTGAAAGCGTAACACAACTGAAAAAATTCAATGAAAATGTTCGACCTTATTGTTGATGGAAAAAGGATAAAAATGTTAAAACTGTTCGGGATATTTTTATGCGTTGTCGTAACCGTGCCTTTATTGGCACGAAGCGTTGTCGATATGACAGGAAAAAGTGTTGAAATTTCTGAGAAAATCGAGCGTGTTTTTGGCTCTTCACCCCCTTCAACGTATATGATTTATACGATTGATCCTTCGCTCATTGTCGGACTTAATTTTAATCATGCCAAAGGGCATAATGAATCTTCAAACATGCTTGATTCGCATTTTATGGCTTTGCCCATCGTGGGAGGGTTGCAAGGTGGCGGGAACAGCATCAGCCGTGAGACGCTCATCTCCTTGCGTCCTGACGTGATTTTTTCATGGAGCACTAACGCCTCGGACTCTTTAGCGGAGTATCTTTTCAAAAGCAGTCATATCCCTACGATTAATGTGGAGTTAGAAAGCATTGAGAGTTTACCTAAAGCGTACACATTTTTTGGCGACGTATTAGGCAGGCAAAAAAGGGCGATGGTTTTATCGGCTTATGCGAGTGTTGCGTTAGAAAAAACCCAAGAGGTCGTGAAGACATTTGCCAATAAAAGACCCGTGGTCTATTATGCCGAAGGCAACGATGGCCTTTCGACGGAATGTGACCAGTCGTTTCATTATGAGGCGATTAAGTTTGCGGGAGGCATAAATCCTCATTTATGCAGTACCAAAAGTGGCATGGGGTTGGAAAAAGTCACGTTAGAGCAAGTGATACTCTACAACCCTGACATCATCATCGCACAAGATAAAGCGTTTTTTGACACAGTCAAAACAGATTCTAGATGGCAGTTTATCCGCGCTGTAAAAGAAGGGCATATCTTTTTAGTTCCCAAAGTACCGTTTAACTGGATAGACAGACCGCCGTCATTTATGAGGCTTTTAGGAGTCAGGTGGCTGACACATGTTCTGTACAATGTTCCTGATGCGGCACAGTTTAAACAAGAGATGAAAGATTTTTACATGCTCTTTTTACATGTAAATCTCACAGAAGAGCAAATCAATCGTATTTTAGGCATTGTATGAAGCAAACGATGTGGATTGGCGTTGTAAGTATAGGAGTGTTAGCAAGTATGCTTATCTCCCTGACGTTAGGACGCTATGAGATTAGTTTGTCCTCTTTGATGGAGCTTTTGATGTGGAAAGGTTTTGGAGGTGTCGCTCCTAATGACGTTGCACTTCTTTCCAACATCGTTTTTGACATACGCTTGCCTCGCATTATCTGCGTGGTGCTTGTGGGTGCGGCACTTTCTGTCTCAGGTGGAGCCTTTCAGGCGATGTTTGTCAATCCTCTTGTATCACCGGGAATTTTAGGCGTTTTAGCGGGTGCTTCTTTTGGGGCTGCACTGGGGATTATGATTTCTAAGCATTGGTTTGGGGTGCAGTTTTTTGCATTTATTTTTGGCTTTATCGCCGTTTTTGTTGCCCTTGGTGTCACAAAGTTGTACGATAAAAATAGCAGTAAAACGATTTTACTGGTACTAGGCGGCGTCATTTCAAGTTCGCTTTTTTCAGCACTTTTGTCGGTCATTAAATTTATGGCTGACCCTTACGACAAGCTTCCGACGATTGTCTATTGGCTGATGGGCTCCTTCAGTGCCGTGGATATGAAAATGGTTGTAAGCATTGTCCTTCCTATGCTTTTAAGTACAGTGGCTCTTTCAATGATGGGGAAATATCTAAACGTGATGAGTCTTGGCGATGATGATGCAAAAGCCCTTGGAATCCGCGTTGTTTGGATTCGTTATGGCGCCATTTTTTTAGCAACGCTTCTAAGTACACTGACCGTTGTTGCCGCTGGGATGATTGGCTGGGTGGGGCTTATTATCCCGCATATTTCACGTTTTATGGTGGGCGCGGACAATCGTATTTTACTGCCTTTTTGCGCGCTTTTAGGCGCTTTGTTTCTTATGATTGTTGATACTCTCTGTCGAACGGTGATGAGTATTGAAATTCCCATTGGTATTGTCACCTCTCTTATTGGAATTCCTATATTTATTATGGCGCTTAGAAGTGCTAAAAAAGGATTTGCATGAGTTTTTATGAAGCGAAAAACCTCTGCTTTTCCTATAACGATACACCCGTTTTAAAAGGTGTTGATATCACCGTGAATGAAGGAAGTATCGTCTCTTTGTTAGGTCCTAATGGAACCGGAAAAAGCACCTTGATGAAGCTTTTATTGGGATTGTTACTCCCTAAAGAGGGCAGGGTGATTTTAAAAAATCAAACCATCACGGACTATAGCCCTAAAGAAAAAGCCAAACACCTGAGTTATGTGCCTCAAAGTACCATGATTGCCTTTGCTTTTGAAGCGATTGATATTGTCTTGATGGGACGTATCGCCTTTGAGGGTTGGTTTGCCAAAGCCAGTAAAGCAGATAAAGCGTTAGCCTATAACGCAATGGAGCGTTTAGGAATTGCGCATTTGGCGCACCGAACGTTTCAAACGCTCAGTGGGGGTGAAAAACAGTTGGTGCTCATTGCACGCTCCCTAGCCCAAGGCGCCAAAATTTTGGTGATGGACGAGCCTGTTTCAGGGTTGGATTATGGGAACCAACTCAGACTTTTGGAGACGATTTTATCGTTGTGCGACGAGGGTTATACTTTTTTAAAGTCCACACATTTTCCTGAACATGCATTGCTTTTGGGCGGTTATACGTATGCGTTAAAAGATGGATACGTGCTCTCTCACGGTTTTACATGTAATGTGGTTACAGAAGGGCTCATTAACAAACTTTACGATACGGATGTTATGATGAAACAGACCGTATGCGGGTACAAAGTCTGTATTCCTTCGTTTATTAAAAAGTCGTCATAAGGAGAGAACACACATTTTCAAATAGAGGCACGTTTTTCGTTATATAAAATAAAATACAATGTTACCAAAAAAGGAGAAAGAATGGGGAAAAAGATAAGTCTTGGTGTGATGATTTCACTCATCGCGTCATCCGTGTTGATGGCAGAGACATTTGAGTTGGGAAAGATAGAAGTTAGTGCATCAAAAGATATTAGTGCCAATCAGGCGGTAGAATCTGTTGATGCCCAAACAATCAAAGAGACAGAGAGCAATACTGTTGCGCAAGCATTGGAAAATATTCCTGGTACGTATATTCAGCAAACAGGAGCTAGAAATGATACGGGTATTCGTATCCGAGGTTTTAATCAAAGTCGTGTGCCTATTTATATAGATGGTATACCTGTATATGTTCCTTATGATAAAACAACCGATTTAAATCGTTTTACAACCTATGACATTGATGAAATAGATGTTTCTAAAGGATATGTTTCTCCAATGTATGGTGCAAATACAATGGGTGGTGCTGTGAATCTTGTTACAAAGAAACCAACGAAGGCTTTTGAGGGCGAAATGGGTGCGGGTGTTTTTAGTGGCAATGGACAAGAAGAGTATCTTACAATGGGAACGAATCAAGGGAAATATTATGGTTTGATTTCCGTTTCAAATTATCAAAGAGATTATTTTAAACTATCCAATGATTATACTGCGGCAGGGTACGAAGATGGCGGTAAACGAGAAAATTCAAATTCAAAAGATAGAAAAATAAATATTAAAGTGGGCTATACACCTAATGATACGGATGAATATGCCTTTAATTATATTGCGCAACGAGGAGAGAAAGGACAACCTTATTTTGCGGGCGATACTACAGCTCCTGTCGCTTTTGCTACGAATCGACATTGGTATTGGCCTGATTGGGATAAAACAAGCTACTACTTTCTTACTAAAACAGCAATTAATGATGCAATTATGGTTAAAACGCGTTGGTATCGAGATGAGTTTTATAATAAGATCAATTGGTACAATAGTTTACCTTCAACCAGCTCAACCATTACAGAAGTCACTGAGTACGATGATTATACCCTCGGTGGTAACGTTGAACTTGATTTTAAATTGACAGAAGCACAAATGTTAAAATTGTCTGTGACGCAAAAGCGAGATTATCATAAAGACATTGATTCTGCTTCGCCAGGACAAGATATTAAATCTGAGGGAAGAACAACCTCTTATGGGCTTGAATATTCATTAAAAGTGACAGATCAAATTACATGGGTAACGGGTGCTTCTTACGATGAAAACAAAATCTATAAAGCAGAATATCGTAATGGAACCACCATTAAAGAATTCCCAAAATACGATTCTAATGCGTTC
This sequence comes from Sulfurospirillum sp. E15m, assembly GCF_059415145.1. NCBI lineage: Bacteria > Pseudomonadati > Campylobacterota > Epsilonproteobacteria > Campylobacterales > Sulfurospirillaceae > Sulfurospirillum > Sulfurospirillum sp. E15m. Next base: position 24,016 of record NZ_JCAHZS010000013.1, read on the forward strand.
AATCCAGAAACTGCACTCTACTATAAACTAAGTGATGCGACAACTCTTTATGCAAGTATTGCAAAGAAAAGCAATATGCCCACATTAAAAGATAGATATTCCACTAAATTAGGTACATATGTTCCTAATCCTGACCTAAAGGCGGAGCGATCTATTAATTATGAAGTTGGCATTGATCAAAAAATTACGGATATACACGTGGCACATGTTGCTCTTTTCTTATCGGAATCAGATGATTATATTGCTTCTGTGAGTGTGCCAGCAGATGGAGTATTTTGTACAGGTAGCAAATGTAAGCAAAGCCAAAACATAGGGAAAGAAGAACATAAAGGTGTTGAAGTTTCCTTGGATTCTTTTTGGGATGAATACTTAAGCAGTAGTGTATCTTATACTTATATCGATGCAGATATTAAAGATAATCCAACAAACCCTTATGTCACAGATATTCCAAAACACAGCTTTGCTGGACGTTTAAAATACTCTCCTATTGCAATGGTTGATATTATCCCTCAAGTACGTTATGAAAGTGAGCGTTATGTAAGTAATGATTACCGATATGGTGATTATCAAACCAAGGATTTCTTTTTAATGGACTTGAAAGTGGCATATCGCCCGATCAAAGCGCTTGAACTTGCTGTTGGCGTTAAAAATCTCTTTGATAAAGACTATTTTTATAGCTATGGGTATCCTCAAGAAGGCCGTAGTTATTATGCGAATGTTCGTTACACCTTCTAACATTTACATGTAAAACCAAAAGAGAGCCTTGCGCTCTCTTTATGCCTCTTGTTTTTGAAAGACAATAAACAAGATTAACCCCACAAAGACACATACGATACCCATAAAAGCGCCCAGTGTTGGTAGGGGTGCATTTAAAAAGAGCATCTCTCCTAAAAGCGCAAAGACGACCTCACTTGCTTGTGTCGCATCCACTGCGGCAATTTCACTGCTTGTTTTGGCCAAATTTCTTGCCAATAAAAAAAGAGAGGTAGCAACAATACCCGATAAAAGAGCTACTAAGGCGGTGCTTAAGAGTTGATTGGTTGAGGGAAGTGGTGGTTGAATGAACGCAAGTAACACCAACCAAAAAGGAAGCGAGCCTAAACTCAAAAGCAAGACTTTGTGAAACGCATTGTGCAAAAGTACATCGTCAATATGGGGAATAAAAGCGTGGTTTTGATGCTTGGCTTCCCAAACCAGTTGATTGCCGATAGGATAGCAAAATGCCGCAACCAAGACCGGTAAAGAGCCTTTGAATAACTCTTGTAGATTAAACGTTTCAATAGAAGCAACATTGACAAGAAAGACGCCTCCTAAAATGAGCAGACAAAAAAACCAAATGCGTTTTGGAAAGGTTTTCCCCATTGCCATTAAAACAAAAAGGGATGCAATCACCGTAAATTGCCATGTTGTAGCGATCACCCACCCTTTGGCATAATCAGCGCTATAACACAGAAGAGAATAAAACCCACCAAAGCCTATACTGCCTGCAATAATCCAAAAACGCCAAAAACGTTTAAAAAGGGCTATCACTTTACCCAGTGTCGGTAAACCTTCCCATACCGCGATAACAATCATCACCATAAAAATCATAAAAAAATACCGTAATGATGCTGACCAAAGCCAATGACCGTGTCCTAAACTCATTAATCGATTTAAAATAAACGTGGAACTAAAAAAAAGAGCCGAAAGCATACCAAGCGCGATAAGTTGGGGCATAATACTCCTTTGGGAAAAGCATGATTATAACACGATATAGCGGAAATTTTGACGACTAGATGATTCAAAATCAATCACTCAGATTGTTTTAATCTTTTCTGCTTTATACTTACAAATCTACACCGTTTACCCCTCAAAGCAATATGCTTAAAATGCATATTTAAGCTAAGTTTAAGTTTTTAATCTACTCTTTTTACCCCATTTTCACCTAAGCAAAACTGTGGTACATTTTCTTAAAATTCGGTAAACAACTGTTTACTGTTCGTATATAACGAAACATAAAAAAGGGTTTTGTTTCTACAAAGATTCCGTGTTTTCCCCTTTATTTCGAACATTTATGAGATATAAATGGCGAGATTTTGTCAAAAAATTAAATCTGACAAAATCGGTCTATTTTTATTGACTTTAAGAAATGAGGAACAAAGACGTGATAAATAAAGAATCAGTTAATAAAGCCCGCTCACTCTATTATGGCTTTTTGAGCAAAATGTTTGTTTTTACAACGAGTGCTGATAGATACAAAGGTGTATTGGAAGCATTAGATGTGATGATAGACAACCCCATTGATGAAAATTCCGCAGAAGCACTTAAAGAATTTAAAGAATTTCTAGTCAATCAAGGCGAAGACGCATTGATTCAAGAATACGACGACCTTTTCCATAACCCAGCATTTCCTGTCATTCGCAATACCGCTTCGTACTATGATGAAGGTGTTGAGAGTGGAAAAAAACAACTTGAAGTTAAAAATTTTCTCGCTAAAACTAAAATCAGACGCAATGAAAAAGCTTACAAAGAGAATGAAGATTGTGTGGGTTTCATTTTTACCTTTATGCATGAGCTCATTGAGCTCATTATGGCGGGCAATAAGGAGTATGAAACGACACAGCACTGTCTTTTTGCCGAAGTGATTAATCCTTTTATTGATGAATTTGTTGTGAAAGTGTATGAACATCCTAAAGCAAAAGCTTACCAAGCCATCGCAATTATTTTAAATGCCTTTATAGCATTTGATCGCATGTATTTTGATGTGGTTAAGCCACCGTTAAAAGAGGCAAAGCGTGTGGTAAAACCTGTTGAAGTCATCTCCGGTGCGGAGGCCAGACGTCGCGCTGAGAATAAAGCAAAAAGAGACGCCGAAAAATCGCAAAAGAGGTTAGAAGCCTAGAGCAATCGAAAAGATTGCTCGAGAGAAGTTGGGCTTCTTTGGGGCAATCTTTTGTAAAAAAGATGAATCCACCTCTTCCCGAAAGGTGAGAAGTGAAAGCACAGAAGGTGCGCGGGCTTTCTGCCGAGGAAAACTTAGCGTTAGCGTAGCTTGAGAAGCTTTGCTTTGAGAGCGTGTGAAGAGTTCTGTTAAGGGCTCGTTCAATAAAAAGCACAGAAGGTGCGCGGGCTTTCCGCCGAGGAAAACTCAGCGTTAGCGTAGCTTGAGAAGCTTTGCTTTGAGAGCGTATAAAGCGTTCGGTACGAACAATTTAAATGAAAGGAGCATTGTATGAATGATAGCAGACGTGGCTTTGTAAAAAAAGTCGCAGTTGCAGGTGCGCTCACCGCTGCAGGTGTTGTAGCAGCGCAAGCAGCCACTGCAAAAAGTTCAGGTAGCAATGGCGTCGTTGTAGGCAAATCTAAGAAAAAAGAGATTACTTACACAAAAACACAAGCGTGGGAAGACTATTATAGATCTGCCCTATAAAAAAGGAGGCATAGCGTTATGGAAACTAAAACAGCTCGTGCTCTAAGTACGACCGTTGGTCGAAGGTCATTTCTCAAAATGGCAGCTGTTGCTAGCGTGTTTGGCGCTACTGCAAGTTTTGCCGGAGAAAATGTTACTAGAGCCGCAACAGAGGAAGAGGTGAAAAACCCATTTCCTGGAAGTAAGAAAGTGAAAACAATTTGTACATCATGTTCTGTCGGATGTGGTGTAATTGCAGAAGTCCAAAATGGTGTATGGGTACGTCAAGAAGTTGCTCAAGATCACCCTGTAAGCCTTGGTGGACACTGCTGTAAAGGTGCTGATATGATCGATATGGTCAGATCAGAAGTACGCCTTAAATACCCAATGGTCAAAGAAAACGGTCAATGGAAACGCATCTCTTGGGATGAAGCATTAAACCGTATTGCGACTAAATTGGCTGATCTTAAGAAAAAAGACGGTGCTGATTCTGTTCAATTTTTGGGTTCAGCAAAATTAGGAAACGAACAAGCGTATTATTTTAGAAAATTCGCTGCATTTTTTGGAACCAATAACACAGATCATCAAGCAAGAATCTGACATAGCTCTACAGTCGCCGGTGTGGCGAATACATGGGGTTACGGTGCTATGACAAATTCACTCAATGACATCCAAAATTCAAAAGCGATCATTATTTTTGGTGCAAACCCAGCGGTCAATCACCCTGTTGGTTTTCAACATCTTTTAAAAGCAAAAGAGCGCAATAACGCACAACTCATCGTTATTGATCCTCGTTTTACCAAAACAGCCGCAAAAGCTGACCTTTATGCGCAAATTAGACCAGGCACTGACATTCCATTTATGTATGGTATGCTTCATCTCATTTTCAAAAATGGCTGGGAAGATAAAGAGTTTATTGGAAGTCGTGTTTATGGAATGGAAGATATCCGTGCAGAAGCGCTTAAATGGACACCTGAAGTCGTTGCTGATGTCACAGGTATTCCTGCTGATAAATTGATTCAAATTACAACAGTTTATGCAAAAAACCGTCCTGGAACACTCATCTGGGCGATGGGTCTAACCCAACATACGATTGGTTCAAGTAATACACGTATGGCTCCGATCCTCCAGCTTGCTCTTGGCAACATGGGTAAAGCAGGTGGCGGTACGAATATTCTTCGTGGACACGATAACGTTCAAGGTGCTACGGATATGGGATGTTTGGCAGATAACCTTCCGGGTTATTATGGTTTGGCAGAGGGTGCATGGAAATACTTTGCAAAATCATGGGGCGTTGATTTTGAATACCTTGAAAAACAATTTAAAGATAAATCATGGATGAGCAAAAAAGGCTTCTCTCTTGCACGTTGGTGGGCAGGTGTTGAAGGTGTCAAAAGTGATGATGCTATCGATAATGCAGGTACACACTTAAAAGCACTTGTGGTTATGGGTAACGGTATTACCTCTATTGCACAACAAGCAAAAGTGAAAGAAGCACTTGATCATCTTGAAATGATTGTTTTAGCAGACCCATTTGTCAATGAAGCGGCAATTCTAACCGATAAAAAAGACAATGTATTTTTACTCCCAGCAGCAACACAGTTTGAAACCAGTGGTTTAGTTGTTGCGACGAATAGAAGTGCGCAATGGAGATACAAAGTGGTTGAGCCTCTTTATGAATGTAAACCAGACCAAGAGATTATGTTTGAACTTGCTAAGCGTCTAGGGTTCTATGAACAATATACCAAAGGTATGTTGATGCAAGAAACACCCGATGGCAAGTTAGAGATGATTCCTGGAAAAACAGCCTTTACATGGCCAGAAGATGCAACCAATGAAATTGCGCGTATTATTAAAACCATCGGACTTACCGGTTGGACAGCAGAGCGCGTTAAAAAACATACCGATAACTGGCATATGTTTGATGAAGTAACCCTAGAGGGTAAAGGTCCTATGAAAGGTGAGTACTATGGTTTACCATGGCCTTGCTGGACAAAAACACACAGTGGTTCACCAAACCTTTACGATACTTCAAAACCTGTTAGCATGGGTGGTATGGGCTTTAGAAATCGTTTCGGCAATGAGCATAATGGCCAAAACATTCTTGCAACAGCCGATGTCAGTGTTAAAGATTCAAAAGTGAAAGGTGGTCACGCAGAGATTACCAAAGCAAACATTGAAGCAGTCCTTGGTATTACTTTGACCGAAGCAGAAAAAGCGGCAATGGGTGCAAACTGGAAAGTCGATAACTCGAATCTTATTGTTCAAAAATGTATGGAAGCAGGTGTCGCCCCATATGGTAATGCAAAAGCACGTGCCATCGTTTGGGAATTCCCTGATCAAATACCAATGCACAGAGAACCTCTGCATTCACCACGCCATGATTTGACACTCAAATACCCTGCATATGCAGATAAGCCAAATCATTTCCGTGTTATGACGAAGTACACCTCTGTTCAAAGTGCGAAAGATTACTCACAAGAGTTCCCAGTCAATATGATTACCGCACGTTTAGTCAACATGAATGGTGCCGGTGTTGAAAACCGTTCATCTAAATACTTAGCAGCCTTGACTCCTGAGATGTTTTGTAATATTCATCCAGACTTGGCATTTAAACATGGCATTAAGAACGGTGAAATGATGTGGATTCACTCACCTGAAGGAACAAAAATCAAAGTGAAAGCGAAGTTCTCTTATAGCGTACTTCCCGATATGGTCTTTATGCCATTCCACTTTGCAGGTCACTTCCAAGGTACAGATAGAACAGGTAATTTCCCAGCAGGAACGAAGCCTTATGCAAGCGGCGAGAGTGTAAATACCGTTACAAACTACGGTTACGACATCATTACTCAGATTCCTGAAACTAAGGGCGGTCTATGCCGCATCGAAAAAGCGTAGGGGGTGGATGATGGATTACGCAAGAATGAAATTTTACTGCGATGAAAGCAGATGTATTGAGTGTGATGGCTGTTCTGTCGCTTGTGCTGAAGCGCATGAGCTTCCTGTAGGCATTAGCCGTCGTAAAGTTGTAACGATCAATGAAGGAATCCCTGGCAAAGAAATGAGTACATCCATTGCATGTATGCACTGTACCGATGCACCTTGCCAGCAAGTATGTCCCGTGGATTGTTTCTATATCCGAGAAGACGGCATCGTTTTACATGATAAAAACAAATGTATCGGATGTGGATATTGCTTGTACGCTTGTCCATTTGGCGCTCCACAATTTCCACGTGATGGTGCTTTTGGTATTAAAGGTGCTATGGATAAATGTACGATGTGTGCAGGTGGTCCATTAGAGACGAACTCCAAAGAAGAGCGCCATTTATATGGTCAAAATCGTATCGCTGAAGGTAAAGTGCCAGTATGTGCGGCAATGTGTTCAACCAAAGCACTTTTGGTTGGCGACGCTGAATCAGTATCGAATGTCTTTAGGGCACGTGTGATGGCTCGTGGTGGTAAAGGTGCAAACTCTCCTTACGGATGGGATAAGGCCTATAAAAACCAATGAAAGGAGCAGCAATGAAACACGTAATGTATAAAATCATTGCGCTTATGGGATTGGTCTCTGCTGCATTTAGTGGTGGAGACAATCCCTTGTATGGGACAGCGATGATAAAAGCGATACCGCACTATGAGAAATTTGGAGAGGTGTTTACACTTCTCCAACATGAATGGTTCTGGAAAGGCTTT
>NZ_JCAHZS010000014.1:0-3608 GCF_059415145.1 Sulfurospirillum sp. E15m
AAAAAGGAATCACGAGGAACTGGCGGCGACCTACGTTTCCATCCCAGTAAGGGAGAGTATTATCGGCGATGAAGAGCTTAGCTTCCTGGTTCGAAATGGGACAGGGCGTTTCCTCTTCTCTATAGCCACCAGAATCGTGAAGTAAATCTATGTCGTATTATAACGAAATAGGCTTAATTCACCATTCTTTGGTGATTTTAGTATTGTCTAGTCAACAAAGCGCTTTACACTTAATAAGGAAGTGAAATAGCATTATCATACATTAAAATAAATAAGCCAAACGACCTATTAGTACTGGTCAGCTAAAGGGCTCTCACCCATTACACACCCAGCCTATCAAACATGTAGTCTTCATGAGGTCTTCAGGGAAAGTTCATCTTGGAGTTGGCTTCCCGCTTAGATGCTTTCAGCGGTTATCACATCCGAACATAGCTACCGGGCGATGCTCTTGGCAGAACAACCCGTACACCAGTGGTTCGTTCAACCCGGTCCTCTCGTACTAGGGTTAACTCTCCTCAACTTTCCTACGCCCACGGCAGATAGGGACCGAACTGTCTCACGACGTTCTGAACCCAGCTCGCGTACCGCTTTAAATGGCGAACAGCCATACCCTTGGGACCTGCTCCAGCCCCAGGATGCGATGAGCCGACATCGAGGTGCCAAACCTCCCCGTCGATGTGAGCTCTTGGGGGAGATCAGCCTGTTATCCCCGGGGTACCTTTTATCCTTTGAGCGATGGCCCTTCCACACAGAACCACCGGATCACTATGACCGACTTTCGTCTCTGCTCGACGTGTATGTCTCACAGTCAAGCTGGCTTGTACCATTATACTCTACGAACGATTTCCAACCGTTCTGAGCCAACCTTTGTAAGCCTCCGTTACTTTTTAGGAGGCGACCGCCCCAGTCAAACTACCCACCAGACATTGTCCTGAACATAGATAATATGTCCCAGTTAGCTATCAGAATAAAAAAGAGTGGTATCTCAACAATGGCTCAGATGCAACTGGCGTCACATCCTCAAAGCCTCCCACCTATCCTGCACATTCTTATCCCAACAGCAGTGTCAAGCTATAGTAAAGGTCCACGGGGTCTTTCCGTCTTGCCGCGGGTAGGAGGAATTTTCACCTCCACTACAATTTCACTGGATTTCTGGTCGAGACAGCTCCCATCTCGTTACGCCATTCATGCAGGTCGATATTTAATCGACAAGGAATTTCGCTACCTTAGGACCGTTATAGTTACGGCCGCCGTTTACTGGGGCTTCGATCAATGGCTTCGCTTGCGCTAACCACATCAATTAACCTTCCAGCACCGGGCAGGCGTCACACCCTATACATCCTCTTACGAGTTAGCAGAGTGCTGTGTTTTTGGTAAACAGTCGGGAGGGACTCTTTGTTGCAACCTTTTCCGCTTTTTGGAGCAAGTCCATATACAGAAGGAGGCACACCTTATACCGAAGATACGGTGCTATTTTGCAGAGTTCCTTAACCAGATTTCTTCCACGCGCCTTAGAATACTCATCTCACCCACCTGTGTCGGTTTACGGTACGAGCAATAACAGATATACTTAGAAACTTTTCTTGGCTCGATAGCATCAACGATTCACCATCCACTCCGAAGAGCATCAAGTGCCTGTCAGGTCTCGAATATAAGATGACGGATTTGCCTATCATCTAATCTACACCCTTCGAACAACTATTCCATCAGTTGCCTCGTTTAGCTTTAAGCGTCCTTCCATCGCGCTCTATTATTGGTGTTGGAATATTAACCAACTTTCCATCGTCTACCCCTTTCGGACTCGACTTAGGTCCCGACTAACCCTACGATGACGAACATCGCGTAGGAAACCTTGGGTTTTCGGCGAACAGGATTCTCACCTGTTTTATCGCTACTCATGCCTGCATACTCACTTCTAGCCGCTCCAGCGCTCCTTACCGGTACACCTTCAATGCTGACTAGAACGCTCTCCTACCACTCTACTAAAAGTAGAATCTACAGCTTCGGTGGATAACTTTAGCCCCGTTATATTTTCCGCGCAGAATCACTAGACCAGTGAGCTGTTACGCTTTCTTTAAAGGATGGCTGCTTCTAAGCCAACCTCCTGGTTGTTTAAGTAACTCCACATCGTTTTCCACTGAGTTATCACTTTGGGACCTTAGCTGGTAGTCTGGGTTGTTCCCCTCTTGACGACGCATTTTATCACCCGCCGCCTGACTGCCATGATTACATATACGGTATTCGGAGTTTGACAGGGTTTGGTACCTTGGTATAGGCCCTAGCCCAATCAGTGCTCTACCCCCGTATACTACAACATGACGCTATACCTAAATATATTTCGGAGAGAACCAGCTATCACGAAGTTTGATTGGCCTTTCACCCCTATCCACAAGTCATCCCAAGACTTTTCAACGTCAGCGAGTTCGGTCCTCCACTAGCTCTTACACCAGCTTCAACCTGCTCATGGATAGATCACTTCGCTTCGGGTCTGCAGCATCTGACTAATTCGCCCTATTAAGACTCGCTTTCGCTACGGCTCCGAGTTTTCTTAACCTCGCCAGATACCACAACTCGCAGGCTCATTATGCAAAAGGCAGTCCATCACCCTGATAAATCATAGGGCTCTGAATGATTGTAAGCAAATGGTTTCAGGTTCTATTTCACTCCCCTCACTGGGGTTCTTTTCACCTTTCCCTCACGGTACTGGTTCACTATCGGTCTGTAAGTAGTATTTAGGGTTGGGAGGTGGTCCTCCCGGCTTCAGACAGAATATCACGTGTTCCGCCCTACTCAGGATACTGCTAAGATGAATTAAGATTTCGTATATGGGACTATCACCCGCTGTGGTTAATCTTTCCAGATTACTCTACTATCTATCATCATTCTACAACGCAGTCCTACAACCCCTGTTGCAAGCAACAGGTTTGCCCTCTTCCAAGTTCGCTCGCCGCTACTATCGGAATCTCTATTTGATTTCTTCTCCTCTGGCTACTGAGATGTTTCACTTCGCCAGGTTCGCCCCCCGCAGGGTAACTAGCATCACTGCTAGCTGGGTTGCCCCATTCGGATATTTGCGGATCAAAGCTTCTTGACAGCTCCCCGCAACTTTTCGCAGTCTAGTACGTCCTTCATCGCCTCTTACAGCCTAGGCATCCACCATTCGCTCTTAATAGCTTACCTATTTGTATTCTAATGCACATTTCACTCCCTTATTAAATGTAAAACATTCTTCTGTCTCATAAAGCCTGAACAAAGTCCAGTCTTCATTCAATCACTAAAGCTTTCGCTTTGCGAAGAACACATTCAACAAGTTGTAAATTGTTTTTTTGCGTTTTGTTGACTTTGACAATAATAAATTAAATAACTTTAGACTAAAAAAGTCTAATAACAACCCTTGCAAGTAAGAACTGTTATTAAACTTCTTTAACGCTTCTTCACAATGTCCATTTAAAATGGTGGAGAATAGCGGGATCGAACCGCTGACCTCCTGCGTGCAAAGCAGGCGCTCTCCCAGCTGAGCTAATTCCCCATGGTGGGCTTAAGAGGACTCGAACCTCTGACCTTACCCTTATCAGGGGTACGCTCTAACCACCTGAGCTATAAGCCCC
>NZ_JCAHZS010000014.1:3708-5525 GCF_059415145.1 Sulfurospirillum sp. E15m
TTCAATCTCTCAAAACTAAATAAGCTTCCTTAGCCACTCTCGCCGGGATACCATTGTGAGATAGTATCCCATATACTCTAGAAAGGAGGTGATCCAACCGCAGGTTCTCCTACGGTTACCTTGTTACGACTTCACCCCAGTCGCTGAACCCACCGTGGTCGGTAACTAGTTTAGTATTCCGGCTTCGGGTGAATTCAACTCCCATGGTGTGACGGGCGGTGAGTACAAGACCCGGGAACGTATTCACCGTAGCATATCTGATCTACGATTACTAGCGATTCCAGCTTCATGGAGTCGAGTTGCAGACTCCAATCCGAACTGAGACTAGGTTTTAAGATTTGCTCCACTTCGCAGTATCGCGTCTCTTTGTCCTAGCCATTGTAGCACGTGTGTAGCCCTGGCCATAAGGGCCATGATGACTTGACGTCGTCCTCACCTTCCTCCTCCTTGCGAAGGCAGTCTGATTAGAGTGCTCAGCCGAACTGTTAGCAACTAATCACGAGGGTTGCGCTCGTTGCGGGACTTAACCCAACATCTCACGACACGAGCTGACGACAGCCGTGCAGCACCTGTCTCTAAGTTCTAGTAAACTAGCACTCCCACATCTCTGCAGGATTCTTAGGATATCAAGGCCAGGTAAGGTTCTTCGTGTATCTTCGAATTAAACCACATGCTCCACCGCTTGTGCGGGTCCCCGTCTATTCCTTTGAGTTTTAATCTTGCGACCGTACTCCCCAGGCGGCACACTTAATCTGTTAAGTGCATTACTGCCCTGACTAGCAGGGCAACAACTAGTGTGCATCGTTTAGGGCGTGGACTACCAGGGTATCTAATCCTGTTTGCTCCCCACGCTTTCATGCCTCAGCGTCAATAATGTTCCAGTAGATCGCCTTCGCAATCGGTATTCCTGGTGATATCTACGGATTTTACCCCTACACCACCAATTCCATCTACCTCTCCCATATTCTAGGTGACCAGTTTCAGGAGCAGTTCAACGGTTGAGCCGTTGGATTTCACTCCTGACTTGATCTCCAGCCTACGCATCCTTTACGCCCAGTGATTCCGAGTAACGCTTGCACCCTCCGTATTACCGCGGCTGCTGGCACGGAGTTAGCCGGTGCTTATTCATAAGGTACCGTCATTATCTTCCCTTATAAAAGGAGTTTACACACCGAAATGCGTCATCCTCCACGCGGCGTTGCTGCATCAGGGTTTCCCCCATTGTGCAATATTCCCCACTGCTGCCTCCCGTAGGAGTCTGGACCGTGTCTCAGTTCCAGTGTGCCTGATCATCCTCTCAGACCAGGTATGCGTCATCGCCTTGGTAGGCCATTACCCCACCAACTAGCTGATACAATAAAGCCCCATCCTTTAGCAATAAATCTTTCCCAACTTACCTTATGATAAGAAGGAGTATGGGGTATTAGCAGTCGTTTCCAACTGTTGTCCCCCACTAAAGGGCAGGTTAGCTATACATTACTCACCCGTGCGCCACTAAGTAAAATAGCAAGCTACTTTACTCCGTTCGACTTGCATGTGTTAAGCACGCCGCCAGCGTTCACTCTGAGCCAGGATCAAACTCTCCATAAAATTTATGAAGTGTTCTTCAATTGACTTATCTCTTTTATTAAGAAGAGTTGATAATCTCTTACGTGTTTGCGTCCTGGCTAAGGTCGCTTATTTAGATTTCAAAGATTGAATTTGACATTGTTAAAATGGTAATGAACTTGAAGCAAATGCCCTACTTTGGGCGCTTCTTTCTAACCCCGTTCTCTCAAACGAGGACGAAATTATATACTCACCTTCCTTAAAATAAC
>NZ_JCAHZS010000015.1:0-3535 GCF_059415145.1 Sulfurospirillum sp. E15m
TTAGTGTAATGCAAAGAGATAAGAGATAAAGGGGACAGGCTACTTTAATGAAATTAAGCAATAAATCTTTTACATGTAAAATAATGAATTCTAGAATTCTAGGGGTCAGGGCTAAACTTTTTACTTTTGTTATGTTTGCTTGTGAAAAAATGAAAATAAGGGGAATGATGAGTCGCCAGCATAGTTTTTTTATTCAAAATCTTTTTACATGTAAAACTGTATTAAGTAAAAAAGTTAAAAGTTTAGCCCTGACCCCTATTTTTATACTCACCAATCAGTATCCAACTATATCTCAAACTATTAATGCAGGGATAGAGGTACTTTTTGGTTCAAATAATAATCCATCATCTGAGTATAGAAATAGTAATACTTATATTGACAATGTTATAGAGCAATCAGGTGGTAAAATAAAAGATTTTAAAAATGCTGTTTTACAAAATTCAGGAGAAACATCTGAAAAAGATGCAAAAGAAACAGCTAAAAAATTAAATATATCAACTGAGCAACTAGAAAAAGAGATTAAACAATACCAAGGGCTTACAGGAGAATTAAAATGAAAATATCTTTATTTATTTATTTCTCACAAATAGTCAAGAAACTTTTTTTTCTCTTTTGGCCATCGCTAGTTTTATTTTTTTGGTATGGCACAACAAAGCTTTTGCATGTATATGAGCCTAATGTTGGCGATGGAGGATTAGATAATTTTGCAACCAATTTTATTTGGGTAGGAGGAATAATCTCATTGATAATATATGAATTTATTCAGCCCATAGTTATATTATTGTTTGCTTCTAAATACTTTAAAAATGCACAAATATTTTTAATAACATATTATCTATTTTTGGTATCTTATTTTTTATTTATTATAAAGTACATTGTATTTAAGGGGGAAATACATTCGATTGTATCAAATGGTGTAAACTTAAATGCATTATTATTTTATTTGTGCTCTTTTGCTTTTATATTTTTTTTCATAATTGAATTATGTAAATTTAAAGCAAAGATAGTTAGATATTTATTTGCATTTTTATCTGCCGTTTCCGATGTAATAATCTGTAAATATTTATATAATATTGGTTTTTTACATTTGCTTTTTGATAGATATGATAATAGATTATATGAAGATAAAATATACATTATTCCGCTAGCCTTTGCACTAATCCAACTTTTCATTGAAGCATATTATTTTTATCAAAGAGAAAAAAAGCATAGACATAAAGGGGACAGGCTACTTTAAATTGCAGTAACAAATGGCAAAATAATCGATACGGTAGGTTCTGGTAAAAACATAAGAAACGTTTATGAAATTGTTTTTAAAGATAAAGTACAAAAAGTAGCTGTTGGTGTCAGTGAAAACGGTTATATTGTAACTGGAGAATAAAGGGGAATAAAGGGGACAGGCTACTTTAAATAACTTTTGTGCTAAACTCACTCAAAAATCTTTACATGTAAAAGGACAAATCCATGCCACGCATTGCTAGAGGTGAGAGTATTGGGGGCATTTATCATGTGATTAACCGTGGAAATATGCGAATGCAAGTGTTTGATGATGCTGAAGATTATGTTTACTTTTTAAAGTTACTTCAGGATGGCTTGAAAAGAGAAGCGGTTGAACTTCATGCGTATTGTCTGATGCCAAACCATTTTCACCTTTTACTGATGCCTCTTGCAGAAGGAAGTTTGAGTCGCTTGATGCAATGGGTGATGACATCGCATGTGCGTTATTATCATCGAAAGAATAAAACATCAGGGCATATTTGGCAAGGGCGATATAAGAGTTTTATAGTTCAAAAAGAGAGTTATTATCTCTCACTCTTGCGTTACATCGAAGCCAATGCCTTACGTGCCAAACTGGTGAATGAAGCTGAGGCATGGGTTTATGGCTCATTGTGGGAGAGAGTGAATCAAGAGAGACAATTACTCGATGAAGCTTTGATAGCATTACCAACCGATTGGGCTTTACATGTAAACACTCCATTAAGAGATGAGGAACTAACAATAGTACGTAATAGCGTCAATCGTCAGAGTCCATTGGGTGAATTAGCATGGATGGAAAAAACAGCACAAGAGTTTGGACTCTCCTCAACGCTCAACCCACGAGGAAGACCAAAAAGAAAAGAAGAATTATGATAAAAAGTAGCCTGTCCCCTTTATTTGAGCAGAAGATACAATCAAAAAACCTTCCACGGCTGATGCTAAAACTTTATCTGACAATACCAAAGCCTATGAAGCTGATGCTAAAAAAGCGGCTAATGGTGATGGAAGGATGGATAATGAAGCATTTTGGAATTTATCAGATATTGAGAGAGCAAAAGTATTGCAAAATGGAACAGTACAAGATAAAATCAAAGTTCTTATCGAAACAGGATTAAGTCAAGAAGAGATTAAAAAAACACTTGCCAATAGTGCTGATTTTAAAACATTGATAAAAGATAATGACAGCACTTTTGAAGCAATCTATACACAAAAGAAAGAAGAAGTTTCAAATACTAATGCTAAAGTAGATGCCATTGTTACGGCACTTAATGTTGCAAGTATTGGTGTAATGTTTGTAGATGGTGTCAGTGTCAAATTAACGGATATGGCGGCTAAAAAGCTCATTAAAGAAGCTATAGAAGAAGGATTGAAAATTAGTCCTGAAAAGATCGTATCGATAGCTAAAGTTGATGGTAAAATTGTGTGGTTGGAAAAAGGTAGTTCAAATGCTGGACTTCAGCATATAATTGAAAGACATGACAAGGATTTTGTTAAATGGGGAGTTGAATCTGGCTCTATTGCTAATTTTGTTACAAATACAATCAAAACAGGTAAATCTATTGGCACGTATGGTGCAGATGGTAGTGTTTATAAAGTATTAGTAAATGGAGAAACAAAATATCTCAATGTTGTGATAGGTTCTAATGGATACATTGTAAATTCTTACCCATTGGGTATTAAAAATCTAGGTGGTGTCATATGGAAATAAATAATCAAAAAAAAATAGATATTGTTATGTTTGAATATGACTATGGATTAATATATCTCAAGTGTTTAAATAGTGAAGATAATCAATATTTGGTTACAGATGAATTTGAGTATCTTGCCCCAATTGAAAGCTTAGGCTTGTCTAAAAAAATTGAACAAGAGCTGTATAAACTAGGTGACTTATATGGTGAAATTCTTAATTTAGAGCAAGATGATCCTCAAAATTTGGTGGGCTTTCGAACACTGGAAGAAGTCAGATATTACTTCGATTACAAACTTTATGTGGCAACTTTAATAAGTGGTGAATACAAGCAGGGTAATATTTTGTTATATGGTTTCGATACAGTATATGGCAATTCACAAAAAAAAGACAATTTATATATGGTCGAAGAATACATCAAACATCTTTCGACCCTTACAGACGAAGATTTAAAAGTATGGCTGAGAGCTGATTTGCAATGAAAATACATTTTGATGAAATCTTTGAAATTCTTGAAGGTTTGTTTTTCATAATTATAGCTTTTTTAGTATGGTTAGGAGTATATATAGTTATCTTAAATTATGTATTTGA
>NZ_JCAHZS010000016.1:0-2662 GCF_059415145.1 Sulfurospirillum sp. E15m
ACTTAGTGAACTTCTTTCCAGATTTTGACTTTCCAAGCGAAAGCTAAGAGCGTAAAGATAGCCATAAAAGCGATCAGTTTATAGCCAAGGCCTTCTCTTTCAGCTTTTTTGCGATCACCCACTTTTTCCATATAAGCGATCACTTGATCTTGTGCCTTTTCGGTTAAACCAACGCGAGGCATTGATGTACCGGCCAGTTGTTTTTGAGGATTGTTGATAAAGGTTGCAAGATACTCTGCACCTTTAGAGCGAATCATCATTGAAAGATCAGGGGGAATGGTTCCCATATAGGCTTTAATAGCATCTTGTTCCGTGGTTCTAAATACTTTGTCGTACTTCATGTCATGGCATCGTTGGCACGCTTCTTGAAAGACTTGTTTGTCATCCAATGGTTTGACCGGTGCAATGCTTTGAAGGTATGCAACAATATCAGCAACCTCTTGGTCTAAATCACCACCAAGACCATAAAACGCAATCATCGGATGAGGACGTGTTTCATTAAACTTGTGCTCAACTTTGAGTGCCTTTGTTGGGTCTTTAATCAATGCAATTAAGAAGTTTTTGTCATATAAAGCACCGACATTACTAAGATCAGGTGGTACAACACCAAAGCTAGCAGATGCACTTGCTGCATCCATAGGCGCAGGTAAGTTTTGAGAGCTTACACCATGGCATCCTGTACAGCCTGCATTCATAAAGTTCTCAGCACCTTTTTTAGGATCGCCAACTTTGGTTGTAGCGCCTAAGTCTTTAAAGCTAAAATCAGCAGGGGCAACATGAGGATGCATTTGAGAGTGCGCAAAAGGCTCAACACCCCAATAGACAACCGCTGTAAAGAAAATTACAACCGCTAGAATTTTTAATTCTCTCATTTGTCACCTCCAACACATTTTGCTTCCATTTTTGTGATAATTGGAAGCGCAATAAACAGTACAATAAACGTAAGCGCAGCAGCAAATCCTACCCAGGCATTATTTCCTGTTGGAGGAAGCTTTCCATAAACAGTTAAAACAATCATATCCACAAGCAATAACCAGAACCAAACAAAAAATGCTGGACGTCTATGTGCTGGGGCTGTGTGCATGGTGTTTCTATCCAAGAATGGAAGCAACATAAAGATAACGTTTGCAAAACCAAACGCGGCAAGACCAATTTTCATCGCAGGAATGCCTGCAATGTCAAAGAAGAAACCACGTAATACTTCATAACTCCACAAGAAGTACCATTCAGGATAGATGTGTGGAGGTGTTTTCATATTGTTTGCCGGTTCAAAGTTAATTGGATCCATTGCAAAGTCATAGTGATAACAGACAAGGTAGAAGAAAATAGTCAGAGCAATACCGACTACAAAGAAATCTTTAGAAAGAAAGACAGGCCAGAATGGCACAACTTTAGACTCTTTTTTACGACCTTCTAAATATTTTTTAGATTCTTTTTCAAAATCGAACTCTTCAGATTCTTGGTTATTAACGTGAGGAACACGCAAAGAGTAGAAGTGAATAGCAATTAAAAGTAAAATCACAAGTGGTAATAATAAAACGTGAAGCATAAAGAAACGTGTTAAAGTTGCATCAGCCACTAAAAAATCACCTCTAATCCAAATAACCAAAGCTTCACCAATAACAGGGATACCGCCAAAAAGGTTGGTGATAACTTGTGCTGCCCAGTAGCTCATTTGACCCCATGGAAGCATATATCCACTAAACGCTTCAGCAGAGAAGATACCGAACAGAGCCATACCGGTAAGCCAGATCATCTCACGGCCTTTTTTATACGAGCCATAATAGATACCTGTGAACATATGGATATAAATGACTAAGAAGATGGTTGAAGCGGCAACACCATGCATATGTCTCCATAACCAACCGTATTCTACTTCTTGCATAATGGTATAGTTTACACTATCAAATGCAAGGTGAATATCGGGTTTGTAGTACATTAAAAGGAATATTCCTGAAACAATTAAAATCATAAAAAGGGACATTAAGACAACTCCCATTGCCCAAAGGAAGTTAATGTTTTTTGGAATCCAGTATTCTGTCATTAAGACTTTTGTTAATGCTTTTACTGCTAAGCGTTGATCGAGCCAGTCGATAAAGCCATCAGCTTTTCTTATTTCTGCCACATCTGCCTCCTTAAGCTTTAGCTACCATTTTTTTATACTCAGGACCTTCTTCACCCAGAACAAGTTTTTCACCATCAATCTTAAATGGAGGAATATCCATTGGTCGTGGTGGTGGTCCAAACGTATTGACACCGCTCGCATCAAACTCGCCACCATGACAGGCGCATTTGAATTGTTTGGTTGCAGGCATCCATGTTGGAATACATCCTAGGTGTGTGCAGAGTCCAATGATAACTGTATAGTCTTTATTCCCCGCAACGACATCGCGTTTCTCATTCTTTTTCATATCTGCCGTTTTTCGTAGAATGAAAATAGGCTTTCCCCTCCACTGTATCGTTTGGATTTCTCCTTCGCTCATGGGAGAGAGATCAACGGTGATGAATCCAGCAGATTGTACACTTGGAAGTGGGTCCCAAGTCTTTTTCATAGCGCCAAGGGCTATTACCCCTCCTGCCGCTGCAAAACCGCCGAATGCCATGCCTATAAAGTCTCTTCTGCTTTGTTCAACAGCCATTCTTTGTTCCTTTCGTGTAGTTT
>NZ_JCAHZS010000017.1:0-1139 GCF_059415145.1 Sulfurospirillum sp. E15m
TGTGAGCCAAATCAATGACATTTCAAGTCAAAATGCTAGGAGTGTTGAGGAAATCGCTAGTGCAGCTGAACATCTTAGTCGTATGACCGAAACTTTGAATCTCAAGCTCTCTGAATTTAGAACGTGATACGTTTTTACGCATAAGGCACTCATTTCGTTTAGTGCCTTACTGAAAAGACTATTTTTAGCTCGTATTTCAACTTTTTTGAGTATGTTACTTTTCGTATTCATCGTGCTTTTATGATACAATGCGCTAATATTTACCTAAAAAAAGGAGGTAAAAATGAGGATTTCAACCAGAATTTTAGTCTCACTTATTCTTTCATTAGTGATCTTAGGTGGTTGTATTATTGGCATTTCTTATGTCAATACAAACAACAATGCTAAAATGTTTATTTCAGAGTATGAAAAAAGTGCTTACCAATTTCATGAAAATGAACTTAAAACGATTATGGAAATTGTTCAACAAACAGCACTCACAATCTATAAAGTTGAAAAAGCCAAGGGAACATCCGATGAGCAGATTCAAGAAGCAATTTTTGAAAAGCTTGATACACTGCGCTTTTTTGGCGATAAAAGTGGGTATGTGTTTATCTATAAACAAGATGGCACGAATGTTTTACTTCCAACCAACAAATCACTTCATGGTAAAAACTTAATAGGGCTTAAAGACAGTAAAGGTGTCTTCTTTGTAAAAGAGTTACTTGAAGCCGCTAAAAAAGGTGGTGCGCTGGTTAAATATGAATTCCCAAAAGTCAAAGACGGTAAACCCTTTTTAAAATTCGCATACGCCGTACCTTTTGAGCCATATCACTGGATGATGGGTACGGGTGTTTACGTTGATAGTGTTGAAGCAGAAGTAACAAAATTACAAGATGAGATAAACGCAAGCATTACCTCTCAAATTCGTATCTTCTTGATTGTTTCGCTGATTTTAGTGGTTATCTGTATTGGCGTCACGATGTTCCTTATTACAAAAACGATTTCAAATCCTCTTGGAGATTTAATGCGTAGAGCCGATAATCTTTCAAGCGGAGATGGGGACTTAACACGAAAATTGGATGTTATTGGCAATGATGAAATTGCGCAAGCGAGTAACAGCATCAACCGCTTTATTGAAAAAGTACGCATCTTAATCA
>NZ_JCAHZS010000018.1:0-963 GCF_059415145.1 Sulfurospirillum sp. E15m
TCACGTTCTAAATTCAGAGAGCTTGAGATTCAAAGTTTCGGTCATACGACTAAGATGTTCAGCTGCACTAGCGATTTCCTCAACACTCCTAGCATTTTGACTTGAAATGTCATTGATTTGGCTCACATTGGTAATCATTGTTTCAATATCAGAACCCGTTTTGAGATAATTCTCAGCGGTCTTATCCGATACCTGTGTGGCATTTCCCATAACCGCAAACATATTGTTAATCTTTGTTTCGACACTACTTGCGGTAGTCGCTAAAGATTCCACTTTTTTAGAATTGAGTGTCATTTGATCGCTACTATCAACAATCGATTGAACAATAACATTAATTGTTGCATTGATCTCTTGAAGACTTTTTTGTGTACGTTCTGCTAACTTTCTCACTTCATCCGCAACTACGGCAAATCCTCGACCATGCTCACCCGCACGTGCTGCTTCAATGGCGGCATTGAGTGCAAGTAAATTGGTTTGATCTGCGATATCACCAATGACAACTAAAATTTCTTTGACTTGTTCGGCATCGTGACTGAGTTGTTGAATTTTATGCGCCAATTCAATTTCCGTGGCGGCACTGCTTTGAATGTCTTTGGTAAGAGCTAAAATAGCACTGTTGGCATCACTTAAGAACTCGTTAGCTTTTACCAACTCTGTTTTTCCCTCTTTGGCCTCTTGCATGCCTTGTGCCATCTCTGATTTAAGCAAGGCTGCTTTTGAGGTTGTATTGCCAACGATTTGCATAGAAGTTTCTACCGCACGTCCAACTTCAAGCGACGTAGAAGAGAGTTCATGCGAAATAGAGGAGTTTTCGTTGGAGAGGTTTTTAGCTTCACTGATTAAGATGCGTACTTTTTCAATAAAGCGGTTGATGCTGTTACTCGCTTGCGCAATTTCATCATTGCCAATAACATCCAATTTTCGTGTTAAGTCCCCATCTCCGCTTGAAAGATTATCGGCTCT